>JAFQAT010000013.1 GCA_017399865.1 Bacteroidales bacterium | reverse complement strand
TCAACAGGTTCCTCAACCGTTTCTTCTACAGGTCCTTCAACAGGTTCTTCGACAGGTTCTTCAACAGGTTCCGCCGGAAGGTCATAGAACGGAAGATCATCATCCGGTTCATCCTCTACAGGAGCCTCGACCGGAGTCTCTACTGGAATCTCGACCGGAGTCTCTACCGGTATATCCACCGAAGTCTCGCCAGGAACATCTGCAGGCATCTCTACAGGAGCATCATACTGAATATCATCAAGTTCCAGATCGATAGGAACCATTTCATCCTCTTCCTGCCCCACTGCCTGCTGTAGCTCCGCCATCTTGGCGTCAAGGAGCTCAAGCTGGCTTCTTATCGAGGCCATCATGCTCTTTATTTCCGACAAAATTTGCTGCTCTTTATTTTCCATAAGGCAATAAATGACTATATTTGTACAAAAATAAGGAAATGTTTTTAGAAAGTGCAAAAAAAGCAGGTTCTATTGAAGTAATCTGCGGTTCGATGTTTTCAGGAAAGACTGAAGAACTCATAAGAAGAATGAAGAGGGCGCAGTTCGCCAGACAGAAGGTCGAGATCTACAAGCCTTGCATAGATGTCAGGTATTCTGAAGACGAGGTCGTATCGCACGATTCACACAGCATTCCTTCCACTCCCATCGATTCTCCAGCCAGCATGCTTCTTCTCTCAAGCGACGTGGAAGTCGTAGGTATTGACGAAGCACAGTTCTTTGACGACACTCTGGTAGATGTCGTCCAGACGCTAGCAAACAGAGGTATCAGAGTCATAGTAGCCGGCCTTGACACAGACTTTCTGGGCAAGCCGTTCGGCCCGATGCCGGCCCTCATGGCTGTCGCTGAAGAAGTTCAGAAGGTCCATGCCATCTGCGTGAAATGTGGAAGTCCGGCAAACCATTCACACAGACTGGTTGCCAACGACGCATTGGTGGTACTTGGAGAAAAAGATGAATACGAACCTCTCTGCAGACACTGCTATAACGCAGCGATGGAAGCTGAAAGACAGTAAAATCAAAGCCGACGTTCAAAAAACGTCGGCTTTGATTTTTATTCCAATGCTTTAAGTACTTTGGCGAGCTGGTCAGGGCATGATGTGCCCCTCTTGCCGCAGGTGATGCCTTCAAGCCTCTTTATGGCCTCCTCTACAGACATATCCTTGATAAGGGCTCCGATGCCTTTCGCATTTCCCTCACAACCTCTAGTATACACTACAGACTGGATAATGCCGTCCTTGATCTGGATGTCGATCTGCTTCGAGCATACCTTTGCACTTGGAGCGGCAACAACATACCTTACTCCATCTTCAACCTTATCGCTGATGATCTTATAGTCATCTACGACTACCTGCTCCATAGGCTGATTCACAACTTTTTCCTGTGCGACTGCGGTAAATGCAATCATGACAGCTGCAATTGCCAGAATTATCTTCTTCATAGTTTCCCGGTTTATTCTAAAGCATAAAATTGGGGTAATTTGTGCTTTAGAGGTGATTATTTATGGTTAAAAGCACAAAAGAGGGCTGTTTTGTGCTTTTGAATCTTCGAGACTAAAACAAGGTAGGATGATTATCATCCAGTTCGGAGAGTATCTTTTCCATGATAGCCTCCCTGTACAATACGGCCTTGGTACCGACCCTGAAGCGTTCGCAATAAAGGTTGATGGCAGCCAGTTCGCTGTCATTCAGATATATCACCTGCCTGTGCTTTCGCACAAGAGCTTCCTTCTGCTTCTTCAGATATTCAGGATCCACACCCGGAGATGTTATTTTCTTCTTCTTTGCCACGATTCGAATTCCGTATGTCGGTTTAAAGACCAAAATTTTGGACAAAGTTAGCATATTTATGGAATATATTGGTTATCTTTGTATTCAATATGAATATTTCAAGATACATATTAGTCCGACAATAGGAGGGGTAACGGTTTGTCTTGCCGTTAGAATCCCTCATGTATATTTTCTTTTAAGACAATCCGATATTTTAGTCAATAACAGATAGGAGCAGACATTTATGCAAATAAATGTATTGGTGGCTGATGCAAGCCACGTCAAATATGCAGATGAAATCTGCGAAGAGGTATTCATTTCCGCACGCGAAAGAGGCACAGGCATTGCCCGCAGGACACCGGAATATGTGGCTGAGAAGATGCTGGCCGGCAAAGCGGTCATTGCGATAGCGGAGGACGGCAGGTTCGCCGGTTTCTCATACATCGAGACCTGGGGCGGTAAGGAATATGTAGCAAACTCCGGACTCATCGTAGCACACGCATTCCGCGGCATGGGCCTGGCAATGCGCATAAAGACCCGCATATTCGAGCTGTCAAGAGAAAAGTTTCCCAACGCAAAGATATTCAGCATCACTACAGGAGCCGCAGTCATGAAGATGAACTACGAGCTCGGCTTCAGGCCCGTGACATTCGCTGCCCTCACCGACGACCCTGAATTCTGGAAAGGATGCCAGGGCTGCAGGAACTATCAGATTCTGGAAAGCAACGAGTACAGGATGTGCCTCTGCACGGGGCTTCTCTATGACCCTTCAGAGCACATTGAAGTAGCGGATCCAGCCGATCCAAAGCTTGCGAACCTCAAGGACGGCGAACAGAAATCAGGAAAATAAACAGACAAAGCATATGAACAACAAGGTAGTACTCGCCTTCAGCGGCGGACTGGACACATCGTTCTGTGTCCCTTATCTCAAGGAAAAAGGTTATGAGGTCCATACGGTAATGGTAAATACCGGCGGATTCTCAGCAGAAGAAGAAAAGGCCATCGAAGAGCGTGCCCTGACTCTTGGCGCGGCATCACATACCAACGTGAATGCAGTTGACACATATTACGAAAAGGGTATCAGATACCTCATATACGGAAACATACTCAAGAACGCCACCTATCCCCTTTCGGTAAGTTCAGAAAGAGTGTTCCAGGCGCTGGAAGTGCTCAAGCATGTGCAGAAGATCGGAGCAGGCGCCGTAGCACATGGAAGCACAGGAGCAGGAAACGACCAGGTGCGTTTCGACATCGTGTTCGAGATCCTTGCACCTGAAGTGCAGATAATCGCTCCTGTACGTGACGAAGGATTCACCCGCCAGTTCGAGATAGACTTCCTTCAGAAGCACGGTTTCGATTTCACATGGGAGAAGGCGAAGTATTCCATCAACCAGGGCCTTTGGGGCACAAGCATCGGAGGTGTCGAGACACTTTCTTCAGACGGATATCTTCCTGAGGAGGCATATCCGACCAAGGTTACCAAGACCGAGCCTGAACATATAAAGATCGGATTCCTCAAGGGCGAGCCCGTATCATTCAACGGGGTTGAGATGAGCCCGGTAGAGGTCATCAAGGCGGTACGTGACGCTGCAGGCCCGTTCGGAATCGGAAGAGACATCCATATCGGCGACACGATCATCGGCATCAAGGGCCGCGTAGGCTTCGAGGCTGCGGCTCCTCTGATCATCGTGAAGGCGCATCACCTTCTCGAGAAGCATACCCTCACAAAGGGTCAGATCTACTGGAAGGAGCAGATCGCCGGATGGTACGGACAGCAGATGCATGAGGCGATGTACCTTGACCCTGTCTGCAGGGACATGGAGGCGATGATGGACAGCATAGAGAAGAATGTGACAGGCGAGGTGGAGGTTGCGCTCATGCCATACCACTTCTCTGTTCTGGGATGTACAAGCGGTCACGATCTCATGAGTTCGAAGTTCGGAGCGTATGGTGAGGTGAACAAGTCGTACACAGGACGCGATGTGGTGGGATTCACCAAGGTCATCGCCAATCCATTGAAGATTTATTATTCTGTAAACGGAATGGATGAAGAATAAACGGTCCGTTTATCATAGTCACAGCATTATACATTATGAGTGAAGTTAAGAAAATACGTGTAGCGATTGCGGGAGGTACGGGATATACCGGCGGTGAGCTGTTCAGGATATTGATGAACCATCCGCATGTGGAGATCGTTGCGGCGACCACGACTTCTTCCGAGGGTACGCCTGTAGCATCTGTCCACCGCGACCTTATCGGCGAGACTGACCTATGCTTCGGGAAGGAGCTGAATGATCCGGATGTGATATTCCTCTGCCTCGGGCACGGCATTTCGCGTCAGTTTGTCGATTCGCACGACATTGATCCGGAGTGCCGCATCATCGACCTGGGAAATGATTTCAGGCTTGACGGGGACTATGCCGGCAGACATTTCGTCTACGGTCTGTGCGAGAGCGCACGTGAAGAAGTACGCAAGGCACATGATGTCGCAAACCCCGGATGTTTCGCGACTGCCATCCAGCTGGCGACATTGCCGCTGGCGGCTGCTGGGCTTATCAATGATGAGATACATGTTACGGCGATTACGGGATCGACCGGAGCCGGAAAGAAGCCGGGAGAGACGACTCACTTCAGCTATCGAAGCGACAACATATCGATATACAAGCTGTTTACGCATCAGCATCTGGCGGAGATCAGACAGAATCTCACTAAGGTGATGGGACAGGCTGTTGACTCCGCAGGCCCCCTCCCACTTCGTGGGCACCTCCCCCTAGCCGGGGGTGGCCATGCCAGTTCCATCAATCAGGCGACCGAATCTTTCAATGAGGAGACTCTGAAAGTGAATTTTGTGCCGCTCAGGGGGGATTTTGCGAGGGGAATATTTGCGAGTGTCTATACCAGGGCTGTGGAAGGGATGACGCTGGAAGATTACAGGAAGGTATTCGAGGATTATTATGCTGAATCACCTTTTGTATTCCATAGCAATGAGGGCATTTCGATGAAGGAGGTCGTGAATACTAACAAGGGCCTGGTACATGTGGAGCTGCATGACGGTTATGTGCATATAGCTTCGTGTATCGACAATCTTGTGAAAGGAGCGGCGGGCCAGGCTGTGCAGAATATGAACCTGATGTTCGGGCTGCCTGAAGACACCGGTCTTCGTCTGAAGCCTTCTGCTTTTTAGAGAGAAAGAGATAGATTATCATGTATTTATTTGAAGTTTATAAGCTTTGGGATATCGAACCGGTCAGGGGACTGGACACGACCCTTTGGGATAAGAATGGGGAGGTATATACCGACCTTTACGGCGGTCATGCCGTGATTTCTGTCGGACATTGCCATCCGCATTATGTCAAGATGCTGCAGGATCAGCTCGGCAGGCTCGGATTTTATTCGAATGCTGTACAGAATTCGCTGCAGAGGGAGCTTGCTGCGCGTCTTGGAAAGGTCTGCGGATATGATGACTATGCCTTGTTTCTTTGCAACAGCGGTGCAGAGGCGAATGAGAACGCATTGAAGGTGGCGTCGTTCCATACAGGAAAGGCAAAGGTACTGGCATTCAGGAAGGCATTCCACGGCAGGACTTCTGGAGCAGTCGCAGCAACTGACAACCCGAAGATACAGGCTCCGTTCAACTCTACAGAGAATATCGTGTTCGTTCCTCTCAATGATCTCTCTGCTGTTGAAGAGCAGCTGTCAAAGGGAGAATTTGCGGCAGTTATCATCGAAGGTATCCAGGGTGTGGCAGGAATATATGAACCTGCAGACGAATTCCTCCATGGGCTGCGCGAGCTCTGCGACAGACATGGATGCGTCCTGATCCTGGACGAGATCCAGTCCGGATACGGCCGTACAGGAAAGTTCTTCGCCCACCAGCATAGCGGAGTCCGTGCGGACATCATAACGACAGCCAAGGGCATGGGCAACGGCTTCCCTATCGGCGGTGTGCTGATCAGTCCTTCCATAAAGGCATCGTACGGAATGCTCGGCACGACTTTCGGCGGCAATCATCTTGCCTGCACGGCAGCCCTCGCTGTTCTGGACATCATAGAAAATGAGCATCTCGTAGAGAACGCCGCAAAGATCGGAGAGTATTTCCGCGCTGCATTTGCACAGGACAAGGCACTGAAGGAATACCGCGGAAAAGGTCTCATGATCGGAATGGAACTGAAGGATGAGTATGTCGGGCTCCGCGACAGGCTTCTCTTTGAAAGACATTTCTTCACAGGAGCCGCAGGAGCGCAGGTGATCCGCCTGCTTCCCTCACTGACCGTTTCACAGGAGACTGCAGAATCATTCGTTAACGCTTGGAGAGAATTGACATTATGAGACATTTCACATCTATAACCCAGCTCGGCGACCTTAAGAATGCCCTTGAGGCAGCAAGATATGTAAAGGAAAATCCTTTTGCAGACCAGGACCTTGGCAGGAACAAGACCCTTCTGATGATATTCTTCAACTCGAGTCTTAGGACAAGGCTCAGCACCCAGAAGGCAGCGCTGAACCTGGGGATGAACGTAATCGTGCTCGATGTGAATCAGGGAGCATGGAAGCTGGAGACCGAGCGCGGCGTCATAATGGACAGCGACAAGCCCGAGCATCTTCTTGAGGCAATACCAGTGATGGGCTCATATTGCGACGTCATAGGAGTAAGGGCATTTGCAAAGTTCGAGAGCAAGGAAGATGACTACAACGAGGTGATTGTCAACCAGTTCATAAAATATTCAGGCAAACCGGTATTCAGCATGGAGGCAGCGACAAGGCATCCGCTCCAGACATTCGCTGACCTGATCACCATTGAAGAATACAAGAAGGTCGAGAAGCCGAAGATCGTGATGACATGGGCTCCGCATCCGAAGGCTCTGCCGCAGGCGGTTCCTAACTCATTCGCTGAGGGCATCAACATGACCGATTATGAATTCGTGATCACCCATCCGCACGGATATGAGCTCGACCCTGCATTCACCGGCCGTGCGCGGATCGAATATGACCAGAGAAAGGCCTTCGAAGGCGCGGATTTCATCTATGCGAAGAACTGGTCAGCCTACAGCGGCGACAACTACGGAAAGGTACTCTGCACCGACAGGGACTGGACTGTGGATTCGGAGAAGATGGCTCTGACAAACAACGCATACTTCATGCATTGCCTTCCTGTGCGCAGGAACATGATCGTGACCGACGATGTCATCGAGAGCCCGCAGTCTATAGTGATTCCGGAGGCTGCGAACCGCGTCGTATCAGCCCAGACCGTGCTGAAAGAAATTTTGAAGAGCCTATGATAAAGGTAGTAAAGATAGGAGGAAACGTCGTCGACAATCCGTCGCTTCTGCGGGAGTTCGTCAGGGATTTCGCGGCCATGCCGGGCATGAAGGTGCTCGTCCATGGAGGTGGAGTCATGGCAAGCCAGATGCAGAAGGAGATGGGCATGGTGCCGAAGATGGTGGAAGGCCGCAGGATCACGGACGAGGAGACGCTGAAGGTCGTGACCATGGTATATGCAGGCTGGTGCAACAAGAACATTGTAGCACTGCTGCAGGCCGAAGGATGTAATGCAATCGGGCTCACAGGAGCGGACGGCAATGCCATAAAGGCCAGCAGGAGGCCTCCGGTCCATGTCGAGAGCATTGGAGAAGATGTGGACTACGGATATGTCGGGGATGTGACGGCAGACAGCGTCAACGCTGTATTCATCTATTCGCTGCTCGAAAAGGGCATCGTGCCGGTGTTCAATGCTATCAACCATGACGGGCAGGGCAATCTGCTGAATACTAATGCCGATACGATCGCATCATCTGTGGCGATCGCCATGGCGAAATACAAGAATCGCTCGCCTCGCAGCGTGACGCATGAAACGGATCTGATATACTGCTTCGAAAAGGATGGCGTCCTGTACGACAAGGACGATGATTCGAGCGTTATACCGGAAATCGACCGGGAGAAGTTCGCGCAGCTGAAGGCTGAAGGCAGGGTCGCTGACGGAATGATTCCTAAGCTGGCAAATTCATTCAAGGCCATCGACAGCGGAGTGGCAAGGGTGATCGTCAAGCACGCACGCAACTTGCTCGGCACTACGGGAACAACATTGATATAATGAACAGGAACGAGTACATACGTACACTGACCGCAGAAGCGGTAGAGCTGCTGAAGGAGATGGTCCGGATTCCGTCGCCTTCATTCAGCGAGACGGCCGTATGCGACCATGTCAGCGGATGGATGAAGGAAAGGGGCATCGAGCATGAGCGCATCGGCAACAACATCGTCGCCGAACGTATCGGTGACCCGTCGAAGCCCGTACTCATGCTCTGCGCACATCTGGACACTGTAAGTCCGTGCGAGGGATATGAATTCGACCCGTATTCTCCGGACGATGAGACGGCAGCTGAGGTCATCGGCCGCATATCAGGTCAGAAGGTCGGACCGAAGGATATAGTGGCCGGCCTGGGCAGCAATGATGACGGCGCTTCTGTTGTCGCCATGCTTGCCGCTTACCGTTATTTTAACGGTACATGCTGCTGTGGGAGCGGTTCCCAAAACAACCCCTCCCACTCCTTCGGAGCTGGTCCCTCCCCCTGCGGCCAGGGGGGAAGCACGGTTTTGGAAACCGCTGCCACAGGAAACGAACATGTAGGGACCAACCTCATACTGGTACTGACATGCGAAGAGGAGAGGTCGGGAAAGAACGGCATGACAGGATTGTGGGGTACGAGAATCTGCAGCAGGGACGAGAAGAAAGCAGGATGTACTGCTGTTGACTTCGCAATCGTCGGAGAACCGACAGGTATGAAGGCTGCGACAGCAGAAAGAGGTCTCCTTGTAATAGATGCCACTGCACATGGAGTAAGCGGACACGCTGCACGCAATGAAGGAGAAAACGCGCTGTACATCGCTCTGGAAGACATTTCACGCATAAGGGCGCATGAATTCGGAAAGATTTCGTCTAGGATGGGCAAGGTCAATCTGAACGTCACCCAGATCAATGCCGGTATGGTACACAATGTCATTCCTGACAGATGCGATTTCGTGATAGACATCCGTCCTACCGAACAGTATTCGAATGAAGAGATCCTTAAGGAACTTCAGTCGATATGCCGGAGCGAGCTAAAGCCGAGAAACCTGACCAACAGGTCAAGCGCGACATTCGAGGGCTCCCCTCTTCAGAATGCGGCAGACGCCCTTGGAATAGAGACTTTCTCTTCTCCGACGACATCGGACTGGATGCGCATAGAGTGCGATGCCATAAAGATGGGGCCCGGAGAATCCGCCAGATCGCACAGGAAGAACGAATTCGTGCTCATCAGTGAGATACAAAATGCAATAGAAATATACATCAGTTTAATCAACCGGATGTAGGTCACTATGATACTACGTGACCCCCTGTCCTCTTCGAGGACGTCCCCCTAGCCGGGGGGGGCATGTCACTCAGTATCATAGTGACCTGCATACGGGAAGAACAGAATATTATGAGTACACTTTGGAGCAAGGGAACACAGGCGACCGACCTGGTAGAGGATTTCACGGTAGGAAACGACCGCATACTGGACATGCGCCTGGCAAAATATGACGTAACAGGTTCAAAGGCACATATCAGGATGCTGGAGTCCATCGGGCTTCTGAAAGCAGAAGAGCTTGAAACGCTTACTGTAGCGCTGGACCAGATCCTTGAGGAGATCGAGGCCGGGACCTTCGTGCTGGAAGACGATGTTGAAGACATCCACTCACAGGTGGAGCTTCTCCTGACGCGCCGTCTGGGCGACCTGGGCAAGAAGATCCACTCGGGACGTTCGCGCAACGACCAGGTGCTTGTAGACGTCAAGCTGTTCCTGAAAGACGAGGTGCTGAATATCCGCGAGGAAGTTCTCGCATTGTTCAACACTCTCCAGAGCCTCAGCGAAAAGCATAAGGATGTGCTGCTGCCGGGATATACACATGGTCAGGTAGCGATGCCGTCTTCATTCGGCCTATGGTTCGGAGCATATGCTGAAGCGCTTGCAGACGACATGTACATGCTTCGTGGAGCATATGATGTAACTGACCAAAATCCGCTCGGCTCAGCCGCAGGATATGGCAGTTCATTCCCGCTCGACCGACAGATGACGACAGACATTCTCGGCTTCGCAAGCCTTGACTACAATGTCGTAGCGGCTCAGCTCAGCCGCGGAAAGACGGAAAGGGCGGTGGCATCAGCGATGGGAGCCATCGCGCTCACGCTCAACAAATTCGCAGCCGACTGCTGCATGTACATGAGTCCTAACTACGGATTCATAAAGTTCCCGGACGAGCTGACGACCGGTTCGAGCATCATGCCTCACAAGAAGAATCCTGACGTATGGGAGATCATGCGCGGCAACTGCAACCGCATCATGGCTGTCGAAAACGAAATCAGCATGCTCTGCAGCAACATGCCTCACGGTTACCACAGGGAATTCCAGCTCCTCAAGGACATCCTCTTCCCTGCACTTGAAAACATACACAGATGCCTCAGGATGGCAGACTACATGCTCCAGCACATCATGGTCAAGGAGAACATACTTGACGCGACTATATACGACTTCCTTTTCACTGTAGAGGAAGTGAACAGACGCACTCTCGAGGGGATGCCGTTCCGCGATGCATACAAGAGCGTGGGCATCGAAGTCAATGAGGGTAAATTCAGATATCAGGGAGCAGAAGGGAAGACAAACGGCCAGCTTGCGCCGGCCGACCTCAGGCACACTTCTATCGGAAGCCTTGGAAACCTTTGCAACGACCGCATCAAGGCCAAGATGGAAAACGCCTCGGAATTCAAAAAATAACACACTATCACTCAAATACTTACAAAAGCCATGATAATTTTTCTTTCATCATGGCTTTTTTTGGCACAATGCTTGGTTAGGGAAAGTCATTACGAACAAACAAATTATTTCCCTATGAGAAATTTTATTGAGGATTATCTCATGAATCCGACTGCAGCCATCGCTTCTGCAAAAGAAGAAACCACCACTCGCGAGTGGATGGACAACATCAGCGAGGACATCATCTGTTCACAGATATCAAGTCCTGAATTCCGTCTCCTCAGCACCTATCTCCTGTGGGATTGATTTCTTCGGATTCCTGGGGACCCCGTAGCTGATAAGCTTGTTTGCAGCACCGACGATGCTCTGTCCTCTCTCCCTGAGCTTACGGTCGCATACTTCATAATACTTAAGGGCTTCCTCGAGCCTCTCCCCCATCTTCGCATGAGCCGTACAGAAATCCGACACACGCGCAAGCATCATTTCGGCAGCAGCGATTATCTGCTGCTGGTTCGCGACCTGTTCATGACTCTTCCATGCGATGCTGATCATGCGGAGAAACGGCATCATGGTCTCTTCTGTCGTTATGAGAACCCCTTGTTCATATGCTTCCTGCCATAGATTGCGGTCTGCCTCATACGCCATACGCAACGCCGAATACACAGGCACGAACATGATCACAAAATCCAGCATCTTGTGGCCCGGCCTGAGATATCTGCTGTAATCCTTCCTCGCAAGTCTGCGCACCTGCTCCTTCATGGCCGCCAGATTTCTCGCCATGGCATCAGCCTTCATCTGCTCGTCATCAGTGGAATAGTAATCATACATAGCCGTCAGAACCACCTTGGAATCGACAACGACATCGTTTCCGTCCGGATAGTGGAGTATGAAATCCGGGCGCATCCTGCGATCGGTATCTTCGTTATAGACCACATTGCCATGCTCATCCCTCAAGGTCTCCTCCTTGTCATAGTCGCGTCCTTCGCGAAGGCCTTCTGAAGTAAAAAGATTGTCAAGTATCACCTCTCCCCAATTACCCTGAGTCTTGTTCCGTCCTTTCAGGGCATCGGCAAGATTATCTGCTTTGTCTCCTATTGAAAGCGTCTGCTCACGCAGGCTCCTGACAGCATTGTCAATGTTCTCCTTCATGCGCTGAGATGCGGCGACATGGGCCATGCGGTTTTTCTCAAACGCATCCTTCATATTGTTTATATCCTTGTCCAGACCGGCTGAAAGATTCTCGAATAGGGCCTTTGCCCTCCTCTCGAGTTCCTCTTCCCTCTCCTTCAGGACCCTCTCGCTCTCTGCAGTCATCTGGGCTTTCATCATCTCCAGCATTACTGCAGTATCCACCTTATCCTTTCTTGCAGAAACAAGCGCCACTACAAGATAAGTCAGCAGTGCTGTAACCAGCACTGCCGCCATTATGACATATATTATGGTTCCCGTCATATAACAAAGACAACGAATATTTTACTTGATGAGCGTTGAACCGTGGAATATGGCTCGCTGGTCTGCCGGGATTGTGTATATCCAGTTCAAGACCGAATGGAAATCCATTTCACCTGTATACTGACAGTTCGTCCTTGTGGCCAGAAATATAAGATTTATGAACTCCGCATCTGCATCAGGATCATTCCTGGCCATCACCAGCTCTATGGTATCGGTAACAGGAATACCGTATTGCTTACCTGCAGTGAACATCTGGTTTCCCTCAAAATCATTCGGATAGATCATCGAAACCTCGTCATCGGTAAACCAGAATAGCTTCAGGTATGAGTCTGCCCCTTGAACATTGAAAGAGCACTCAAAAATCTCCTCGTCATTATATCCGGGAGCAATTCCTTCCACAATAAGCTTGAATTCAGGATCCTCAGCCACATCCGTCCCAACCACGTCGGCATCAATCGTGACTTCACAGAAGACGCTGTCAGATTCTCTCACCTCTTCGACTTTCTTTTCAAGAACATTCACAAGACGGTCTACAGCGAGACTGCATACAGAAGAATAAGCCTCATGAAACCGCTCTCCACCGGCCGGACTGACATGCCCCAGCAATGCCCATGATGCCTCCGATATACCGGCCTTACGAAGAGCTTCCTTCTTCGCTTCCATAAATGCCTTCTCCTCGGCTTCATCTACACAGATGCTACTGTCCACCTCGCACCTTCCGGTTGACTTCCTTACGCGGACAACATCATCCGCCGCATATAAAGCCGAACCTATCAGCAAAGCTGCAGCAACAGCAATTATTCTTACAGCTGTCATATCTGAAATATTATAACGTTCCCTACAAATCTATAACATATCTGCGATAAATCCTAGCCTTCTTATCTGTTATCAGTACAAACGGCAAAGATGAAAGATCGAATGAATCAAACAGTTCCGAGGCAAGGTCTGGATCTGAAGCAAGAACCTCATCCACATTGATTATCAAGGCCTTTACTTTCTTATTCCCAGCTACGAGTCTGACAGCGGCTTCCTTCCGGGCCGCGCAGACATTGCATCCGTCTGTTACAAACATGATGTAGTTATTCCTGCCTCCCAGACGACGGAGACGGAATTCTCCTGTCTTCGTCCTGTTCCCGGAAAGCAAGGTGCCGGGGACCTTCAGGTCCGGCACACGCGTACCGGGAGCGGATCTTGACAGCAGGTCATCAAACATCTGCGCCATACCTACCACTTTCAGCGAATCGTCACGGGTCTTCCACACATCAGGCCTTGACAGGATCTTCTCCTCTACCAGACGGGCCATCCCCTCCTTGTACGCTTCTCCGCTATGAAGGCTGAGGTAGTACATCAGGTCGCCGGTCATCTGCCTGAACATCAAGGTATCACCTTTAGGCAAAGTATTGGCTTCTATATAGTTGGAAACATCGTGTACTTCTTTCGCAGACAAGGGGCCATCACCGAAAAGACTGTCGTAAAGAGCTATGGATTCATCGTTTCCATAGTCCAGTTCGACCTCATCGAAAATGTTATGAAGCATCATGGCAAGCGCCCTGACATCAAGTTCTCTTCCGAGTATCGTTCCGTCAGGAGCGATCAGGAACATGCGCGGAGTCTGGATGACCCCGTATTTTCTCTGGAAATCGGACTCCATGACGGGATCCCACATATGATGGACACGGACCATGCGGGCGTCGAACCTCAGCTGACCGAAAGCATAGTCACGCCATTCTTCCTCGTTGTCAGAAGCATACACGGCGATGAAGTCCACAGGGAAATCCTCTTCCCGGAAAAGATTCCGCAGGAGTAAGGACTGCACCTTGCAGGTCGGACATGAAGTATCATAAAAATACAACACAGTGAACCTGTCCGAAGGTTCGTCAAACAAGGTTATCGGGTCGCCGTCCAGGTCGAAAAGAGTCATTTCCTGGGCCTGGCTGCCTATCAGCGAACGGCGGTTGAATTCCGCAAAGATCCGGGCAGCCAGAAGTTCATTATCATCCCTCATCTTCACCTTTCCGGAGTCAAACCATTTATCGAACACATGTATGGCCACAGCTTCGGCACCCATCACTTTCGAATCACGGTAATGCTCATATGCAGACAATGCAACATGCTGACGCATAAGGGAATCCACGCATGTGTCGATAAGGAAGTCACACTCCCCTTTCTGAGTCTCAGGTCCCTCGAACTCTATCGCCGCGAAGTATTCCGAAAGCCGTTTGTCAAGAGCTGCCCGCACGGTAGAATCCAGCTGGGCAAAAGCATCCGCCGCCACTGTCAGAAACAGCAGCACTACCCCCGCCAGACACCTTATCTTTTGTCTTCTTACCATAGCTGACAGTCATTTTGAAGGATGGAATTTACAGTTCTACTCCTTCCGGAACAAACAGAGAAGTATCTCCTCCATGCTTGAGAAGGTCACGCACGGCAGTAGAAGAAATATGCGCAAATTCCTGAGCCGTAGGAATGATTATGGTCTCGATGTCTGGAGCAAGCTTGCGGTTCGCATCGGCTATCGACCTCTCCGTCTCGAAATCGATCATGTTCCTTACACCGCGGACAATATGCCTGATGCCGAGTTCACGGCACTTGTCGATGGTAAGGTTGTCATACTGGATTATGCTTACTCCTTCCATCCCGGCAGTCGCCTGCCTTATGATCTCGATCCTCTTCTCATTCGGGAAGAATCCTCTTTTGTCTATATTGATTCCGATGGCAACAACAACCTCGTCAAACATCGTCAGGGCCCTCTTCAGGATGTTGAGATGGCCTGCGGTGAACGGGTCGAATGACCCAGGAAACATTGCTATTCTTTTCATATTTTCTATCGTAGGTATTTCAATCCAGGTTTTATAACTCTTATCTTTTACAAAGGTCGTACAAAAATATGAAAATATTCATTTACGTTACCCCTTCCCTAAATCCCTTCCCTCGGGGAAGGGACTTACTATCACTTCGTTCGACCTTTTCTATCGTAGGTATTTCAATCCAGGTTTTATAACTCTTATCTTTTACAAAGGTCGTACAAAAATATGAAAATATTCATTTACGTTGCCCCTTCCCTAAATCCCTTCCCTCGG
>JAFQAT010000012.1 GCA_017399865.1 Bacteroidales bacterium | reverse complement strand
TGCTTAGAAGATTATTGAGTTTGTTCTGATATTCGTTGAATCTTTCGCTCTTGAACTCAGAGTAGTTCATCTGCCTCAAGGCGTTGATGAGTTCCTTGAAGTATGAGCGGCACTCCTCGAAGTCCTCGAACTTGAAGTCGCGGTCGCATATGCCCATGACGAGTTCGAGCATATACTTCTGCCTTTCGATAGGGCAGAGGGCGTCGATGTCGTCGAATGCGTCCTGCTGGAGGATGACGAAGTCCACAAGTTCTGATTTCCAGAAGATCTCGTGGTAGCTCATAGGCACGCCGTCGTCACCGAGGATGTTGATCTGGTCGTTCGCTTCCTTACCCTTGCGCACGATGTTCTTTGTCTTTTCAACCATTTCAACCCAGCCCGGCATGATTGTCTCGTTGAGATATTCGCGGATCTCCGGATACTCGAGATACTTCGAGTATGAGTCGATAGGGTTCACTGCAGGGTAGCGCTTCTGGTCTGCACGGTTCTGCTCGAGGGCGTAGAAGCATCTTGCAGCCTTCTTTGTAGACTCTGTAACAGGCTCCTTGAGGTTACCTCCGGCAGGGGATACCGTACCGATGAAGGTCACGGCTCCGGTCTGTCCGTTGTTGAGGATCACCATACCTGCGCGGGCGTAGAAGTTCGAGATGATCGCCGAGAGGTCGACAGGGAATGCGTCAGCTCCAGGGAGCTCCTCCATACGGTTCGACATCTCTCGGAGAGCCTGTGCCCAACGTGAAGTCGAGTCGGCGAGAAGAAGGACCTTCAGACCCATCGCGCGATAGTACTCGCAGATTGTCATCGCTGTGTAAACAGATGCTTCACGTGCTGCAACAGGCATGTTTGATGTGTTGCAGATGATGGTGGTACGCTCCATGAGGTGGCGTCCTGTATGCGGGTCGATGAGTTCAGGGAACTCGGCGAAAATCTCCACAACCTCGTTCGCACGCTCTCCGCAGGCTGCCATGAGGATAACGTCCGCGTCACCCTGCTTTGCGATGGCGTGCTGGAGCACTGTCTTTCCGCATCCGAAAGGACCAGGGATGAATCCTGTGCCGCCTTCTGCGATAGGGTTAAGCGTGTCGATGGCGCGTACGCCTGTCTCCATGATCTTCGATGGCCTTGGCTTTTCCTTGTAGCCCTTGATCGCTACCTTAACCGGCCATTTCTGCCACATCCTGACCTCTACATCCTCTCCCGATGCATCAGTAAGGACTGCGATGACCTTGTCGATGTTGTAGCTGCCAACCTCTGCTACAGATTTTACGGTATATTCGCCCTTGAATGCGAACGGAACCATGATCTTGTGAGGAAGCCATCCTTCCTTCACCTCTCCCAGCCAGTCAGCTGCGATCACCTTGTCTCCCGGTTTTGCCAGAGGGGTGAAGTCCCAAAGCTTCTCGTGGTTGAGAGGGTCTGTGTATTCTCCTCTCTTGAGGAAGACGCCTGTCATTGTGGTGAGGTCGTTCTGCAGACCGTCGTAGCTGCTGGAGAGAAGACCTGGACCGAGGGTCGCCTCGAGCATCCTGTCTTCGAACTCTACGGTATCACCGTTCTTGAGTCCACGGGTACTCTCGAACACCTGAACAGCGGCGTTCTTTCCGTTCACCTTTATGACCTCGGCCATGAGCTTCGTTCCGCCTACGGTGATGTAGCAGATCTCGTTCTGCGATACCGGACCGTTTGCCTCTACCGTCACAAGGTTGGATACGATACCCGTAACCTTTCCTGTTGTTTTCATATTATCGTATTTTATTTGTTTTCGTTGTATTCAACACCTTTGAATGTGCCTCTGACTTCGTCGACGAGCTTCTTGAACATTGCACGTCCTGTCTCCTCGTCAAGAATAAGCCATCTGCGGATGATCATCATCTTGGCGATCATCCCCAGTATCTTGTCGAAGTTGAGATAATCGAAGAGGGTGAGTTCGTCAATCTTGTCCCAGTAAAGATCGTCGATGCCTCTTTCTCTTGAGAGGATGTCGTTTCCTTCCAGGATTGACTGCAGCCTCTCTGCTTCCTTGAATTCCGGAGCTTCCGGCTCAAGACCTGTCTCTTCCGCTTCAGGATCCCTGAGCGAAAGGATGTCCTTGTCGAGGTCCCTGCCCAGAGCATGGTTCAGATACCTGACCTTCCGGTTGCGGACGTTAAGGTCGAACTTGAAGAACTCCCTGATGAATCCGTTGCGGTGCGAGAGGGCATGTCTGTAGAATTCAAGGCCGATCTTCTCCTTGTCAAAACCGTCGATGACAAAGCTGACAGTCTCATTGTCCTTGTCGGACAGGAGTTCTGCCACCTGGCCAAGATATCCGTCAAGACTCTGCCCGCCCTGTCTCCAGTCGGGAGTGAAATCCGGAAGTCCTGCTATGATGTATACGTAATTGTTCATTATCCGAAGAGAATCTTCTTAGTCGCCGGTCTGAGATATTCAGCGATGAGTTCGTTGAAAGTTTCGTCAGTGAAGCTTACGAAATATCCGCCGTCCTTAGGGCCGATCCTGAATCCTCCGCTTACCTTCTTTGAGAAAGAAGCCTCTACACCAGCGTTGAGGATCTTTGATAACTCGTTGTTTACGAACAGCTCAAGTTCCTTCTGGAGGCTTTCCGGAAGGATGAGGGCGAGGTCCATAGGGCCTTCTGTGGTGAACTTACCGGCAACGGCCTGGATAAGTTCCTTCACGAATTCAGCTGATGTAAGGACATTCTTCACAGCTTCAGCGCTCATTTTGCTCACTACCAGTTCTTCAATGTCCTTTCTTGTCGCTGAAAGACTCTGGTTGGATGCCATTCTGATGTCTGATGCCACTTTTGACTTGATCTCATCAGCCTGTTTCTGGGCTGCGGCCACGATCTGTGCTGCTTCGGCCTGAGCCTTGGCTACCATCTCTTCTGCCTGTGCCTTTGCCTTTGCAAGAAGTTCCGCTCCTTCCTGCTTGCCTTTTGACAGTCCTTCATTGTAAAGTTTATCTGTCAATTCCTGCAATTTGTTCTGCATGTCAGTGTGATTAATATGTTTTGATTTACAATTCTAAATAATCCTGCAAAAATAGTGATAAAATGTAGACTTATCAACCCTATCACCTACAAAATACTACAAAAAGAAAAGACTTGGGATTGCTCCAAGTCTTTTCTCCTGAATCATTCAGATATGTGGGCGACAATTACTGAAATGTTGTCCGCTCCTCCATTCCGGTTAGCCGTTTCCACCAGCTTTTCTGCTGCCCGCGGCTCATTTCTCAAGATGTCTTCTATCGTTTCATCGTCGACCATGTCCGTGAGGCCGTCAGAGCATATCAGGATCATGTCACCTTCCATTATCCTCTCTGATATGTCCTCCACGGTCAGCCTGCCATGGCTGCCTCCTCCGATGGCGTTGAGCAGGAGCTTGCTTGCGTTTTCATCTCCTGTTATTCCTCTTTCCGTGTCGTCCGTCGAAAGCTGCTTTAGAAAGCCGTCACGATAACGGTATGTCCTGCTGTCTCCGGCGTTGACGAGATACGCTGTTCCTCCGATCCAGATGACACCGGTCAGTGTACAGCCCAATATCCTTTCCTGGTTTTCTTCCAGCCCCTTCGAGTTCAGGTTGTCGCTTACGTCACGAACCAGAGCCCTCAGGCTGTCTTCTGCATTCCTGTTGCTTACCTTACCTTCAGACAGGTGGGATGCAATGCATTGCAGAAGGTATTCGCTTGCCACCTCTCCCTTTTCATGACCTCCCATTCCGTCTGATACGAGAGTGTAGAAGTAACTGTCCTGATCTTCGCTGATCCCTACAGGTATCTCCAGTGATGAATCGCGCAGAAGTATTCCTCCTACCGACATCATGTCTTCGTTGTTTGTGCGTGAACAGCCTATGTCATTGACTGCCTGTATTTCCAGTTTCATGGTTATGCTACGTCGAATTTTACAGTTGCGATCTTGACCTTGTCGCCTTTCTTTAGGGTAACCCATGTGCCGGGAGCTATCCTTGCGCCGTTCACATAGGTTCCGTTGGTCGAGCCGACATCGGATATCTCCCAGTTCCCTCCGTTCTTACGGATCTGTCCGTGTCTGCCTGAAACGTATTGGACAGCCGAAAGCTCCGGCCAGATTCCGCCGGCACGGCCGAACTGCCCTTCCTTCAGAGTCAGCTTCCAACCGTTTCCTTCAAGGCATGATGCGGATGCTGTATGCTTTGCGAATCCTCCGTCCTTGAACAGGTCGTCCAGGATGTTGTTCAGGTCCGCAGTGCCTTTGGCCGCAGATTTTCCGCCGCTGAAGTATGTGCCGGCATCGACCAGAGTCTCGCCGCATGCAGCACATTCCGTGCCCCTTTTAGGCGCGCGGCATTCAGGACACCATTTCAATTCTTTGCCGCATTGGTCGCAGAACCAGCTGTCATCTGGAATCTGCTCCCTGCAGTGTGGACATTTAGTCATATCTTTTTCTTTAATTGTTATCTAATGTCTTCTGCCTGTATGGTCTTGAGGTCTTCCAGGCTAGGGGAGTCTATCATTGCGGTCCTTGTCGCCATTGCCGCCTTGACGGATTCGAACATGTTTCTTGCCTCTCGGGCGTTTCCGAACTTGTCGTCGCGACTCATGTATATCATCTTGAAACGTGCCCTGAGGAGCGTTGAGGCCTCATCTGTCATGGTCATCTTTTCCTTTTTGCAAAGGTTTGCGAATATCTGGTACAGTTCGTCGTCGTTATAGTCTTCGAAGTTTATCCAGTTCCGTTCAGGGAATCTGCTCCTTATGCCTGAATTTGCCTCCACGAAAGCCTGCATCTCCTTGGTATAGCCGGCGACTATGCAGACGAACCTGTCGCGCTTGTCCTCAAGCTGCTTGAGCAGGGTATCCAGTGCGTTCCTTCCGAACTGATCCCCTGCAAGCGAATATGCCTCGTCGATGAAAAGTATGCCTCCCATTGCGCTGTTTATCACTTCTGTGGTTATAGCCTCCGTGTCTCCGACATATCTTCCCACCATCTTGCTCTTGTCTACTTCGATGACATCCGGTCTCTGGATCACACCCATTGAGTGGAGGATCTTTCCCATCATCCTGGCTACCGTGGTCTTTCCTGTACCAGGGTTGCCAAGGAACATGAAATGGCCCGGCATGACGGTTGTCTTCTCTCCTGTAAGCTTTGCAAGATGGGTTGCTCTGTTGACACTGTTGATAAGGGCCTTCATGGCATCCTTTACCTGATTGAGCCCTACAAGAGCATCAAGCTCGGCAAGACATTCGTCAGGCGAGAGCTTCTTCGCTTCAACAAACGGAATGTCATCCGCCACGATGGTCGTCATGAGCTCAGGAGTCCATAAGTCATATGGTATCGCCTTGAGCCTGGATGCAAGATTGCGCTTTGTCTGGTCAAGGACCTTCCTGGCTTCGCGGGCGTTTCCGAACTTCTCGTCCTTTGAGGCCGTCATTCTTTCGAACAGCTTGAGCACACGGTCGCTGACCATGTCATTCTCAGGCTTCAGAGCTTCTGACTTGAGCATGTTCATGAATATCTGACCGAGCTCGTCAGCCGTATAGTCTTCGATATGGAGGAAGTGTGTGAAGCGGCTCTTGAAACCTTCGTTCGCCCTTACAAGATCATTCATCTTGTTCTTGTATCCGGCTGCGATGACCACGAACTTGCCTCTGTCGTTCTCCATTCTTGTCAGAAGGGCTTCGAGTGCCTTCTTTCCCTCAGGGTTGGTACATTGGCCTGTAGCGTCAACGGGAGCTATCGCATATGCCTCGTCTAGGAAGAGGACGCCTCCCATCGCTTCATTCACTGCATCGTCCATGTTCTTGTCCGAACAGTTTACGAATCCGCTGACTATGTCCTTCGGCGTCTTTTCGACCACCTTGTCGCTGGCTGTCAGACCCAGAGCCTTGAAGAGCTTTCCGAGCTTGCGTGCTATCGTTGTCTTTCCTGTACCCGGATTACCGGTCAGCACTATATTGACAGGAGTCAGCGTCGCCTTTCCTATTCCGAACTCCATCGCCTTGCGCTGCCTGAATAGATCGTAACCGATCTCCCGGATGGCTTCCTTCACGCTCGTCATGCCAGTGAGACTGTCAAGCTCCTTCATCACGTCGTCCACTGAAATGTCCTTAGTGCCTTCGTCACCCGCTATGTCATGCCATATGAGCACTCCTTCCGCCTTGTCGTATTCCGCACCGTGAAGCTTGGTTCTTCTGGATTTATATCGTCTCTCGGCTTCGCTGAATATGTTCCTTACCACTCGTGCGTTTCCAAAGTTCGCCCCTTTCTTGAGGTGGACGAGATCGAAATGCTTGGATATCTTGTCTTCTGCCTCGCTGTCGAGGGTGAATCCCTTGCTTTTGAGTGTGATGCGGAATATCGCCTCCAGTTCTCTTGCGTTGTAGTCCGGGAAGTCGATGACTTTGTTGAAACGGGATTCGAGACCGCTGTTCTGCCTCATGAAGTCGCCCATCTCCTTGCTGTATCCTGCCAGAATGCAGATGAACTTGCCTCTATTGTCCTCCACCAGCTTCAGAAGCGTGTCAATTGCTCCTTGTCCGTAGCTTGTCCCATCGTTAAGACCATATGCCTCATCGATGAAAAGTATGCCTCCCATCGCCTTGTCCACAGCATCCCTTACGTTTCTTTCGGATGCACCGATTACATCGCCGATGAGATCCTTGCTTCCTATCTCGACAAGATGGCCTTTTGGCAATACTCCAAGAGCATTGAGGATGTCGGCAAAGCAACGTGCCATTGTGGTCTTTCCTGTTCCGGGGTTTCCTGTGAATACGAAATGGTCGCGGATCTCGACCTTCACGTCTGTTCCCTTCGACCTCTTGGTCTCCTTGATGTCGTCGACTATGGACCTGATCTCGTCCTTCACGCTCTTCATGCCGATGAACTTGTCAAGGTCCTGCCATATTTCGGCTTCGGTACGAGGGATGAATATCTTGCCTGAAACATCCTGCGCCTCTACTTTGGTGGAACCGCGGCCTAATGCGCTGATGGCGATTTCCTGGGCCTTCGTTTCAGAAAGGTGACCGTTGCTGATAAGTTCGGAACCTTCTCTGAAGAGCCAGGTGAAATGGCCCTTGAGCTTTGCTGCCACTCCGTCACCGACCTTCAGACGATACTTGTCCTTGACGTTGTCAAGGCAGATCGATACGAGCTGGTCTTCATTCAGTCCCTTCAGGTCGAACCTGAATTCGAAAAGCCTCGCGATGTCGGTGTTCTTGCTCAGGAATCCTTCCATTCCTTTCCTGAGTCCGCTCAGGAATATCACAGGCATGTTCTCGCGGCTGCGGGACATTCTTGAGAACAATCTGTCAAGCTCGTTGATGTCAACTGATTCTTCGCTTGGAAGCAGCTTCTGGGCGTTGCATATCATGAGCACTCCGTCCTTTGCCTTGTCCAGATTGTCGTCGAACTTCTCCGACCATGCCTCATAGTCGGCAGCGTCCACGACCTCAATCCTGCTCCTGGTTATGACCCTTGCCTTGAGGAGCATCTCGTTGAGCTTTTCAGCGATGAAGTTCTTGCCTGTACCGGTGTCGCCGGACAAGATGCAATCCAGCCCTACATATGCTCCGCCGGAATTCTTCAGCTGTCCGGCAATCGAGGCCATCTTCTGGAATTTCTCTATCTCAGGATACAGATTGTCCTTGCCGTAATATCCGGAGAACTTGTCGGATGAAGCTGTCTCGACGGCGGTTCCGCATCTCTTGCAGAATCTTGCCGCATCACGGTTGTTGGTATTGCATTTCTTGCAGATAGCCATATGTCGTCTGTGTTATGATCTGTTATTCTTTATGGGAGGAATGAGCCGAGTGCCAGCAGGATCACCGTGCAGGCAATGAACAATATCAGAGGCTTGCGTCTTGTCTTGAGCTCTTCTTCCCAATCCTCTATGTTGTCGTTGTCGTACAGCGAGTTGAGTGAAGAATCGAATTCATCTTCATCGCTGTATGCGTAATGAAGCGGCTCGAGCTCCAGTTCTTCAAACCCCGGAGTGGCTCCTGTATTTACATCAGAGTAATATGAACTCTGGGAGAATACCGTCTTCCGGCAGAAATAAACCATCGCAGCAATCACCATGGCCAGGTATATCCACAACAGGAAAGGTGCCAGGAATGCCAGCACAAGCCATATGACTCCGGAAACGATGGCTCCGGCGAGGATACAGGCAATGATGCTGTCAGTTTCTCCTGCAAAGAACATCACTATCGCGACGATGATTCCTACAGTGTAGAATATGCCGGAGAATTCTATGTCGCTCGACAATACAGGATCATGGATCAGTGCGCCTATGATCCTTATGGTCAGATATATCAGCGGCATTACGCCGAATACGATGGCTATAGCCTTCTGCGCCGTTTCCTTCAGTCTGGTCTTGCCTGCTTCGTCTCCGCTGCCTGAAGCAAGCTCCCTTGCTTCTTCAGCCGCATTGCTGTAGTTTACGAAATCGGTATTTTCCGGATCGATGGCTCCGAGACATTTCGTGTATTCCAGCAGCTGCCTCTCGTATGAGTACTGTGCGCTGAAGTCTGCATGAGGATTCTCATGGTACTGTATACCGAGCCAGCCGGCAAGTCCGTACTCATAGTACGCATCCTGAACCATCTTCTTCTTCCCAAGCTGTCTCTTGAACTGCGAAAGGTCGGAAACTTCGATATCCGTCCCGAAGAAACGGTATGTCGGCTTATGTCCGTATGCGGATATGATCCTCATTATGCATGTGTCATCCAGGATGGCTTCGTCCTCCTGCCGGAGCTGGTTCCTGTCAGGATGATATCTTCTGTTTATCTCATTCTTCAATGTGGTGTCCTGGGCCTTGAACCTCTTGCCCTTGGTTTCGAAGAAACGGTGGAGGTACGACTCTTCGTAATTGTCGTTCAACACCAGATAATATAGGAGTGACTCATCCATATGCGTATTGTATGGAGCATATTTCGGGTCCTTCCAATTATCCAGGAGTTCGTCCGGATCATCGGCGAAATCGACCATCAGCGTCTGGTACGCCACATTCATGAGACGTCCGATCGCCGGTCCTGTCATTGCGTAGAGAGGGTCGTTGACATCGTTGCAGAGACATATGTCGCAAAGCGGGTCCATCGCCTGTATCCTGAGTCTGAATGCCATGTCTATTTCCTGGGTCCGGTCGTCCGGATCCTTTACCTGCTTCGGAACGATCATCTTAACGCGCCAGCAATCGTCGAAAAACTCCATATCGAGCCAGTCGGTGAACAGGTCGGATACTATCTTCTCCTTTGTTTCGTTGTCACAGAAGTTCTCTGTACAGAATTTTATCACCTCGCCGGAATCACGTGCGGAGATCATTGTCTCCTCTCCTGTCTTCCTGTCCCATCCGCTCATGAAGAATCCGAAGTCAGGATCGAGGGCGTATACGGCAGCCATGACTCCGAGGTTCATGTCCTTCGGATAGCGTTTCTCCACTATGTTTTCAAGCTCATCCTGAAGTTCCGGACGTGATTTCAGCCAGTCCCTGAGCTTTCCCTTGTACAGGTATCTCTTTGCGAGCTCGAGGTCATCGACCATAAAGATGGCAAGCTGCTCCACTGTGTTGGCTATCTGGTTCTTGCCGGCGTTGTAGACGATATTCAGGTCTTCGAGTATTTCGTCTTCCTTTACCGAGAAGTTTCCTCCGGCCAGGAAGTTCTGGATTTCGTCGAGATCCCATCTCTTGAGCGGATTCTTCAGGAGGAGACCTCTGGCTATCGTTGCGAGTGGGTCCGGCATGTCTGACGGAACCGTTATGCCGGTCGTCAGCTTCGTTATGCTCATGTCCGTCTCCTTCACCTGGAACTCAGATTCACCGTACCACAGGCAGAGGATTGTCATACCGAGAGCATAGTAGTCCGCCTTGCCGGTTATCTCGAAGAGGTTTTCCCCGTCCACGATCGCCTTTGCCTTCTTCGGATCATAAATTTCAGGAGCAGCGTATATAGGAGTCCTGGACTGCTTGGTTATCGCCTTGCCGTCTGTCATGACGTCGGCTATTCCGAAGTCGCATATCACGCTGTCCCATGATCCCTTGTCCTTGATGAGGATGTTTGCCGGCTTTATGTCCTTGTGGACGAATCCTGCCTTGTGGAATGCATCCAGGGCCAGAGCCGTCTTTATGGTAAGGGCAAGAATGGCATCGCTGTTTCCTTTGATTCCTGCGGCATTCGAAGAGCCGAGCGGGAACCAGTCCATGAGCTCGTAGTCATATGACACCCCTCCGTGTGTTACCTTTCCGGCAGACAGGATGTCTGCGGCATATCCCTTTCCCTTAAGCTGGTCCAGCATAGGCCTGACCTGTGAGTTAGGCTTGAATCCCTTCCTGTAAAGCTTCAGTCCGTATGACTTGCCTGAGCAGCTTGCCTCGAACAGCTCGGCCTCTGATCCGGAATTGAATTCGCGCACAATCCTGTAGGTCTTGCCGTCTATGGTAAGTGTGTCTCCTTTCTGAAGGCGTTGCCGGCTTCCGTTCTGTGTCGGACCGCTTCCTTTCTGGCTGACTGATGTGCCCTGCGGCGTCACAGACGTTCCTTGTGGTGCCACGGCTGTTCCTTGCGGAGCGACTGCCGTTCCTTGAGGTGCTACGGCTGTGCCCTGCGGAGCCACCGCAGTACCTTGAGGAGCTACAGCCGTTCCCTGCGGTGCCACGGCTGTTCCTTGCGGTTTGTTATTTGCCATATGTCAAAAGATCATTGGTATTTATATTCCCTGACTGTAGTTGTCTCGGTCTTTTCCATATATATCCATGTGCCTCCCAATTCCGGCTCAGCACATTCGCTCGGCTGCTTGTGGTGGCAGCCGCAGTAGTTGCAGATCCATTCGACCGGCACTTTCACTTTTTTCTTGATTGTCGTCTCTACAGCCACCTTGCGTGCAGAGAAGAAGTTTCTCTGTTCCTGAGGAGTCGACCCTGCAGGCGGAAGCATTTCATCAAACAGCTTGTTTATGTCTCTGACGGTCTTCTTGTATTCTTCCTTGACTTTGTCGATGCTTTTTGTTGCGGGCTTAGGCTTGGCGGGAACGGTAGCAGGCTTTGCATGGGCGGGCATGCCAGGCTTGATGTTGCCGAGTATCTCCATCATCTTCAGTGCTCCTTCCGAAAGCACTTCCTCCGGCTCCGCGGCGTCTTCTCCTGAATACCCGTCTTCTCCGCAGGCTGCTTCTTCAATCTGCGCCTCCAGCTCTGCAAGCTTTTCGCACATTTCGATGGCTTCCTTGACCTTAGGATCTTCCAGAGCTTTCTTTACTGCCCTCTGTGCCGCGCGGGTCAGGGGAGTGTTGCATTTCGAGCAGAACGAACGGTGGTTCAGTGTTCCGCATTCCGGACATTTCACTCCTCCTGCCGGCATTCCGCATTCCGGACATTCCGTGTCATGCCTGTCCATGTCCGCTCCACAGAATGTGCAGTAGCTGACGAGCTTGCCGCCACATTCCGGACATATCTCGAATCTGGAGCTGATTTCCGCTCCGCAGATCGGACACCTGCTGCCGTCAGTGCGGTGGCTGTGCCTCTCCTTTGACTTTTCGGCAGCCTTGCTTTTCTGTGCCGCTGCCTGTGCTTTCTGTTCGTGTATCATAGAATACAAATATAAATACTTTATGGCACTATTGTATTGTTCAAAGCAACAAAACAAACTGATTTTGTTTCAGTGAACATCCTGCATCATGATTTTTCATATCTTTGTATAAATGGAAATTGACGTTATGACAGGTATGGGACCGACGGCAGAAGCGATAGCCCACTATGTTCATGGAGGTGTTACCGTATTCTTTATAATCTGGGCATGGCTATTGTGGCCTCAAAGGAAAAAGAACAACATGATGTACATGTTGTTTCTGAATATGCTCTATTTTGCCTTCTGCAATGTCAAGGACATAATATTTCTTGTAGACGGGTATTGGGAGAACTTCTTCCTTTCCGGCATATCTGTCACATTGGACCTTCTCTACATTCCTATCGTTTCAAACTTCTTTATAGAGGTCGTATCCCCCGGATGGGTGACTAAACGGAGAGTTCTGGTTCCGATGGCAGCCCAGGCCATATTCGTTCCGCTGTTCATCATATTCCCGACCCATACTGTCTATGAACTGGCCCTGTATTTTGCCTTGGCCGGAGGAGTTGTCGCATTCATCCTTGTATGTGTCCTTCTGCATCGCCACAGGAAATACATATTTGACAACTATTCATATACAGAACATATAGATGTATCATGGGCAATCAACTGTGTGGTCCTTCTGTTCATCTGTATGGGCTTGTATGTGATTGCCTTCAAAGACGAGACATGGCTCAGCGGAGCATTCTTCCAGATAGTATGTGTATGCGCCTGGCTTTATCTCTATTGCCTGTCCCGCCGGCATTCGGTCGTGGACATGCCTCCGCTGTCGATATTTGAATTTCCTTGGATCAGGAACGAAACTGCACCTGCTGAAGAGGATTCTGTCTCTGACGTGTATTCATCAATCGCAGTGCGTCTTGAAGAGTGTATGCAGAAGGAAAAGATATATCTGAATCCGAAACTGAGCCTCCAGGATGTGGCTGCCAAAGTGGGCACGAACAGGACATACCTTTCAGACTATCTCAATCATGTGCTGAACATTACGTTCTACGAGTACATCAATCAGATGCGTGTCCGGGAAGCCTGCTCGATAATAGATTCCATGCCTGCCGAAAACCCTCTGTCCATGCAGAGTGTCGCCGACATGAGCGGATTCAACAGCATCTCTACCTTCAACCGTTCATTCACAAAGACAGTAGGCATGACTCCAAGCGAGTATGCAAGGAAAAGGAGCGCTTCCTAGAAGCACTCCTGAAGAATCTTTACGATGTTTTCTGACTTTCCCATCGTGTAGAAGTGGACTGCAGGCACTCCATGTGCGATAAGGTCCTTGCACTGCATCGTGCACCACTCTGTTCCTATCTGATAGGCGGCTTTCCTGTCTTCTCCTGCATCTTTCATGGCTTCCGTCAGTTCCAGAGGAATGTCTAGTGAGAATGCTTCCGGCAGTGTCCCGATCTGTCTGACAGTCGACAGCGGCTTAAGTCCCGGGATGATCGGAACCGTGATCCCAGCCTCGCGGCATTTTTCAACAAAGTCATAATAGATCTTGTTGTCAAAGAACATCTGGGTGATGATGTAATCGGCTCCTGCATCAACCTTCCGTTTCAGATTCGCTATGTCCGTCTCTATGTTAGGGGCTTCGAAATGCTTTTCGGGATACGCGCCGACTCCTATGCAGAAATATCTGTCATCTGCCATCTCCAGACTGACCGGGGAATCTTTTTCAAGCTTTCTGCTGCGTCTGTATCCGGCGCTTCCCTGATAGCTTCTGATTCCTTCTACCAGTTCGCTTGCATATCTGTAGCCACCGGGAGTGGCGGTGAAACGTTTTTCGCCGGTCATGCAGTCTCCTCTCAAGGCCAGTATGTTATTGATACCCAGGAATTCAAGATTATCCAGCTTGCTCTCGATCTCTTCCTTTGTGCTTCCTCCGCAGATCAGGTGAGGCACGACATCGATATCGTATCTTGACATTATTGCCGCACATACGGTCGTTTCGCTTATACGGTTGCGTACGAGATGGCGGCTGAATGTCCCGTTTGCCTCTTCACGGAACTCGTACTCATCTCTGTGGCTTGTCACGTTTATATATTTTGGCTTGAACTCCATGAAAGGTGCTATGCTTTCAAGGAGTTCCTCCTTTGTCAGCCCTCTCAACGGAGGCACGATCTCAAGCGAAGGGAAAGCCTTCGTACTGGTTGACAATATTTCAGATACTTTCATTTATTTAAGTGTTTTCTTAATATGCTGACTCTCAGCTTTTTGTGCGAAATCGCCTGCGCCATCTGACTCATGCGATTTTGTGTAAGTTTTTGATGTATAGGATCTTGTGTGTTTATGCTATTTCAGAAGGTGGCCGAGGAAGCGACGGGCGGTGGCTTCATTCATGCCTCTTCTTTGTGCATAGTCGTCGTATTGTTCCCTGCTGATGCGGCGTATTTCATGATATCTTGCTTCCGGATGCATGATGATGAGTCCGCATATGCTGGCCTCCGGTATCATGGCATAGCTTTCCGTCATCTTTATCTCAAGGTCGAATCTTCCTGAAAGCACATCCATGATATCTTTCTTCATCGTATGGTCCGGACATGAAGCGTATCCTGCAGCAGGCTTGATGACCTTGACATTTTCGTCCTGCATCTGGCGTAGAATCTCCTTGTCCAGCCATTTCGATGCAGCTTCGGCAAGAGTCATCCTTACTGTCTTGGCTATCAGATCCTCATACTTGTTGGAACATGCCGGACAGCAGCAGCCTTCTTCATGGGAAGCATTCCTGGCCTTGACGCATATCGTGAACATTCCGAGAGGAGACTTCTCTTCGGACTGCTCAAGAACGATGAAGTCACTTAATGACCTCTGATCTCCTCCTTCCTGGCGCAGCATCGGCAGGCGCATTCCACCGGTGATGATGTCTTTACCGTCAGTGCAGGCTTCCATGAAGCGTGCTGATACCTTGATGATAAAGTTCCCTAGCGCGAGTTCCTCTTCGGCGTCCTGTCTTAACTGCATAAGTTCCATCGCTTCTGCTGATACACTTCCATATTTCACGCCCCAGATGGCGTAGAACATCTTCCAATCAAAGTACTGCATGACTTCTTCTGCTGAAAGTTCTCTTGCTGCGATGTCCGATGGCAGTGGTATGCTGCAGTGAGATGCCCGATCGGGCTTGGCCTGTCGCGGTTCGTCTTTATCGGACCCACCTGCGCCCTTTTCCTTATCATACATGCTGCGTATCTTATCCTGCCCGGCGTGCTGCTCGGCTTCGAAAGTCTTCCTGTCCATCATGCATTTCTTTGCCATGACAGCGGCTGCCGACGCATCCGCTCCATGAAATACATGTGCGTACAGCGGCGCAAGCTTTACGGCCGTATGAAGGGACGAAGTCGTTGCACCTCCGACAAACAGGGGAGTATCCATGCCTCGTGATGCCATTTCCCGGCATATCTCCTCCATCTGGTATAACGATGGAGTGATAAGTCCGCTGACGGCAATGATGTCCGCATGGAGTTCGGAAGCCTTTTCGAGTATGGTCTCCTTGTCGACCATCACTCCAAGGTCATGAACGTCGAATCCGTTGCATGTCAGCACGATTCCGGTTATGTTCTTTCCTATGTCGTGGACATCTCCCTTGACGGTCGCTATGACTATCTTCGGACGGCTGCTCTTCTGGTCGTCATTGCTCATGTATGGTTCAAGGAGGCTTACGGCGTCTCTCATCACTTTGGCAGACTTCACTACCTGTGGCAGGAACATCTTTCCTTCCCCGAAGAGCTTTCCGACTGTCTCCATTCCTGCCATGAGAGGACCTTCAATTACCTCCAGTGCACTGGTGTATCGTTCCATGGCCTCCTTGAGGTCAGAATCCAGGGTTGCTGACGTTCCCTTGACAAGGGCTGTGCGGAGTCTTTCCTCCAGGGATTCCCGAGCAGGTCGGGAATTATGGGCATGACAGCTGCACCTTTCGTCATGGCCGGCTTGATCGGCCATCTCCTTCTGCCTCTGGCAATAATCCATGAGCCTTTCAGTAGCTGCCGGATCTCTGTCGAATATGACGTCTTCCACACATCTGAGCAGCTGAGGGTCTATCTCGTCGTAGATCTGAAGCATTGAAGGATTGACGATAGCCATGTCCAGACCTGCCTTTATCGCGTGGTAGAGGAATGCCGAATGCATCGCTTCGCGTACCGGATTGTTTCCTCTGAATGCGAATGACAGGTTGGATACTCCTCCGGATGTAAGCGCACCCTTCAGATTTGCCTTTATCCATCTGACTGCCTCTATGAAATCTATGGCATACCTAGCATGCTCTTCTATTCCTGTCCCGATGGAAAGGATGTTGACATCGAAGATTATGTCTTCCGGACTGATTCCGGCCTCTTCGGTAAGCAGCCTGTATGCCCTCTCACATATTTCTATCTTGCGCTCATATGTCGTTGCCTGCCCCTGCTCGTCGAACGCCATGACGACCATGGAGGCTCCGAACGACTTTATCGCCTTCGCCTTCTGTATGAATGATTCCGGACCTTCCTTAAGACTGATGGAGTTGACTATGCACTTGCCCTGAGCATTTTTTAGTCCTGCAATCAAGGTCTCCCAATGCGACGAGTCGATCATCAGGGCAGCCTTTGCAACTGCCGGGTCATTGGAAATGTAGCGGACAAAACGCTCCATCTCCCTCGTGCTGTCAAGCATCGCGTCGTCCATGTTTATGTCAATGATTGCAGCCCCGTCCTCAATCTGTTTCGCAGCAATCTGCAGGGCTTCCTCATATTTTCCCTCCGAAATCAGTCTTGCAAATTTGCGGGAACCGGCAACGTTGGTCCTTTCGCCGACATTTGTGAAGTTGCTGGTCTTTACATCTACGGTCACAGCTTCGAGTCCGCTGACCTTCAGTATTCCATCCGTGAAAACGTCCTTGTTTACGGACAACTGTCGAGGTGCGATGCCTTTGAGCTCCTTTGAGATGGCCCTGATATGGTCAGGAGTCGTTCCGCAGCATCCTCCTGCTATGTTTATGAGGCCGCGTGAGGCCATCTCCCTGACCTGCGATGCCATTTCTTCCGGACTCTGGTCATATCCTCCCATCTCATTCGGCAGTCCTGCATTCGGATAGCAGCTGACGGCGCATCCGCACCATCTGTTCATGTCTTCGACAAGAGGCGTCAGCTCTGCCGCTCCGAGGGAGCAGTTGAGGCCGAAGGACATGATAGGGTAGTGGCGGACAGAGGTGTAGAATGCCTCAAGAGTCTGTCCGGTCAGTGTCCTTCCGCTTCTGTCTCCCACCGACACCGAAATCATTACTGGAATTACGGTTGCTTTGGCCGGAAGAGGCTGAATGATGGAACTGGCATTTTGCCACCCCCGGCTAGGGGGAGGGGCCCAGCTTGGCTGGGAGGGGGCCAGTGGAGTCATCAGCGTCTTCCGACCAATCTCCTTAATTGCTGCCAGTGCGGCTTTGACATTGAGAGCGTCAAAGCAGGTTTCGATGAGGAGTATGTCTGCACCTCCACGCAGCAGCGCCTCTGCCTGTGCGCGGTAGGCCTCCTTCATCTGATCGAATGAATATGGTCTGAACGCCGGGTCGGAAACGTCAGGAGAAAGCGAGAGCGACTTGGAAGTCGGTCCCATGCTTCCTGCCACCCAGACCTTGCGCTCAAGTCCGACAGACGCAGCCATTTGTGCTGCCTCATCCGCTGCCTCACGGGCTATCCTGGCTCCTTCATAAGCCATCTGCTCCGCAAAATCCTCACATCCGTATTCTCTCTGTGAAATGACGTTAGCGCTGAAAGTGTTGGTCTCGATTATATCTGCCCCTGCAGCTATATATTCCTTATGTATTGCCTTGATTATCTCCGGATGAGTCAGGTTGAGGCACTCGTTGTTACCTCTGAGTTCCTTGGTACAAGAGGAGAACGGACCGCAGCGGTAGTCATCCTCTGCAAGTCCGTACCTCTGAATCATAGTGCCCATGGCACCATCCAGAATCAATATCCTATGTTCCAGATCAGTCATGTAAATATTTGACCGTTAAAGTATTATCCCAGGAAGCTGAGCAGGATACCTGCTGCTACTGCCGATCCGATCACGCCGGCCACGTTCGGTGCCATCGCGTGCATCAGGAGGTGGTTGTTCTTGTCGAATTCGCGTCCAACGTTCTGAGAAACGCGTGCAGCGTCAGGTACTGCCGATACTCCGGCGTTTCCGATAAGAGGGTTGATCTTGTTCTCTTCCTTGCAGAAAAGGTTCATGATCTTCACGAATCCTACTCCGCAAATAGTGGCGATGATGAATGAAAGGAGACCAAGAGCGAATATCTTCACTGATGTTGCTGTCAGGAATACGGTAGCCTGTGTCGAACATCCGACTGTGACGCCGATGAGGATCGTTACGACATCGATGAGCGGTCCGCGAGCTGTTTCTGCAAGTCTCTTTGTCACGCCGCTTTCCTTCAGCAGGTTACCGAAGAAGAGCATTCCGAGAAGCGGCATGCCGGAAGGAACGATGAATGCTGTCAGGATGAAGCCTACGATAGGGAAGATTATCTTCTCCTTCTGCTCGACTGGTCTTGGGGCCTTCATTCTGATGAGACGCTCCTTCTTTGTGGTCATCATCAGCATGATGGGACGTTGGATTACAGGGACCAGAGCCATGTATGAATATGCTGATACTGCAATTGCACCCATGAGATGCGGAGCAAGCTTTGAGGAGAGGAAGATGGCGGTCGGGCCGTCCGCACCACCGATGATTCCTATTGCTCCTGATTCTGCCGGGGTGAATCCCATGTGGAGAGCTATGGCATAGGCACCGAAGATACCGATCTGGGCGGCTGCACCGATGAGCATCAGTCTAGGCTGCGATATCAGTGCCGAGAAGTCTGTCATGGCACCGATTCCGAGAAAGATCAGAGGCGGATACCATCCTTTCTGAACGCCCTGATACAGAATGTTCATCACGGATCCTTCTTCGTAGATGCCGACCTGAAGACCTTCTGTGAACGGAATGTTTCCGATTATCATTCCGAAACCGATAGGTACCAGAAGCAGAGGTTCCCAGTCTTTCAATATGGCAACGGTTATGAAGGCGATGCCTATCGCTATCATGACGATGTGCTGCCATGTCATGTTGGCGAATCCGGTATAGCTCCAGAACTGCTGCAGACTTTCGAAAATGGTATTCATGATTATCCGATTGTTACGATTGGAGCGCCTTCAAGCACAGAGTCGCCCTTTGCTACATTGATGGCTGTTACTTTACCGTCATGAGTCGCTTCAATGGAGTTTTCCATCTTCATGGCTTCAAGCACTGCAACTTCCTGACCTGCCTTTACTGTGTCACCTACGTTGACCTTTACTGCAATGATGACTCCCGGGAGAGGAGAGGTCACAGCCTTGCCAGTTCCGGATGGTGCCGGTGCAGCTGCTGGTGCCGGTGCCGCAGCTGGAGCCGGTGCTGCCTGAACCGGAGCGGCTGCAGGAGCCTGTACAGGCGCTGCAGCAGGTGCTTCCTCAAGCTCCACCTGATAGTCTGTACCGTTCACTGTGACTGAAGCGTTCTTACCTTCTACTGAATTGATCGCAACATTGTACTCGTTGCCGTTGATCTTGAATTTATAAGTTTTCATGAGTTATTTTCTTCTTATAGTTATGATGTAACTTTCCATATCGTGTACCGTATCGTTCAGATACTGGTGCATTGCCATTCCGATGGCAGCGTAAACCTCGCCGTTCATTTCCTGGTCGAGAGCCATGGCGATGGCGGCTGCGATTTCCGCATCGGGGCTTCCTTTGGCAGTCTTAGGCTTCTTCTTTCTTTCCGGAAGCCTGAACTGTCCTGACGAGATCTTTCCTATGAATGTATAGGCAAAGTACAGTATGACAAGAGCTGTAAAGACCACAGTTACTGATACCAGGGATATTATGGCTCCGTGCGGGTCTTTTTCCAGCATGTCTGCACTTTTCTCAGCGACAGTCTGTGATGCCTGCAATAACATAAATCCGTTCATGTCTTCAAGTCTTTATAATGGCAGGTTGTCGTGTTTCTTCCAAGGATTCTGCTGCTTCTTTCCTGCGAGCTGCTCGAGCGCCCTGATGACGCGGAAACGGGTGTTCCTAGGCTCGATTACATCATCGATATAGCCGTATGACGCTGCATTGTATGGATTGCAGAAGAGGTCGTTGTACTCGTTCTTTCTTTCCTGGGCAGCCTTTGCCTGCTCTTCAGGATCGGCAATTGCCTTGATCTCTTTTGAGTAAAGGATCTCTACGGCTCCTTCTGCTCCCATGACTGCGATGTTTGCCGATGGCCATGCGTAGTTTATGTCTCCGCGCAGCTGCTTGCAGCTCATGGTGATGTGGGCTCCACCGTATGACTTTCTCAATGTTACTGTCACCTTAGGCACGGTAGCCTCGCCGTATGCGTAGAGGAGCTTTGCTCCGTTGGTGATGATTCCGCCGTATTCCTGCTGGGTTCCGCAGAGGAAGCCCGGAACGTCAACCAATGTTACCAGTGGAATGTTGAATGCGTCGCAGAATCGTACGAAACGCGCTGCCTTTCGTGATGCATTGATGTCGAGCACTCCGGCAAGGATCTTCGGCTGATTGGCCACGATTCCGACAGAACGTCCGTTCATATGGGCGAATCCGATGATGATGTTCTTTGCCCAGCTCTTATGGACTTCGAGGAATCTTCCGTCGTCGACGATGCTGCCGATGACCTGATACATGTCGTATGCCTTGTTAGGATTGTCGGGAATGATGTCGTTGAGGGCATCGTCAACTCTTCCTGCAGGGTCGTTTGTCTGGACGAAAGGAGCCTCCTCCCTGTTGTTTGACGGCAGGAATGACAGAAGGTCTCTGATGGTCCTTATTCCGTCCTCTTCGCTGTCAGCAGCAAAATGTGCTACGCCGCTCTTCGTCGCATGTACGCTGGCTCCGCCGAGCTCTTCCTGCGTAACTGACTCCCCGGTAACGGTCTTTACAACTCCAGGTCCGGTAAGGAACATGTATGAAGTGTCCTTGATCATTACGGTGAAGTCGGTAAGGGCAGGGGAGTAGACAGCTCCGCCTGCGCATGGGCCGAAGATGCCTGAAATCTGAGGCACGACGCCGGAAGCGAGGATGTTCCTCTCGAAGATCTCGCCATATCCTGCGAGCGAGCAGATTCCTTCCTGGATGCGTGCTCCGCCGGAATCATTGATTCCGATGAACGGAGCCCCGTTGCGGACAGCCATGTCCATCACCTTGCTTATCTTCATGGCCATGGTCTCCGACATCGATCCTCCACTTACGGTGAAGTCCTGCGCCGACACATACACGAGACGTCCGTCGATCGTTCCCATTCCGGTCACGACTCCGTCTCCGTCGAACTTTGTCTTTTCCATGCCGAAGTTCGTGCACCTGTGCTGCACGAACATATCGAATTCTTCAAAGCTGCCTTCGTCAAGAAGCATTGCAAGCCTTTCCCTTGCGGTCAGCTTGCCTTTCTGGTGCTGGGCGTCGATCCTTTTCTGACCTCCTCCCATGCGGGCAGAAGCCCTGCGCTCCACCAGTTCCTTTATTTTCTCCTGTTGAATGCTCATAATGTTTTATGAATTAGGTATAGGTTGCAATTTATTACAAACTACAAAGATAACAAAAAATATGACAGTGTCAATCTAAACCAAAAACAGTACCTCCCCGATCGGAAAGGTACTGTTCTGTTATGGATTGATGCAGTCTGATCTGATTACGGCTGCATTGTAGTATATACGTTCTGAACGTCATCGTCTTCCTCGATGCGCTCGATAAGCTTCTCGACGTCAGCCTTTGCGTCACCCTCGAGAACCTTGAGCTCTACGTTCGGAAGGCGTGTGAACTCTGCGGCTACGAGTTCATAACCGTTCTCCTCAATCCATTTCTGGATGCCGTTGAACGCTGTGAACTCTCCGTAGAGAACGATTTCTGTCTCCTCGTTTTCATTCTCCTCCTCGAAGATCTCCTCTACACCATAGTCGATAAGCTCGAGTTCGAGCTCCTCAAGATCGTATGGGTTTGCAGTCTTCATGCGGAACATGCACTTGCGGTCGAACATGTAGTCAACGCTGCCTGATGTTCCGAGAGATCCGCCGCTCTTTGTGAAGTATGAACGTACGTTCGCTACCGTACGGTTGTTGTTGTCGGTAGCGGCCTCTACGAGGACAGCGATTCCGTGAGGACCGTATCCTTCGAATACAACCTCCTTGTAGTCTGCCTGATCCTTGTCAGTAGCCCTCTTGATTGCACGCTCGATGTTGTCCTTAGGCATGTTCTCGCTTCGTGCTGTCTGGATGAGCGCACGAAGACGTGGGTTACCTGTCACGTCAGGACCTCCCTGCTTTACTGCAATCGTGATTTCCTTTCCGATCTTTGTGAAGACGCGGGCCATATGACCCCATCTCTTGAACTTTCTCTCTTTTCTGAATTCAAACGCGCGTCCCATGATTATCTTGCCTCTATACGTCCGATATACTTGTCAACGTCGTATGCCTCGATAGACTGAGGATACTGATCCTTGATCTTCTTGTAGAATGAAAGAGCCTTTGCATTGTCTCCGAGCTCTTCTGCAACTGCACCTGCCTTGAGAAGGTAGCCTGCCGCATACATGTTGTCAGCTTCTGCAGCAGCCTTTTCGAAGTATCCGAGAGCCTTCTTGTAGTCCTCGAGGCCTACATATGCGTCACCGATGCATGCTGTAGCGCGTGCTGCGAGGATGGCGTCCTTGCCTTTGTAAGCTTCAAGATACTTGATGGCCTGCTCCCACTCGCCGAGCTGAAGCTCGCATACGCCAGCGTAGAAATAAACTGACCTGCCTGCCTTCTTGCCGTACTCGTCGATGATCTGAACGAAACCGAGCGAGTTGCCGTCTCCGTTAAGGGCGAGTTCGAAATCGCCTGTGCGGAAGTTCTGCTCTGCGTAAGCCATCTGGCCCTGAGCCTCGTTTACCTTTGGCTGGTAAGCGAACTTGAACCAGCAGAATACAAGTGCGCATGCTACTACGAATGCTGCGCAGATGATTGAAATAAGCTTTCCATTATCCTGGAAGAACTTTTCTGTCTTCGAAACCGCCTCTACTACTGCTTCAGCGTTTTCATTTTTGATTTCCTTTGCCATATTTTAATGATTTTATATTGTCTTATAAACGGTTAGCATTGCTCTTTGCACAAACAGGCGGCAAATTTAGAAAAAAATGTCCAAACTCCCAATAAAATTGGTTATCTTTGCCTTGATATAAGATAGAATATGCCTGTACTCGAAAAAATCGTCATATCCGACTTCAGGAACATACAGCTTCAGGAACTGGAGTTCTCTCCGAATGTAAACTGCATCAGCGGCAACAATGGAGAGGGAAAGACCAATCTCCTTGATGCAATCTATTATCTTTCAATGACTAAGAGTGCGTTTTCCACTTCCGACAAGTTCAATTTCCGACATGGGACGGACGAGTTTGCCGTAGCCGGCACATACCGTATGGAGAACGGTCTTTCGAGTAGGTTCTCGCTGAAGATGACCTCCAAAGGTGATAAAAAAGTAAAGCGCGACGACAAACCGTATTCCAAAGTGTCGGAACATGTCGGGATTCTCCCGATAGTGATGGTCTCTCCATCCGACATTTCGATGGTCAGCGAGTCCGGCGAGGAGCGCAGGCGTTTTGTAAACGCCGTGCTCTCGCAGATGGACAGGGAGTACATGTCTGCACTACAGCAGTACAACCGCCTTCTGATGCAGCGCAACAGGATGCTGAAGGAGATGGATGTGGACCGCTCTCTTCTTGAAGTGATCGACATGAGGATGGCTGCCCTTGCGGAGCCTGTCTATCAGGCAAGGAAGAGGTTTGTTGAAGATCTGAAGCCTATTGTGTCGGAATACTACAAGGAAGTGTCCGGAGGTACTGAACAGGTTGATATAGAGTATGATTCGGAACTTTCCAAGGCAGGGCTGGACCAGATCCTTTCCGCATCTTTCGAGAAGGACAGGATTCTTAAGTATACTTCGGCGGGAGTTCAGAGGGATGACTTCATCTTCACGATGAACGGCCATCCGATCCGTCGCTACGGATCCCAGGGGCAGCAGAAGTCCTTCCTTGTCTCGCTGAAGTTCGCGCAGTATGAAATCATGAAGAAGAACTACGGATTCGCTCCGATCCTTCTCCTTGACGATGTATTCGACAAGCTGGACATGGGCAGGATATCCAATCTTCTCCAGATGGTGGCCAGCAATGATTTCGGCCAGATATTTATAACTGACAGCAACAAGGTGCGCATGTCCGGAATCGTCGACAGGCTGACGCAGGACAGGGCCTATTTTGAAACCGTATCAGGAACCTTCAGCAGAATCTGACATGGCGGGAGGCAACAGGATAGGGCGCAAGGACGCCCAGGGGATGGAAGAGCTCATAGGACAGTATATCCGCGAGATGAAGCTGGCGTCGGGATTCAACCGGCAGCGAGTGTTTGAGGCCTGGGATGCTGTGTCTGGCGCTTCAAGATATACGATAGACCGTTTTTTCCGTGACGGGACGCTGTATTGTACGATAAGCTCTTCCGTCGTGCGCAATCAGCTGTATTTCCAGCGTGAAGTGCTGCTGCAGCAGATCAACGAGTATCTGGACAAGGACGGGGTGCTGATCAGAGACCGTAAGGACGGTCCCTTGGTAAGGAATTTGATTTTGAAATGAATATGAAGATAGTTGCAGATTCGGATGTGCCTTTCCTCAAAGGCGTTCTTGAACCCTATGGGGAAGTGGTATATAAGAAAGGACCTGAAATCACGAGCGAAGATGTCCGTGATGCCGATGCTCTGATACTTCGTACCCGCACCAGATGTAATGCCGCCCTGCTTGACGGATCAAAGGTCAGGCTGATCGCTACGGCTACGATCGGAACGGACCATGTTGATTTCGATTACTGCAACAGCCACGGAATCGAGGTCCATAATGCTGCAGGATGCAATGCAGGCGGGGTGATGCAGTATGTGTTCTCTGCCTTGTACGGCGTTGCTGCCAGAAAAGGGATCAAGATCGACGGTGGAACCATCGGCATAGTCGGCGTGGGAAATGTCGGCAGGAAGGTGCAGAAGATGGCGGAGTATCTCGGATTCAATGTGCTATGCTGCGATCCACCTCGTGCCGAGGCGGAAGGTCCGGAAGGTTTCTGCCCGTTGGAATATCTTCTCGAGAATTCTCAGGTCGTGACGATGCATGTACCTTTGGATGAGACGACCCGCAACATGGCGAATGAGGCTTTCTTTGCCCTCATGTCTCCGGGTTCCATATTCATAAATGCCTCGCGCGGCGAGGTGATGGATGAAGCTGCGCTCAAGCAGGCTTTGCCTAAGCTTGGCGCATGCGTAATCGACACATGGAACAATGAACCGAATGTGGATGTCGACCTTGTCGATATGGTAGACATCGCGACCCCGCACATCGCAGGATATTCGTTCCAGGGAAAGCAGATGGGTACGGCTATGGCGGTCAGAGCCGTTGCCCACCATTTCGGAATCGAGGCCCTTTATGACTTCTTTCCGGAGGACGAACCTGACCATGAACCGGTGCTTCTCGATCTTCATGGCAAGAATCATGGACAGATTGCTGCGGTTTTCCAATATAATTATCCTATATTTACGGATGATTTCCGATTCCGTATGGAACCGGACAAGTTTGAGAAGCTGCGTTCGGAGTATCAGTACCGCAGGGAAGTATATGTAGAATAACACTAATAACCAATAATACATATGTTTAGAAAAGAAGATATCGCACAGATCGAACAGAGAGGTTCGTCAGTGCAGACTGTTGAAGAGCAGGTGGAGCGATTCAAGAAAGGCTTCCCTTGGATGAAGATTGTCGGTCCGGCTACTCCTGAAAGAGGAATCCAGGTTCTTGACGAAGCTGCTGTCGAGGCTGCGGCAAAGTATTATGAAGGCGCTGCCATCAACGGCAAATGCAAGTTCGTACCTGCATCCGGCGCTGCATCACGTATGTTCAAGGACCTTTTCAGCGGACTTGATGCTCTGAAGGCCGGAAAAGAGCTTGCTGATGACGCTCCTGCTGCGAAGTTTGTAGACAGGATCGCTGAGTTTGCATTCTATACACCTGAGCTCTTCGGCGAGCAGACATGCAAGTGTCCTGAATACAGGAAGGATGTTCTGGCAAAGACCCTTACGGACGAGGGACTCGGATACGGAGCGAAGCCAAAGGGTGTACTCAAGTTCCATAAATATACTGACGGAGAGATCCGTACAGCATTTGCAGAGCATCTTGTAGAGGCCCAGAACTATATGAGGAACGAAGACGGAACAGCCAACCTTGTCGTTACCATCTCTCCTGAGCACCAGCATCTTTTCGAAGAGGCATATGCCGAAGTCAAGGCTGCATATGAGGAGAAGTATGGTGTGAAATACAACATTACCTTCACATTCCAGGACAAGGCGACCGATACAGTGGCAGTCGATGTCGACAACAAGCCGTTCAGAACAGAGACTGATTCTCTTCTGTTCCGTCCTGCAGGTCATGGAGCTCTGATCTACAATCTCAACAGGATCGAAGAGGAAGTCGTTTCAATAAAGAATATCGACAATGTTGCCAACGAGCGTCTCCTTCCTGAGACTGCGACATGGAAGAAGGTCCTTCTCGGCAAGGCTCTTGAGCTTCGCGACACCCTTCATGGATACCTTCGTGAACTGGATGCGGTATGCACTCCTGTTGCAGGTTCAAGAGTAGTCGTAGCAGGTGTGCCCGGCTACGACCCTTATTATGAAGACCTTTATGCTTCTCCTGAGGTTCAGGAGCTCTGCGACGATATCGAGAAGTTCCTCGATGAGGTGCTATGCATCAAGATGCCTCAGGCCGAGACCTGCAAGGAACGTGTCGAGGCTATCCGTGCTAAGTTGAACCGACCTGTACGCGTTGCCGGAATGGTGAAGAACCAGGGCGAGCCAGGCGGCGGTCCTTTCATCATCGCAGAAAAGGACGGATCGACTTCGCTTCAGGTCCTCGAGAGCGTACAGATCAATATGTCTGATGACCATGCACGCAACGCCCTCGCATCAGCGACCCATTTCAATCCGGTAGACATCGTATGCTGCCTCCATGACTATCAGGGAAACAGCTTCGACCTTCTCCAGTATGTTGACGAGGATGCAGGATTCATCAGCTCGAAGAGCTATCAGGGCCGCGAGCTCAAGGCTCTTGAACTTCCGGGTCTCTGGAACGGCGCGATGAGCAACTGGAACACCCTCTTCGTAGAGGTTCCTCTCGCTACATTCAACCCTGTGAAGGTCGTTCTCGACCTCCTCAGGCCTGCGCATCAGAACTAGGAAACAACCTTACGGGATTTACCGGTTCCTGCCATGGACGAGAAGTCGTCTGTGGCAGGAATTGTCTTTGATGTCACTTCGGCAGCGAGAAGGAGCTTCTTCATCTCAGACTTATGCTGCCTGAGGGATTCGCGCAACAGTTCTATGCACCTTGGGAAGAATTTTCTGAATTCCCTTACCGTGTCGCATAATGTCTCGCAGCTGAACATCAGGTTCTTCATGTCGTCAAGAACCACAGGTTTGACGATAAACGCCTTCAGCATGGTTTCGTTTGCAGCTTCGAGAAACAGCGGGTATGTCTCTGCGTCGATCGAGAAGAAGAGTCTGACTGAAAGTACTCCTTCTTCATATTCGACAACAGCAAGGTTGTCGTCCAGACCGAAGACGATATGGGGCTTTTCGTAGATAGGATAATATCCATCTTCCATCATGCATCTGAAGATGCCTGTCATGTTCAGGCTTCTGCCGGATTTCTTCTCTGTGTCGCTTTTCATGTTGTCTGCTTTTAAAGTCAGAAGTCTTTTTGGCAGAAAAAGTGCCGTACCGCTTCCGGATGTGTCTTAATTTTATTAAATTTGAAAGATTTTTAATAGCAGCAGATGAAACACGTCGTTTTGCCCGAGGTCAAGGACCGCAGTCTGGTCTTCTATCTTGCCATGGAGGAGTTCGTGGCGAGGGAGATTGAAGATGAGGCTTTTTTTGTATGGAGGGTGAATCCGACAGTAATCATCGGAAGGAATCAGGATGTCGAGGCGGAAGTGAATATGGACTACTGCATGTCCAACGGTGTTGAGGTCGTAAGACGGAAGAGCGGGGGAGGATGCGTTTATTCCGATATGGGGAACATCATGATTTCATATGTTTCGCGTCGAGGAGATGCGTCTGAAGTATTCGGGAGGTATCTTGATGCTCTCGTGGGATGTCTGCAGGCCCTCGGCCTTGATGCCCGCAAATCAGGCCATAATGACGTGATGGTCGGGGAAAGGAAGGTCAGCGGCAACGCATTCCATATGCTTCCGGACCGTAGCATTGTCCACGGCACGCTGCTTTATTCGACTGATTTCGATGCGCTTGAGACCGCCATACGCCCTCCTGTGGAAAAACTTGAGAGGCATGGCGTGGCATCGGTCAGGCAGAGGGTGGCCAACCTGTCTGAATGTCTCGACCGGTCGGTGATCGGATCGGTGGAAGCATTGGAAGAGTTCCTGATAAAGCATTTTACCGACGGGGAAATCCGTCTTGATGCGCAGCAGGCTGCTGAAATTGAAGAAATGTCCAAGAAATATATAAAATACACCAGATGATATGGAAGAGAATCTTTTGAAGACCTGTCTATACGACAAGCATGTGGCATTGAATGCACTGATGAGTCCTTTCGGTGGCTTCATAATGCCTATCCAGTATACGAGCATCACCGATGAGCATAACGCGGTGCGTAATCATGCCGGAATGTTCGATGTATCTCATATGGGAGAGATTTTCGTCAGCGGTCCGGATGCTGAGAAATTCGTGAACCACATTTTCTCAAACAATGTTACAGGCATTCCTGACGGCAAGATCCTCTACGGAATGATGCTTTATCCGAACGGAACCGTTGTGGACGACCTTCTCGTCTACAAGGAATTCGAGCCGGATCATTATCTTCTTGTGGTAAATGCATCGAATATTGCAAAGGACTATGATTGGATCTGCGCCCAGATGGATGGCTTTGATGTCGAGGTTGTGAATGCTTCCGATTCATGGGGGGAAATCGCTCTCCAGGGCCCTGAGACCGAGAAATTCGCCGTCGAGACCCTCGGACTCAAGCCTGCGGCAGACCTTGGATTCTATACATATTATGAAACAGAATGGAAAGGTGCCAGGATGGTAGTAAGCCGTACCGGCTATACCGGAGAGGACGGATTCGAAATATATTGCAGCCATGAGACTATAAACGAGATATGGGACATCCTTCTGGCCGCGGGCGTAGCCCCATGCGGCCTCGGATGTCGCGACACCCTCCGTTTCGAGGCGGGTCTTCCGCTTTATGGACATGAGCTCAGCGATGAGATCACTCCGCTCGAGGCAGGTCTGGGAATGTTCGCAAAGATCAAGGAGAAGGACTTCATCGGCCGTGATGCGCTTGCAGCGCAGAAGGAGGCTGGTCTTACCCGCAAGATCGTCGGTATCGAGCTTCAGGACAAGGCAATACCTCGCGCAGGCTATCCTGTGGAAGTCAATGGCGAGCAGGTGGGAACTGTTACAACGGGATACCGTTCGATTTCTACAGATCGCAGCGTCTGTGTCGCAATGGTCGACAAGGCATATACTGAACTTGGCACCCAGGTGGAGATACGTATCCGCAAGAAGGTCTTCCCTGGCATCGTGACGAAGAAACGTTTTTATGAAACAAACTATAAAAAATAATTGATGATATGGCAAAGACAGTAGAAGGACTCTATTACAGCGAGTCACATGAATGGGTAAAGGTTGATGGCAATGTTGCTATCGTAGGTATTACAGACTTCGCGCAGCATGCGATGGGCGACCTTTCGTATGTTGACATGCCGGAAGTGGACGATGAACTAGAGGCTGGAGAAGAATTCGGTGCAGTCGAGAGCGTGAAGGCCGCAAGTGACCTTTTCTGCCCTGTTTCAGGAACTGTTGTTGAAATCAACGAGGAGCTTGAAGACGCTCCGGAACTTCTCAACCAGGACGCTTTTGCAAACTGGATCATGAAGGTGGAGATGAGCGATCCTTCAGAGCTTGAGAATCTTATGGATGCAGCAGCCTATGAGGCTATGTGCGCAAATGAATAAGGCTTATGGCATTCGCATATTTTCCACATACGGAAGATGACATACGCCAGATGCTGGACAGAATCGGAGTAGGGTCCCTCGAGGAACTCTACTCCGATGTCCCTGGAGACGTCATATTCCGCGATGAGTTCGACCTTCCGGACGCAATGTCCGAGCTGGAGGTCCGCCAGTATTTCGAAGGGCTGGCAGAATACAACACCAGCCTCTTCTGCCTTTGCGGTCTTGGAGCATATGACCATTATTCTCCAGCCGTGATTCCTCACATCATCTCGCGTTCTGAATTTCTTACGGCATATACTCCGTATCAGCCGGAAGTCTCGCAGGGAACCCTCCGCTACATCTTCGAGTACCAGTCCATGATCACTGAACTGACCGGCATGGACTGCACCAATGCTTCGATGTATGACGGAGCTACAGCTGCGGCAGAGGCCGTCATGATGGCTATGGCATCGACAAAGAAGAAGACCCGCGTCCTTGTTTCGGAAGGTCTGCTTCCGCAGGTGGTGAAAGTCGTGAAGACTTATGCAAAGTTCAACGGCATCCAGCTCGGATTCATTCCGTGCCAGGACGGACAGACTTCATATGGCGCCCTTGCGGCCGAGCTTGCTGCCGGTGATGTGGCAGGCGTGCTCGTTCCTGGCATAAACAGATACGGTATCATCGAAGACCTTACAGGGTTTGCAGATGCCGTACATGCACAGAAAGGTCTGCTCATGGTATATTCTGATCCATCTTCCCTCGCTGTCATCAAGACTCCGGGAGAATGGGGCGCAGACATATGCTGCGGTGATTCGCAGTCTCTTGGCGTGCCTCTCTGCTACGGCGGACCGTATGTCGGTTTCCTTGCATGCAGGAAGGAGCATGTCCGCAAGCTTCCGGGCAGAATCGTGGGAGCGACGAAGGATGTGGACGGTAAGCGTGCATATGTCCTGACACTTCAGGCTCGCGAGCAGCATATCCGCCGCGAGAAGGCTACAAGCAACATCTGCTCAAATCAGTCCCTTATGGCCCTCTATGTGACTGTCTACATGTCTCTTATGGGGCCGGAAGGACTTCGTAAGGTCAATGAACTCAGCTATGGCGGAGCACATTATCTCCATGACCGTCTTCTTGAGACCGGTCTGTTCGAGAAGGCGTTCGACAAGCCTTTCCTGAAGGAGTTCACCCTGAAGGCAAAGATTCCTGCACAGAGGATCCAGGATGCTCTGATGCTCATAGGAGTCTTCGGCGCTGTCGAAGTAGAAGATGGACTTGTGAATTTCTGTGTCACTGAAAAGGTGTCTAAGGAAAACATAGATGCAGTTGTGGATTATCTTAAAGAACTGGAAGCATGAAGTACTATGATAAGCTGATCTTTGACCTTTCCAAGGCAGGAAGACAAGGATACTCGTTGCCGGCATGCAGATGGGAGAATTCTGTTTCAGAGCTTCCTGCAGGCCTTCTCCGTTCTGATGCTCCGGATCTCCCTCAGGTGAGCGAGCTGGATGTCGTCCGTCATTACACGAACCTGTCGCAGATGAATTTCGGAGTCGACAGCGGATTCTATCCTCTCGGCAGCTGCACGATGAAGTATAATCCTAAGATCAATGAAGAGATTGCAGCGATGCCGGCTTTTGCCGGCCTGCATCCGCTGCAGCCGTCGCAGACCGTGCAGGGCGTGCTGAGGCTTTACAAGGACCTCTCACATGCTCTCTCGGAGATAACCGGAATGGCCGAGTTCACTCTCAATCCTTTTGCAGGAGCACATGGAGAGCTTACCGGACTGATGGTGATCCGTCAGTACCATATGTCCCGCGGCGACCTTAAACGTACACGTATAATCGTTCCTGACAGTGCGCATGGAACCAATCCTGCTTCCGCTGCTGTCTGCGGACTTGAGATAGTGCAGGTAAAGTCGAAGGCAAACGGACTTGTCGATGTCGAGGACCTTAAGCCTCTTCTTGACGATACCGTTGCCGGCATCATGATGACCAATCCTAATACCCTGGGTCTTTTCGAGAAGGATATCAGGGAGATTGCGTCGCTTGTGCATGAATGCGGCGGTCTGCTGTATTACGATGGTGCGAACATGAACCCTCTGATGGGAGTCGTACGTCCTGGAGACATGGGCTTTGACGTCCTCCATCTCAACCTCCACAAGACATTCTCCACCCCTCACGGCGGTGGTGGTCCTGGAGCAGGGCCGGTAGGTGTGGCTGCCCATCTGGCGCAGCATCTGCCATCTCCTAGAGTCCTTGAAGCAGAAGACGGCACATTGTATGTTGCTGAAGATGATGGAGATCCATGCGGCCGGATTTCAGGATTCATGGGTAACTTCGGCGTCCTTCTGAGGGCATATACTTATATCCTGATGCTTGGAAAGCAGAATGTGAAGATGGTCGGTCCTCTGTCGGTTCTCGGTGCGAACTATGTCAAGGAGGCCCTCAAGGACTGTTATGAGTTGCCGATTCCTTCAGTTTGCAAGCATGAGTTCGTATTTGACGGACTTAAGGACAAGTCCACAGGCGTCGCTACCCTGGATGTTGCGAAGAGGCTGCTCGATTACGGATTCCATGCCCCTACGATCTACTTCCCGCTTCTCTTCCATCAGGCGATCATGATAGAGCCTACGGAAACGGAGTCGAAGGAGACATTGGACGGTTTCATTGAGATCATGAGGCATATCGCTGCCGAAGCCATATCGGATCCTGAATCGCTGAAGACAGCCCCTCATACGACCCCTGTGCGTCGTCTTGACGAGACCACGGCTGCCCGCCAGCCGGTCCTCCGCTATAAGGATATTAATTAATACGTTGATGTGGCCTTCGAATTCATTCCAGTGTGTCTGTATGTCATTCTGAGCGAAGCGAAGAATCTTTATGTACAATACTTATTACGTATATATGATGTCAAGTAACTCCAATAAAGCCCTATATATTGGAGTTACTAATGACTTGATACGTAGGGTTCGTGAACATAAAGATGGAACATATGGAGGTTTTACGTTAAAGTATAGTTGCAGTAAACTTGTTTATTATGAATCATATTCAGATATAAGTCAAGCTATAGATCGTGAAAAACAATTGAAAGGATGGAAAAGATGTCGTAAGGATGAGCTGATAGATAATGTTAATCCTGAAAGAAGAGATTTATATGATGATCTCATATAAAGATTCTTCACTTCACTACGTTCCGTTCAGAATGACAATTATTATTTAATGACATGAAGATAATAATCATAGGAGCCGGGCCAGGAGGGTATGAGACTGCTCTGCTGGCTGCAAAGAGGGGAGTCGAAGTTGTCCTGGTTGAATCGGGACATGTGGGAGGTACATGCCTTAATGAGGGATGTATACCTACGAAGTCTTTCTGTAAGAATGCAGAGGTACTGGACGGATTACGTGAAGCGGAATCATTCGGCATAACAGGACTTGACTTCGGGTTTGATTTCAGTTCTGTTGTCTCTCGAAAGAACGCGGTTGTTGAACATCTGCGTGAGGGAGTCGAAGGACTTCTCGCTCACAAGAATATCACTTTGGTGCGTGGAAAGGCATCCTTCAAGGATCAGCATACAATAACTGTCATCCCTTGTGAAGCCGACGGATCTCTACAGGAATATACAGCTGACTATGTAATAATAGCTACCGGTTCCGTTTCTGCATCTCTACCGATACCCGGAGCTGACTTACCTGGTATCTTGACCTCTAAGGAAATCCTTGATATTGAGGAGGTTCCCCAGAGACTTTGCGTCATCGGCGGCGGAGTCATCGGACTTGAATTCGCATCGGTGTTCCGCAGTTTCGGAAGCGAGGTGACGGTACTGGAATACTGCAAGGACATACTTCCGCGATTCGATACAGATCTTGCGAAGAGGCTGAAGCAGAGCCTCGGAAAGCGCGGAATCGAAATCAATACGCAGGCCCAGGTTACCGGTATCTCCATGGAAGGACCAGAATATAAGGTTACATATCTGCGCAAAGGCAAGGAAGAATGTGTCGTTGCCGACAAGGTCCTGATGGCAGTCGGAAGAAAGGCAAATGTCGATTCGCTTAATCTTGCGGATGTCGGAATCGAATTCACTCCTAGAGGAATTGCAGTCGATGAGAAGACTATGCAGACCAATGTGCCGCATATCTACGCCGTAGGCGATATAAACGGAAAGATGATGCTTGCTCATGCCGCCACATTCCAGGGAATCGTCGCCCTCGACCATATCATGGGAGTGGAGAACAATATTGACCTGTCGGTCATGCCTGCGGCCGTATTCACTTCTCCAGAAGCTGCGAGCGTCGGAATGACAGAAGACGAGTGCAAGGAGAAGGGAATCCCTGTAAAGTGTCTGAAGTCATTCTTCAGGGCTAACGGAAAGGCTGTGACGATGGGAGAGACGGACGGATTCTGCAAGCTTGTTGTTTCGGATACGCCGGAGAAGACCCTTCTCGGATGCCATCTGTACGGCCCGCATGCTTCCGATATAGTCCAGGAAGCATGCGCCCTGATAAGCTGCAAGGCGACCCTCGGACAGTTCAAGGACATAATCCACACCCATCCGACTCTGTCTGAAGTGCTTCAGTCAGCGGTTCATTCATAATGAATATACACATGACTCGAAAATTATTGTTGCTTGCATTGCTGGTTCTTTCAGCATGCAGCCCAAAGGCTGAAAAGCCTGAATTCTGGCTTGGTGCCGACATCGGATGGTGTACGGAGTATGAAGCCAAAGGATATAAGTTTTATAATAAGGATGGTCAGGAGCGTGAGTGTACTGCCCTGATGAAGGAGCTTGGTCTCAATGCGGTCCGTCATCGCGTGTGGGTCGACCCGTCGAAGCACGGAAACTGGTGCGGCAAGGAGGACCTGCTCGTGAAATGTCAGAGAGCCAAGGCTCTTGATATGGAAATCCTTCTGGACTTCCATTACAGCGACTGGTGGGCAGATCCAGCAAAGCAGAACATTCCTGCATCCTGGAGCGGACATAGCTACGAACAGATGAAGCAGGACCTTTGGAATCATACTGTAGATGTGCTCCAGATGCTCAAGGATAACGGAATACAGCCGAAGTGGATACAGGTTGGCAACGAGACCCGCAACGGCTTCCTGTGGAGCGTAAAGTCCAATGAACACGGATGGCCTGAACTGGATGAGAACGGCAACACTACCATCATCGAATCAATGGGTCATGTTGTGAACAATCCTGAGCAGTATGCGGGATTCTTCGCTACCGGCTACGATGCATGCAAGAGCGTGTTTCCGAATTCCATCGTCATGGTCCATCTTGACAACGGATTCGATAAGGATCTTTATGACTTCAATCTTGGAGTCCTGAAGGATAACGGAGCAAAATGGGACATGATAGGAATGTCTCTGTATCCTTACTGGGCTCTGGACGGCGGATTCCGTACCGACGAAGACCAGACTATCACCGACTGCATCGAGAACATCAGATACGTCAGCGACAAGTTCGGATGCGATGTGATGATAGTGGAGACAGGTTTCCTGGTTGACGAGAAGGATCCTGAACGTCTGGAAAAGGGCCGTCAGCAGCTTGCGCGTGTGATCCGTGAGTCAATCAATGAAACTGACGGCCGCTGCAAGGGCGTCTTCTACTGGGAACCGGAATGCAAGCCTTCGCAGTATAAGCTTGGCGCATTCACCGAAGACGGCCGTCCTACGGTCATCATGGATGCCTTCAAGGATTGGTCGGAATAGTCCTATTCTTCTGTTGAATTCCTGTATCTTCCCGGGCTCATTCCTGTGTGCTTCTTGAAGAATTTGCCGAAGAAGGACTGATTAGGGAAATTAAGTTCATATGCTACCTGCTGGACAGTCATATCTGAGTGTTTCAGCAGGTATTTCGCATCCTTTATGGTGAACTTGTTTATCCATTCGGATACCGTATATCCGCTGATTCTGCGTATGGTAGTGGTCAGATGCCTAGGTGTCAGGTTCATCTTGTCTGCATACCATCCTACCTCTCTGTGCTGCAGATAATTGCCGCTCAGCAGGGTCAGGAAACGGTTGAAATGTTCCTTTTCCCTCTTCATGGAACGCAGTTCATACTCTATGTCAGGCATGTGGGAATAAAGGATGTCGGCTAGCAGATATGCGAACGTGCTTAAGGCGGACTTTATGATGCTTGACTTGAAAGGAGTCTCCGTCTTTTCCTTTATGTATTCTGAAATCATCTCCATGGCGCGGCATATCTTCGTACATTCCTCTTCCTTGATGCTTATCAGAGGCGAACTGTATGCCTTGTCCAGCAGCTGGGGGATATGCTTCGGGTCAATGGTATAATCGGACAGTTCCCGATCTTCGGATGCCATGATAAAGCCGTCGAAGTTTTCTGTGACCGACAGGCTTAAGGTGTTCTGCGGCTGCGAGATGAAGACCGTGTTCTCCGTGAGTATGAATTTCCGGAAGTTGCATGTCACTTCCATCTTTCCCTTCTTGCATATGATTATTGCAAGAGCGTTCATCTTTCCCGGCTTGTTCACCTGGCTGTTCACATTTGTTCCAAGATGTCTGTATATCCAGAACTTTCCGTATGAAACGCTTTCAGGAAGGAGTCTCTGTAGTTCCTTGATTAGTTTGCTGTTGTCCATTAGAGTGTTGATAGAGATGTTACAATTGTTGCTTAATGTGAGTGGTCGTACTGCAAATATTATGTCATTTATGTTCCGGAAGTTTGATAATGGACATATTTGTATACGAATGGAACAAATTATAGTTGTAAGTGATTTTTTAAGATATGTTTGTCTGGTTCTTACTATCTTTGCGTCATGAATGTCAATAAATCAATTTCCGGAGTGCTGCTGGGCATCATGCTTGCCGCAGCAGACTATCATGTAGACTGGAAAGCAGCCCTGCTTCTCGTGGCTGCAACGGTCTGTCTCCATCTTTACGCTGTAACCTCCAAGCCAGTAAACGGCCAGGTCAAGATGCGGCCAGGCGTGTTTCTGGCATTGACTGTCCTTTCAGGACTGGCAATGCTCCATTTCAGCTTCGGTACCCTCTTCATGATGGAACCTCTGATACTGATGGTCCTTGGCTATATGATAATACGTGCAGTAAGACATACATCATTTGTAAGCCGTGGAAAAGGGATTCTATATGTGTTCCTTCTTTTCGGGATTCTTGCCGTATATGGATCATATTATGTCTGCTCCCACTCTTTCGGAAGCTGGCCGCTGCTCTTCCCGGCCCTGTCAATAGGCCTGTTGAGCGTTGCCGAAAGGACAGATGACTCGCAGAAGACCTTACGGATTGTGATGAACGTTGCCGGATTTGCCGCAATGATTGCATATTCCTGCCTGAGGATGTTCGATCTTTGGCATTTCCTGTTCGTGCTTTCGTTGCCGCTGTTCTTCATCAGGAAGACTACAGGATGGGCCGTTTCTGCCTTCGCCCTGCTTTCCGGACTGGGGTTTCTGGTATATCTTGTGTAATTAATTGCTAAATTTGCTTCCGTTAATAAAGATTCAATTATGAAACAGATAAGCGAAAGAGTTTTTTATGTAGGTGTTAACGACGATGACAAGGTGCTGTTTGAAGGCCTTTGGCCTCTTCCTGTAGGTGTGAGTTATAATTCATATATCGTTGCAGATGAGAAGGTTGCTCTTATCGATACCGTAGAGTGCGGCTTCGAAGAAGAGTTCATTGCCAATATAGAGGAAGCCATAGGGGACAGGCAGATAGACTACCTGGTTGTCAATCATATGGAGCCGGACCATTCATCCCTTGTAAGCCTGATGCTTGAAAGATATCCGTCTCTCATGATCGTGGCGAATGCGAAGACCCTTCCTATGCTCGCAGGTTATTATGGCGTAGCGTCCGACAGGGTAAAGGTCATGGCGGAAGGCGAATCCTTGAGCCTTGGCACATGCTCGCTAAGTTTCCATATGATCCCGATGGTGCATTGGCCGGAGACAATGGTGACATGGCTTGCGGAGGAAGGCACCCTCTTCAGCGGTGATGCATTCGGTACATTCGGATCCATCGACGATGCAGTCGTAGATGAAGATGATACTTTCGAACAGTATCGCGACGAGATGATGCGATATTATTCGAACATTGTGGGCAAATACGGCGGACCTGTACAGGCTGCCTTGAAGAAGCTTTCCGGACTGGAAATCAAGAGGATATGCAGCACTCACGGACCTGTGTGGGAAAGGAATATCGGCGAGGTTGTCGCCTTGTATGACAAGATGAGCCGCTATGAGACCGAAAGAGGAGTCTGCCTTGTGTACGGTTCCATGTATGGAAATACAGCCGCGGCCGCAGATGCGCTTGCGATGGAGCTTGATGCTCTGGGAGTACCTTATGCGATCCACGACCTTGCCGGCAACAATGCAGGCGAACTGGGCATATCAGGTGCATTGAGGGATGTCTTCAAGTATGATACGATAGTTGTAGGATCGCCTACATATAATAATGGCATCTATCCTCCTGCCGAGACCTTCATGAAGGCTTTGCAGGCCCGTATGATCAAGGGAAGGCGCTTCTATGCCTTCGGTTCATACACATGGGCAGGGGCGAGCGTACGTCTTCTCAATGAGATGGCTGCGTCGATGAATTTCGAGATTCTGGGAGACGGCCTGTCTTTCGCGCAGGCCTATACCCGTGAAAAGGTCGACATGGCATCTGTTGCCCAGCTGCTGAAATAATAGAGTTACATATAACAACTGTGGACCTTGATTCCGGTGACCCCCTCCCTCTTCGAGGGTATCCCCCTAGCCGGGGTGGCATGTCACCTGCATCAAGACCCACAGTTTTTATTCTGCAGTCCGGCGACTATTCCACGAATCTGACTTTGCCCGGATCGCGAGGCTTGGCGTCAGGGGTTTCTGCCGGATATCCCATTCCGATGCAGATGATTGGTGTGTATCCTTCGCTGAAGCCGAGGCGTGCGATGGCTTCAGGAGAGTTGTTCAGGAATCTGACAGGACTTCCGAGGCAGACCGAACCTACTCCGAGTGACCATCCCGAAAGCATGATGTTCTCTGAAAGAAGTCCGCAATCGATAGGGGAGCAGTCGTAAGACGGGTCATTCGCGATAAATATCATGGTAGGAGCTCCTCTGAAGCATCCTTTTACAGCACCGGGATCAACAGAAGGATTCGCTGCAGCCATCATGCCGATGATTTCCTTCATCACTTCCGCGTCATCCACGACACGAACTTCCCACGACTGCTTGTTCATGCCGTTAGGGGCGTTGATTCCGCATTCGAGGATAGTCTGCATTGTTTCGCGCTTTACAGGGACTCCTGTATACTGGCGGATGCTGCGTCGTGTCATCATGTTCTCGATGACCGCATTCTCATATTCTGATGTTGCCTGCTCCGTATTGCGGGCCTGATTGCAGGAAACTGCCGCCATCAGGCAGACTCCCGCGATGATAAGATTGAAGGTCTTCATAATGTCTTTATCTGATGATTTATAGATGTAAAGATAAGTAAATACTGCTGATTTTGACTATCTTTACCCTGTTAATTCAATAAATGCATATGAATAAAGGATTACTGACACTGATAGTGTTCTCCCTTTCGTTTCTGCTTCCACATGTGAGTTGCTTGGGCCGTCCGAAGGACATGTATGACGGATTTGGTCTGAAGCCCAGGATCGTAGTGCTCACGGATATCGCTCCTGGCGATATCGAGCCTGACGACATGGAGTCGATGATCAGGCTCATGGCACATGCCGACCTGTTTGAAATCGAAGGGCTTATCACCTCCGGAGGCTGGAACAGCAGCGGACGTCCTTATCCAACCGGATGGAAGGACAGTCTTGCCGTCACCATAAATGCATATGAAAAGGATCTGCCGAACCTTATGAAGAGGAATTCGCAGAAATCATTCATGAAGCTGGAGCGGGAGCTCGGAAAGCAGAAGATCGGTTATTGGCCGAGCGCCGAGTACATGAGAAGCCGTGCAATGCTTGGAAGCCTTGAACTGGGACGTGCCAAGATAGGGGAGGCCAACCGTTCTGCCGGAAGCGACCATATCATACGTCTTGCAGACGAAGATGATGACAGACCGATATGGATCCTCGCCTGGGGCGGTGCAAACACCTTCGCCCAGGCCATCTGGCAGGTGCAGCAGGAACGTCCGGAAGAGCAGGTGAAGGAGTTTCTCCGCAAGTTCCGTGTCTATACGATCACAGACCAGGATGTTCCATACGGGCAAAGACATAGCGACTATCCTTTCAGCTCTCATTTCGAAATGCGTCGCGACCTTTCCGAAGACCTTATGTTCTTTTGGGATGAAAGCGCCTGGCTCTCACAGAATTCCATAGGATCGTCAAGCTGGGGCGAGTATGCGGAGCATATCCAGAATCACGGACATCTCGGTGCGATATATCCGAAGAACAAATGGGGCGTGGAAGGCGACACACCGTCATATCTGCACGTACTCCCTAACGGTCTGCATGATCCGTCTGTTCCGGAGATGACAGGCTGGGGCGGATATTTCAGGTGGGGCTTGGGAATGGACGGAGCCACATATTCATTTACCAACCATTCCGGTGAAGTAAAGAGCGTATCCCAGAAGTACGAACGCTATTTCTATCCGGCGGTTTTCAATAATTTTGCAGCCAGAATGGATTGGGCAGCGTATGGTGAAGGAAACAGGAATCCGATAGTCAAGGTAAACCGTTCCAAAGGACTGGAAATCATCAGGATCGATGCCGTTCCAGGCGAGCCGGTTGTGCTTAACGCTTCATCTTCGTCAGATCCGGACAGCGATGAAATCGCTTTCAGATGGTGGGTCATGCCGGAGTCCGGCACATGGAAAGGTGATGTGGAAATCGATGGCGGATCTTCGTCTGTCGCCAAGGTAACGGTTCCGTCCGATGCTTCCGGAAGTACGGTCCATATCGTCTGCGAGGTAGTGGATGACGGTACGCCTGCTCTGACTTCATACCGTCGTATCATAATAAATGTATTATAGTAACAATATGGATAATCCGACTCTTTCAGCCATAGCCGATCCGATGGGAGCGGCGATATATGATTATCATAAGAACGGATGTGCCGCGACTTTGGTCGTGCGTTCCTCTATGTTTGATGATGATGAGATTCCGGTCGCGGACCTTTTCAGGGACTTCTCCCAGATGCCTCCGCTCGAACGTACAGCTCTTCAGATGGCCGGCGGACGCATACTTGATGTAGGTGCAGGCTCCGGATGCCATTCCCTGGCTTTGAAGAATATGGGAAAGGAAGCCCAGGCAATAGACATTTCTCCTCTTTCTGTGGCTGTCATGAAGGATAGGGGAGTCGATGCCAGTCAGGTCAATTTCTATGATCCGGACTTCAGCGAAAGGTATGATACGGTCCTGATGCTGATGAACGGAACCGGCATAATCGGCACTCTTGACAATATCGGGGAGTTCTTTGCCCGACTGAAGGACCTGCTGAAGCCAGGCGGGTGCGTCCTGATCGATTCGAGCGACCTCAGGTATCTGTTCGAAGAAGAGGATGGTAGCCTGATGATCGACCTGGCCGACGATTATTACGGTCAGCTTGACTATCAGATGCAATACAAGGATGTTGTCGGAGAACCTTTTGACTGGCTTTATCTCGATTTCAACACCCTTGCTTATTATGCTGAGGAAAACGGCTTCAAGGCGGAGCTTGTCGCCGAAGGAGAGCATTATGACTATCTTGCCAGACTTATTCCGGCTTGAACCTTTCCCTGCATGAGTGGTATGAACTGATGTACCTTGCGGCCTTCTCTTCGTAGATGTCCGCGATGGTTATCATCATTGCAGTGTCATAGCAGTCCCCGAAATCCGGATCGAAGGTCGTTCCGAATGTCTTCATTGTTTCTGACAGACCGATGTATGAGTGGATCAGCGGAGGTATCGTGTCTCCGAACGACTTGACATAATTGTTCAGTATCTGATAGTTCTCCTTGTAGTTTGCTCCGGTAAAGAGTTCCTGGAACATTTCGACCTGTTCAGGAGTGCAGGTCTCAGGGTTCTTTGATGTGATCAGCCCCTTTCGGTCTCCGAAGCACATGTCCAGATAATATACCATGGCCTTTCGGCTGAGTTCAGGGCTTGAACTGTAGATGGTCACCTTTCCTGCCAGATATTTCACTGTAGGATCGGAAGCGACGAGGCCTCCTATTCCGTCCCAAAGGTTGTCCAGCGCGAACAATGCCTTGCGTCCTGCCTGTGCAGACTGGTATTTCGGCTGTACGAATGCCCTTGCCATTTCGATGCAGTATGGGAAATACTCGTCGATGAATTCCTGTGAGAAGTCGAAAAGATGCTCGGTGTTTACGAATGGCTGGCCGTTTTCATGGAACGAGGCCATCTTCCACCTGGTGAACCTGTAGCCTCCGATGATCTCGTCGGCTTCCGGATTCCAGACAACCAGCTGGAAGCATGCCTTGTCGTCCAGGTCGAAATGGTCCAGGTCGCAATCCTTTCCGCTTCCGCCGCCGACAGCTCGGAAAGAAACCTCGCGAAGACGGCCGATTTCCCTTAGCACGTTAGGGGAGTTCTCGTTGTTTACAACATATATCTCATTGTTGCCGCGGTTTGTCGTGCGGAGGAATGTGTCGTCGTTGAGTTCCTTCTTCAGGAGAGCTATATCTACTGGGTCTATGATCGGTGGTAACATATTGTCAGTTTTTTACATGTTGGGAGGGCATCCGTTGCCTTCAGACAGCTTCTTGACCTGATTCTGTATCTCTGCTGCCCACTGGATGTCGGTCTTGGATTTGTCGAATGTCGTGTATGGGACAGGCTTTCCTATCGTGATGATGAATTCCTCGCCGCTCTTCTTGAAGAGTTCGTCCACAAGGAAGAGCATTCCGATGTTGAACTTCAGCTTGAGGAACATGCTGAGCTTTGTGAAGAAGAAGAACTTCTTCGAGTTGAATCCCGAAATATGCATAGGAACGACGTCTCGCTCATACCTCTTTGCCTGGGTCACGAACATCTTCTTCCAAGGCATTTCCGTCACCTTGCCCTTGATCTTTCTGGCGCAGAGTCCGGCCGGGAATACAAGCACCTGCCTGTCCGACTGGAACATTTCTGCAATCTGACCTCCCAGTTCGCGGCTCTGGCGCGAGCTGTATACCTTTACTGGAACGAAGAACTCCCTGAGCGGCTTGAGGTTCGCCAGAATATGGTTCACCGGTACCATGAAGCCGTCACCGTAGAGCCTGCGGAATACCGAGCCGATGATGAGAGCCTCTGGGCCTCCCAGAGGGTGGTTGCACACGAAAAGGTATCTTTTGCTGAGGTCAAGATTCTCCTCGCCACGTATCTTGAAGGTTATGTTGAGATGATTCAGTGCCTCGTCAAAGAAACCTACTCCTTTATAGTGTTCCGCCGTCATGATGCATCCGTTGATGTCATCCTGGTGGATGCGCCTTTTCAGGAAGTTAATCGCGAAACGCGGAAGTTTCTTTACCAGTTCAGGTCCCAGAACCTTGTTTATGTCGAGCAGGTAATCCGTTCTATTGTCTGACATATGTCTTTCGAATATTTAGATAAAACAATACTCCTATGGCAATCCAGGCTACAAGCACCACGCGGCTCTGGAATGAAAGGTAACCGGGCATTCCGGGAATTATCAGGAGTGAAAGGAAGAACAGCGAGAATATGCATCCGATTATTCCAGTCCACATCTGCTTTCTGTCGTGGCTGCGCTTTGCGAGAATTGCTGCAGAGGCAGTGGTATATGCGAAAACTATTGCAGCACCCACGCTGGTCATGTCCACAATCCAGATGAGTATCTCTCGTCCGAACCATGGAGCGAACAGGCTGGCAGCCATAGTGAAAAGAATCGCGTTCTTTGGAGTTCCGTACTTAGGAGACAGGTGTCCGAACCATTTAGGAAGGCTTCCCTCGTTTGCCATAGCGTACATCAGACGGGAGGTCGATATGTAGAATGCATTCATTCCCGAAACAACTGCGCAGAACATGGCGATTCCGAGCACTACAAGTCCTGCCAGTCCTATTGTATTGCGGACCACATGGCCTGTAGGCCAGTTGTTTCTGTCCGCAAGGAGATCCTGCCATGGCTTCAGTCCTACAGCCGTTACTGAACATACTGCTATATAAAGGATTGCAGCGACCAGGATCGCCGATATCATGATGCTTGTGGATTTCTTGTGGCTGAAGTTGTATTCTTCCGCACTTTGAGGTATGCAGTCGAATCCGATGAAAGCCCATGGGGCCATTGCCACGATGCTGAACACGCCTTTCCACCACCTTCTTCCGTCAGGGAAACCAGGTGAAAGGTTTGACCAGTCGGCGGATCCCATTATGATGAATGTCACGATGCAGATGCAGCCTACCAGGGTAAGTGCGATTGCTGTCTGGAGCCATGCAGCTTCCTTTATGCCCCGGATGTTGATGATTGCCATGATGATGATGAAGGCGGAGGCAAGTATGACCTCTCCTGCGTAGACATCCCATCCTGCGATCTGATAGAGGAGTCCCTGCTGGACTATTCCCGGGAAGAGATAGCGGCTGATCAGGGCCAATGCCGTGGCGTTCAGCGGAATAAGACTCCAGTAGGCCAGTATCATTCCCCATCCGCAGACGAAGGCGTTCCTTTTGCCGATCGTTTCTTTTGTATAGATGAATTCTCCTCCGCTTACAGGAAACTTTCGGATCAGGTAACCATAGCTGAGTGCTATTACGATAATCAGAAAGGCTCCGATCAGCATTCCTATCGCTGTTCCTAAAGGACCTGCTTTAGGAAGAAATGCGCTGCCGGGAAGAACGAAGCATCCCCATCCGATGATTGCGCCGAGAGCAAGTCCCCATACGTCTATCGGACGCATGGCTTTCTTGAATTTTCCTTTAGTCTGTGACATAAGGTGTTTGTCGGTTTAGTACTGTTTTATGGCCCGAAGGTACGAATTACTTTCCGATTATTGGTATGTTTTGCCGATAAATTTACCTAAATTAGAATAATTCAAAATAAATTTGGATATTCGGAAAATTAGATTTATTTTTGCATCAACAAAGAATCCAAACGACTAAAACTATATCAGCTATGTTAAGTACACGATTACATAATGCGATCAACGCACAGGTAAATGCAGAGCTTTGGTCTGCATATCTCTATCTTGCAATGTCTCTCGATGCAGAGGCTAAAGGTTACAAGGGAGTAGCAAACTGGTTCTATGTGCAGTTCCAGGAAGAGCAGGCGCATGCCCGCATCTTCATGAACTATCTTAACTCACGTGATGCAAAGGTTGAACTTCTTCCTATTGAAGGTGTTCCTTCGTCATGGGAAAGTGTCCTCGACATGTTCAAGCAGACATTGGAGCATGAGAAGAAGGTTACATCACTTATCAACAATCTTGCAGCCATCGCAAACGAAGACCGCGATTTCGCATCGATCAACCGCCTGAACTGGTTCATTGACGAGCAGGTGGAGGAAGAAGAGTCTGCAAGGGACATGATCTTTACTGTCGAGTCAGTCGAAGGTGACAAGTACGGCATGTACATGCTCGACAAGGAACTTGCGGCAAGGGTATATAACGTGCCTTCTCCGCTTGCAACAGCAGAATAATTGTTACAATTTTATTAAATATGAGGCGCATCCGTCGAGGATGTGCCTTTTTTTCATTTAAAACGATAACCTATTGAAAAATTGACTACATTTGCGCCCGTTTTGAAAACACTAAGTCTAACCCTATTATAATTTATCATCATGCCACAGACGCAGTCAGTAAATTATAGTTTTTTAAGCAAACTTAAAGAGCACGTTTCATCCAGTGCCGTGCTAATTTTCTTTACGATCGCAGCTCTTGCCTGCGCGAACATTCCAGTTGTCAAGGACTGGTATTTCAATCTTTGGCAGAATCCTGTAAGCTTCTCTATCGGAAACTTCAACTTCTTCAGCCATAACGGGCATGCAATGTCCCTCGGTGCCGTGATCAACGACTTCCTTATGGCGATATTCTTCCTTTCTGTAGGACTTGAAATCAAGAGAGAAATCCGTGTAGGAGAGCTCTCTACACGCGAAAAGGCCCTGCTTCCTATTATCGGAGCTTGCGGCGGAATGATAGTTCCTGTCCTGGTGTTCTATATCTTGTGTCCTGGCGATGCTGCAATGCAGAGAGGTCTTGCCATCCCTATGGCGACCGACATTGCATTCTCTTTGGGAGTGCTTGCAAGCTTCAAGACACGAGTTCCGCTTGGACTTAAGATTTTCCTTGCTGCTCTTGCAGTTGCCGATGACCTTGGCGGAATCATTGTGATCGCATTGTTCTACACCTCGCACATCGACACGATGTTCATCATCCTTTCGCTCGCATGTGTGCTTGTGATGGTTCTCGGAAACATCCTGAAGTGTCGTTCAAAGGCGTTCTATGTGATCATCGGACTTGTGCTCTGGTACACTATGCTTAATTCCGGCATCCATGCTACCATAGCCGGTGTTGTGACTGCTTTCTGCATTCCTGCGACCCTCAAAAAGGGAACAGGCCACTATCTTGAGCGTATCCGCGAGAACGTAAACAAGTTCCCTGTGATAGACATCGACGAACAGCACAATACGATCGTTCTTTCGAATGAGGAGATCCATACTCTCAAGAGCATCGAGTCGGCAGCCGACAAGATGATCAGCCCTCTCCAGGACCTTGAGGACAACCTCCACTTCCTCATAAACTTCATCGTAATTCCTCTCTTCGCATTTGCAAATGCCGGTGTGTGCGTTGCAGGAATGAGCGTAGGCAGTCTTTTCAGCGGTGTAGGACTCTCTGTAATGCTCGGACTCGTTCTTGGAAAGTTCGTCGGAGTGTTCTCATTCTCATGGATTGCAGTACGTCTTGGAGTGGTTACCCTGCCAAAGAATACAACCTGGAAGGCATTCGCCAGCGTCTGCGTGGTCTGCGGTATCGGATTCACAGTGTCCATGTTCATCGCCGACCTTTCGTATGCAGGCCTTGGTGCGGCAGGCGCAGCTCTTCTTGATCAGGCGAAGCTTGGCGTTCTTGTAGGTTCAGTCGTATCTGCTGTCATTGGCTGTGTACTCTTGAATTACACACTTCCAAAGGAAAAGTAACAAGGTGGAGATAAATCCTATTGCACACATAAGGACGGAATTCCCCGAAAAGTTCGGAATTCCGCGTCAGAGCGGGCTTGCAGCAAATCTGCAGGCCCGCATTGTATTCGAACCGGAATACCGTAATTTTGACGCAGTCAGAGGACTTGATGGTTTTTCGCATATCTGGCTTATATGGGAGTTCTCTGCAAACCGAAAGTCCGGCTGGCAGCCGACGGTACGTCCTCCGAGACTCGGCGGCAACGGGCATATGGGAGTCTTTGCGACAAGGTCTCCTTTCAGGCCGAACGCCTTGGGATTGTCATGTGTCGGACTGGAGCGTATTGAATTCGATCCGAAGGATGGCCCGGTAATCCACGTGAAGGGAGCCGATCTTATGGACGGAACTCCTGTTTATGATATAAAGCCATATATAAAATATGCTGATTGCCGTCCTGAAGCGTCCTGCGGCTATGTGGACAGTCTTTCGGAGAGGACTCTTCAGGTCGTTCTGTCCGAAGATCTGGCTGGCAGGATGAAGGACAAGACTGCCGTCCCGGCTTTGATTGAAGTCCTGTCACTTGATCCGCGCCCTTCTTACCACGACGATCCTGACAGGGTCTACGGCCTCTCCTTTGCGGGGAATAATGTGCTGTTCAAGGTGGAAGATGGAACGCTTACTGTTGTAGGAATAGAATGATTCCGTTATATTTGAAGTCTGAAAAACGATGATCCTATGAAAAACCTGCTTCGCTCTTCGATATTTGCCGGCATAGCTATCGGAACCGCCGGTTTCGGATTTCTTGCTTCCGGGGTTCAATCCGCTGTATACGGATCCCTTGTCGGGGCAGTCCTCTTCTCTTTCGGACTTCTTACCGTAGTAGGGTACAGGCTTAAGCTGTATACCGGAACCGCCGGCTTCATAAAAAGAAATGAGGCAGGCGAACTGTTCCTGATTCTGGCAGGAAACATAGTCGGCTGCCTCTGTATGGCATTTCTGACAAGGATGTCGCCTATGGATATTCAAGGTGCGGCACAGAAGGTCATGGAACTTCGTCTTGGCACGGGCGCATTGAAATGCGGCCTTCTCGCCATCGGTTGCGGATTCATCATGACTACCGCCGTGCATTTCGCCCGCAAGAGCCAGTATCTTCCGCTCCTTTTCGGTGTCCCTCTCTTCATAGTATGCGGATTCCCGCACTGTGTCGCTGACGCATTCTATTTCCTTTGCGTCCCTGTGGCATTCGTAAAGGCCCATTTTCTTCAGGTGCTCTGCGTCTACGTGTGCATAGTCCTGGGTAACCTTGTGGGATGCAACCTTTACCGTATAGTCCTGTCTGAAGATCAGTATTGAGGATTATTCCTTGACGCGGAACCAGTCCATCGTCCTTCCGAGAAGGCCTTTCTTGTCGAGAGATCCTCTTACATGGAGAACATCTCCGTCAACCTTCATAGAGCAATTGTAAGTCTTTCCGTTGCCCGGATCGTAGATTGAACCTCCGGTGTACTCTCCGCCGTTCTTCTTAAGTCCGCTGAGCATATTCAGTCCTATAAGCTTGCGGCTTCTGAGGACTTTGTCTGGGTTGTTCTTGTCTGATGCAGGTTTTCCGTCCGGATCGTTCGGCTCTTCCAGCCATACGATCTTTCCGTTGTAGGCATCTCCGCTTTTGTAGACTTCAACGATCGCAGAACCGTCATCAAGTTTCCATTTTCCGATCACATCCTGCGCCAATGCAGCCATGAAAGGAACTGCCATAAGCGCGATAGTTAAAATAAACTTCTTCATGTAATGTAGGTTTTAGTTAATCATAGCAAAGATATCCATTTTTTTCTTATCTTTGTGAGATATACGCATTATTCTATTCGATGAGGAAGCTGTTTATCATAACTGTTCTGCTTTTTTCAGTCAACCTGATACTTGGAGCGCAGACTCTCAGACCTGTTCCGCATGAAATGGTCCAGGAGGGCAAGAAGACTCTCAATGTATCCAAAGGAGTAGTCCTTATGGATCCTAAAGGTGTGTTTTCTGATGCATGCGGTTTCCTCAAGCGAAGGGATAAGGGCCTTACCCTTACAGTGGATTTCGGTGCTTCTGCAGCCGTGCAGTCCGGCGTGCGGGAGATTTCTGGAGCATACAGGCTCAGTGTGACCTCCAAGGGGATCACAGTTACGGGGTATGATGAAGAAGGAGCTTTCATGGGCCTTCAGACTCTCCGTCAGCTGGTCGTATCTTCGGAAGACATGCGTATACCATGCTGTACGATCAATGACTGGCCGGACAATACCCGTCGAGGATTCTTTGACAGTTTCCACGGAAAGTCATGGACACATCCGTTCCGACTCTCAATGGTCGACCTTGCGACGCGTCTGAAGCTGAACGAATATGTCTATGCTCCGGAAAACGATCCTTACGTTGCCGGTGAAGACTGGTACATGCCTTATCCTCAGGGAAGTTCCGATGCTCTTAAGGAACTGATGGATGCCTGCCGCCAGAACCGGGTCAGGTTCACGTGGTGTGTCCGCCCTGATGCGGAATACTCGTGGAGCGATACTGATTTCAGCCTGCTTCTCGGCAAGTTCGAGATCATGTACTTTCTTGGTGTCCGGTCTTTCGGTGTATTCTTTGATGATATCCCATATTCTGATGGACTTGAGGAAAAGAAGAAGGCGGTCATAGACAGACTGAATTCTGATTTTGTCGCACGAAAAAAGGATGTCGGACCTCTCCTTGTATCGACAGAAGGATATTATGTACCGGATTACGGACAGGAATCCGTCAAACTGGGATTGTATGGAACTGCAGACCGTGCGTGGAATGCCGGTGCGTTTGAGCCTATGGTGAGCCTTGAATGGGCGACAGAGGAACTGGCCTCTGATGTGGCGGATGCATATCTGACATATGCTCTCCATTCAGAAGCCGTATCAAAGGCCTTTTCAATGAAGGAGTCGGAAGCCTTGGAGTTCATAGGACTTGAAGGCTATACGGCTGAATCATACAAGTTGCTTATGGATGAGTTCGTCCGGATGGAGAATGTTCCGGCTGCAATGTCCGCTTCATCAAACAAGGCTCTATATGATGACCTCAAGCCATGGGCAGAAGAAACAGGCAGGCTTGGCTCGCGTTGCCGAAGGATACTGGAATGCATCGAACATTATCACAAGGGTGATATACCGGCATTCTGGTCGACATATGCAGCGAACCTTATGAGTGATGACGACAGAAAGGCATACTCTGCCCATCCGTCTGGAACGGTACGCCTCCAGCCTTATTATGAGAGGATGATGAAGGTGCTGGCAGAGGCATTCGAGCAGGCATATAAGGATGCTGTGGGATATACGCATATTCCTGGTGAAGGGTTGCAGACCTACATCGCACCTGACGAAGCGTCACTATGCCATCTCATACTTGATAATCCTCAGAAGCGTGAGGTTATAGTGAGGCTTTCTGACGCGAAGGGACGATATACAGCCGAGTTCTGCATCGAGACTTCATATTTCGAGTTCGAGATGAAGGAAGATGCAGTCAAGGTGGAGGTAATCGGAGATGTTCCGGTCTTTGAAACAGTTTTTGTAAAATAAAGTTATAGATATATGGGAAAGATCATTTTGACAGGAGACCGTCCGACGGGAAAGCTTCACCTCGGACATTATGTGGGATCGCTCAGAAGGCGAGTGGAGCTTCAGAATTCAGGCGAGTATGAGAAGATTTTCATCATGATTGCGGATGCCCAGGCATTGACAGATAACGCCGATAATCCGGAGAAAGTGCGTCAGAATATCATCGAAGTGGCTTTGGATTATCTTTCTGCAGGGCTTGATCCTGAGAAGGTTACGATATTCATCCAGTCACAGGTTCCTGAGCTTTGCGAGCTTGCTTTCTATTACATGAACCTGGTTACCGTGCAGAGGCTTCAGCGCAATCCTACCGTAAAGCAGGAAATCGTGCTCAGGGGATTCTCAGACAGCGAGGAAGAAGAGAACCAGAACAGGAAGGGCATTCCTGTAGGCTTCTTCACTTATCCGATAAGCCAGGCTTCTGACATCACGGCGTTCCGTGCCACTACCGTTCCGGTCGGCGTAGACCAGGCTCCTATGATCGAGCAGACCCGCGAGATCGTCCATAAGTTCAATGCCGTATATGGCGAGACTCTTGTGATGCCTGAAATGATGCTTCCTGAAAATGCGACATGCTGCCGTCTGCCAGGCACTGATGGAAAGGCGAAGATGAGCAAGTCTCTCGGAAACTGCATCTATCTTTCCGACACTTCGAAGGAGATAAAGAAGAAGGTGAACAGCATGTATACAGACCCTGAGCATCTTCAGATAACTGATCCTGGACATGTTGAAGGCAATGTTGTCTTCACATATCTTGATGCATTCAGCACTCCGGAACATTTTGCACAGTTCCTGCCTGAATACGAGAATCTTGACCAGATGAAGGACCATTACCGCAGGGGAGGACTTGGAGACGGAACCTGCAAGAAGTTCCTCTTCAACATCATGGAGGCCATGCTTCAGCCGATCCGTGAAAGGAGGGCCCAGTATGAGCAGAACATCCCTCAGGTGTATGAAATCCTTCGAAAAGGTTCGGAAGTTGCCCGTGCAGAGGCGGCGAAGACGCTTGCCGATGTCCGCAAGGCGATGAAGATCGATTATTTCGACGATGCCGAACTGATTGCCGAACACACAAGAAAGTTCCAGAAATAATGAAAGCCTCCTTGACGGAGGCTTTTTCTTTCTTGATTTGTGTCAGATCCTATCTTTCGTACTCGACCTTCGCGCGTACTTCTGCGATTGTCTTTACGTACTGTATCACGTTGTCCCTCAAGGTGTCTGCCTTGTAAGCCGCGAGAGCTTCCCATGAATCGAAGTCTGCAATCATCACTGCGTCGTATGAAGTCTTTCCTTCGTTGCGGTTTACACCGACTTCGATGCTTTTAAGGCCAGGCACGAGTCCCAGGAGGGACTCATATTTTTCCTTGACGTCTTCAGCGAGTTCTTTGGAAGTCTTGCCATCTGATGGCTTGAACTTCCACATTACACAATATCTTACCATATCAGTTTAGTGTTTAAGTGTTCATATTCGTGGACTAATTTAGCAATAATTAATGAGACTGCCAAAAAAGATTTACATCTTTGTTAAAAACCGGTCAATATGAACAAATTCCTGTCATTCTGAACGAAGTGAAGAATCTTTTATTAAATTTGTTGATTCTATCAGATGCGGCCGTAAATGGACCAGAACAGTAGAAATACGAGGAGAATCGCCAAGAACACCCTGATGCTCTATGTCAGGATGCTGGTGCTCATGCTTGTCGGGCTTTACACGTCCAGGGTTGTCCTTTCTTCCCTCGGGGAGAATGATTTCGGCATATATGATGTGGTCGGTGGTGTCGTCGCCATGTTCACCATCATTTCCGGATCTTTGAATTCGGCAATAACCCGCTTCATCACATTCGAGATGGGCAAGGGAGATGAGGCTCGTCTCGATAAGGTCTATTCAACGGCTGTTCTGATACAGATTGCACTTTCAGTCATAGTAGTGGCTTTGGCAGAGCCTGTCGGACTATGGTTCATTGAGAATAAGATGACCATTGACCCGGAAAGGATTCCCGCAGCCGTGAAGGTGCTGCACTTCTCGCTTGCTTCCTTCGTCATCAATCTGCTGAGCGTGCCTCAGATGGCATCAATAACCGCCCATGAGAAGATGTCCGCGTATGCCTATATAGGCCTTCTTGACGGTTTCCTTCGTCTTGGAGTTGCCTTCCTCATCTCATGCTCTTCTTCAGACAGGCTGGTCATGTATGCGGCATTGATGATGGTTTCTGTTCTGATTGTGAGAAGTGCTTATGGTCTGTATTGCAGGAAGCACTTCCCTGAATGCCGCTTCCGCCGTGTCAGAGACCTGTCGCTCATAAAGGAGATGTTCTCGTTCGCGGGATGGAACTTCATCGGAGTCTCGTCCGGAGTTCTTCGCGACCAGGGAGGAAAGATCCTGATCAACCTCTTTGCCGGAACCGCAGTCAATGCGGCGAGGGGAGTGGCAATGCAGCTAAACGGAGCCGTCCAGGGCTTCGTGACCAATTTCATGACGGCGGTGAATCCTCAGATAACGAAGTCATATGCTTCCGGAGACCATGGCTACATGTCCTACCTGATATCCAAGTCTTCGAGGATGTCTTATTATCTGCTTTTCATTCTCGCCCTGCCGGTCCTGTTCAATACGGAATACATACTTGACCTGTGGCTGAAGGATGTGCCTGAACATTCGGCGCTGTTCGTACAGCTGTTTCTTGTCTATACGCTTAGCGAAGCTCTGTCAACACCTCTGATTACCGCCCAGCTTGCGACCGGCAATATCCGGAATTACCAGCTTGTGGTCGGCGGACTTCAGCTTCTGAATATCCCCGTATCATATGTCTTCCTTAAGATGGGGGCTATGCCGGAGGTGACCGTCATGGTAGCGATAGCTATTTCACAGATATGTCTTTTCGCGCGTCTTTACATGCTGAAAGGAATGATTGCCCTTCCGTCAGGAGAATTCCTCAGGAAGGTATATCTGAATGTCGTTGGCGTCACGGGATTGTCGCTTATACTTCCTCTGGCGATATGCAGGTTTCTTCCGGGTGGATTCCCGGGTTTCCTGGCAAGCGTTGCGATATGCATCGGCTCTGCAGGCGTCTCGATATTGGCTGCAGGACTTTCGCGCGGAGAGCGCAGTGAGCTTTTATCCATGTTAAAGAAAACGTTCAGGCGATGATTAAGGTTACTGACAGATCGAAATGTTCCGGATGTACGGCATGCTTTGCCGTGTGTCCGCATAAGGCCATTTCCATGAAGCCGGACCGTCTTGGATTCAGATATCCCGAGGTTGACATGGACATATGCACGGACTGCGGCCTGTGCGAGAAAGTATGCGATTTCGTCAGGACATCATCCCTGCCTTCTGTCTTTCCGGAAGAAGTCCGGGTGACTGCTGTCAGAAACCGGGATGCAGGCGTACTTGCAGCAAGTCAGAGCGGTGGTGTCTTTTCTGCATTGGCCAAAGTCGTGATAAATGAAGGTGGCGTCGTGTACGGGGCTGCATTCGACCCTGACTTTACCGTGTCACACAAACGTGCGGACTCCATTGCAGGATGTGAGGCGTTCCATGGAAGCAAATATGTCCAGAGCGAAATGGGAGATGTTTTCATCCGTGTGCGCAAAGATCTTGAAACCGGCAGGAAAGTGCTTTTTTCCGGTACTCCTTGCCAGGTGGCAGGACTGGTGTCATATATACCTGAACGTCTTCGGGAGGGCCTGGTGACTGTCGATTTCATATGCCATGGCGTGCCGTCTCCAAATGTGTGGAAGGATTATCTTGCATATATGAGCAGGAAAGGCAGGATATCATCGGTCTGCTTCCGCGACAAAAGTGCCGGCGGTTGGAAGGAGCATAAGGAGTCTTTCTTTTTTGAAGACGGCCGGAAGGTGTTCCGGGAGACATACAAGGTTCTGTTCTACAAGAATGTAATGCTCAGACATAGCTGTGCGGCATGTCCCTATGACCTGGGACGTCGCAAGGGTGATGTCCTCATCGCTGATTTCTGGGGAGTGGAAGAGATTCTTCCGGGTTTCGATGGAGATCAGGGGACATCCATGGTGATTACGATGTCAGACAATGGCCGCAGGCTTCTCGAGGCGGCATCTTTTGATCTTGATATTGAGCCTGCAGCTGTTTCTTCAGATTTCATATCAAGAAGAAATCCGAACCTCATGCGTCCTGCACGTATTTACCATGAAAGGCAGATGTTTGAGGAAGTCTATCCCGAAAAGGGCTTTGTCTATGCCGCCCGCAGATGGGGAGACATAGGATGGAGATACAAGGCATGGCAGATAAAGGTTTTCATAAGAAAAATTACCGGACGGAAATGAAGGTAGGTATTTTGACATTTCATAGGGCACACAATTATGGCGCTGTGCTGCAGTGTTACGCCTTGCAGGAGATTCTGAAGCGTAAAGGCCACACCGTGCAGATCATAGATTACCGCCAGCCATGGATTGAAGAGTTTTACAAAGTGTTCAGCATCAGTATGTTCTGTGATGCTGATGGATTGTCGGGAAAGCTTGCGTATCTTAAGAAGAACCTTAAAAAGTTCCTTCTGGCTCCAATGAGGAACCGTCACTTCAATATGTTCCGGCTCGATTTCATGGACCAGTCACTCCCATGTGGGAAGGGAGATATTCCTCAGGATTATGACTGCTATGTTATAGGAAGCGACCAGCTGTGGAGTCTTCATTGCCTTGGCGGCGTGTTGGACGAAGTATATTTCGGAAAGTTCCGTCACAAGTCTTCAAGCCGTATAATAGGATATGCGATAAGTGCGGACATGAATTCTGTGGAGGCAATGGAGGGTGAACTCCCTTTGCTGATAAAAGGATTTGACGCTCTGTCAATGCGTGAGGAAGAGATTGCGGACAAGGTATCGGATATTTCCGGCCAGAATTGCGAAGTATGTCTTGACCCGACTCTGCTTACTGATATGGACATATGGAGGCCGCTGATCGATGACAGGTGGAGGAAGCGTAAATATGTCCTTATGTACGAAGTCAGGAAAAGGGACAGGGACCTGCTGCGCAGGAAGGCGGAACAGGCAGCTGCGGCAATCGGAGACGGGTGCAGGGTTATAGACCTGTCCCAGATGAGTTATTCTGTAACGGACTTCGTGTCGCTCTTCAGATATGCAAGTCATGTGGTCACGACTTCATTCCATGGATGCGTGTTTTCGATCCTGTTCGAACGTCCGTTCACCATGCTGCCTTTGTGGAACGGATATGACCTTCGGTACAGGGAGCTGCTCGAGGCCTTGAATGCCTCAGACAGAATGATATCTGCCGATGAAGACATCATACCGGGAAAGATGGATTTCACGAAGATGAAAGCCTCTCTCGCAGAGTTGAGGAAGTCATCATTTTCATACATTGACAAATGGATAGGAGAATAGACATATCGGTCATCATCCCTGTATATAATGCAGGGACCACTGTCGTGCGCGCGGTCCACAGCATACTCGTCCAGGAGTATGAACCTGTGGAGATCATTATCGTAGACGACGGGAGCACTGATGATTCACCGTTATTGTGTGATGATCTTGCTTCCCAGGATGAGAGGGTAAGGGTGATCCATAAGGAGAATGGGGGTGTAAGTTCTGCACGTAATGCCGGTCTTGACGCTGCGTCAGGAGAATACGTCATGTTTCTTGATGCTGATGATGCTGTCAGGTATGGAGCCCTGGCGTCGATGTATCGTAGTGGCTGGGACTTGATTGCAGGAGGCTTCGCCAAGGTTTCCGGACAATCGGTCCTGGAGTCATACAAACCTGCCGATGAGGAAGAGTTCCGCAACGCCAATGAAATCTGCAGGTTTCTTGACACTGTCATAGCGAAAAAGCACAGCTATATGCTGAATTCGGCATGTTTCAAGCTCTTCCGTCTTTCATTGATTCGTGAACAGGGACTGCGGTTTGATGAAATACTGCGATATGGCGAGGACAAGATGTTTGTCTTCAGTTATCTGTCGTATGCCGAAAAGATAAGGACGGTACCGGAAATAGTATATGACTATATTCTCCAGCCCGGGTCCTTGAGTGCTGATCTGACTTCCGACAGCCACCTTGATCAGATCTTCCGTCTTCTGGAACGTTACAAGCCCGTTCTTGCTGCCCTTGGTGAAAGATATGCCGCCAGCGGGAGAGTCAGGGAACTGTACCATACAGACTTCGTCGGAAGATATGTCTGCAGGATACTTACTGTTTTTGCAAGACGTCAATCCGACCTTATGACAGAGGAGAACATAACACTCCTTTATTCATACATGGCAGAAGACCTTCGTCTGGGAGTTTTCTCCATAAGGCTCGGACAGATGGTAAATATTCTGTTATACAAGATCGGAAAGCCGTCCTTCACCATGTCTGTCTACCGTCTGACATCCAGAAGGTCCAGGTAGAGCTCTTTAAGACAGCCCATTACATTGTCAGGCAGATAAGGTCTGACGTTTTCAAGGCTAATGCGGCCTTCCTTCTCAATCAGATCACGATTGCCGATGTATCCGGCCATGGCGTCCCAGATTTCCTCAGCATTGCCTGGAGTTATCAGGGTGCCGTTCCCGTTCACTACTTCAGGAATTCCTCCGACTTCTGTAGATATGATCGGACATCCGTAGCTCATGGCTTCCAGAATGCTTATCGGGAGCCCTTCATTGAAGGACGGAAGTATATATACATCGGCCCAGTTGAGCATCCTGAGCTTCTTTTCTCCGCTGGCCCAGCCTTCGAATGAAACTATATTCTCCAGCCCGTCTTTCCTGATAGCTTCCATAAGCCTGTCTTCATCCCTGTTGCCGCCTATCTTGAGCTCTATCTTTCCTTCTGCCTCATTCTTATGGGATGCAATGGCCCTTATGATGTCGAACACTCCTTTGCGCTGTCCTATCTCGCCAAGAAAAAGGAAACGGGTCTTTCCGTCTCTGACCCTGGCAGAAGGTATTTCAGTAGGTTCGGGGGTGATGTTCGGCAGCACGGTCAGTGCTGAACTCTCTATTCCTATCGATAAGAACCATTCTTTCCAGGATTGAGACAGCACGATTATCCTGTCTGCAGACATCAATGTATCGAGAATCTTCTCCTTCTGCAGCCCGGATGCTTCGTTGAAAAAGTCCTTGAAGCGGCTGGCGTGTATATGAAGGATCACCTTTCTTCCAAAGAAACGTCCGAGTCGTACAAGATCTGCATTCCTCCAGAATGACCCGTCAGCTGCAGTGTGCAGATGCATTATCTTCACATTTCTGTCCCATGCCATCCTCAAAGCCATGCGGGCATATGATGTGACATACCACCATCCCTTGGTTATCTTTCCTCCTGACTTGAATACAGGATAGTAATTGAGCCCTTCGAACCGCTCGCTCCAGTACTTGACGACGGCAGAAATGCCTCCGGGATGATTGTTGAGATAATAATCACCCGACATGATGACCTTGGCAGATACTTCTTTCGGTATAGTTATCCTATCCATTGGTTGAATGTCTTCAGCATGTCGTTCCATACCATCTCCTTCTGTCTTTCGTTGAGGATTTCGTGCCTCATTCCGTCATATGCATGAGACTTGACGTTGCTGTATCCGGCAGCCCTCATGCAGTCTGTAGCATGGATGAAGTCTTTGTAGCTTGTTATGCATGGGTCGTCTGTGCCGGCTATGAACAGGACCGGCATCTGCGGGTCTGATATTTTCCAGTTGTCCAGGCTGTAGCAGTCCTTCATGAGGTTGAAAAGTCCGATGAATCCGTTTGCCGTGAACATGTATCCGCACAGTGGGTCGGCATTGTACATGTCTACGACTGTCTTGTCCGTTGAAAGCCAGGCGTTCGGACCTTCGCTTTCGAACTTCTTGTTGAATCCCTCGAAAGCCATCTTGTGGATCAGACCCGGGCGATGCCTGTCGCCTTTGATTGAACCGATCAGGCGGGTCAGCATGAGTCCGGCTCCTGTCGCCGGGTTCTTGCTCGGGCTTCCGCATACTACCAGTCCGTCTATCAGATCGTCGAACCTCTTCGCGAAGCAGCGTACGGCCAGAGAGCCCATGCTGTGGCCGAACAGGAATACCGGCTTTTCAGGGAACATCCCTTTGGCCATTCCGTTGACCACGAATATGTCGGCGACGATTCCTTCCCATCCGCTGCTGTAGAAGTATCCGAGGTCTTCCGGGGCCTTTACGGATTTTCCGTGTCCTCTGTGGTCGTGGATGATGCATGCATATCCGTTGTCGCACAGGAACTCCATGAACGGAACATATCTTTCCTTGTATTCGCACATGCCGTGGACGAGCTGGATGACAGCCTTGGGATCTTCTGTTTCGGGCGTGCAGACGAGGACGTCAAGGTCGACTTCGTCATAATGGGAGCGGATCTTGTATTCAGTTGCCTTCATGATATAAATGGTTTCAGCGTTTTCTCAGTTCTTTTGGAATGCCTGCCGAGAACTTCATCAGCTTTCCTGTCCATGGATGGATGAACGACAGTCCTTGGGCGTGAAGCGCCAGACGTCCGAAAGGGTTTGTCTTCGCTTCGTATTTGCTGTCTCCGGCTACCGGGTGGCCTATCCATTGTGAATGGGCCCTTATCTGGTTCTTTCTTCCTGTTTCAAGATTGAATTCGACACTGGTATATTCGTGTCCTTCCTTGACGAAGCGGTCAAGCGTACGGCAGTGGCTGGCCGTGAATTTCCAGTCTTTGCGAGGAGGCTTGTTCCTGTCGTCGTTTTCCCTAAGGGCATAGCAGTGGACCTTCAGAGATTTCGGATGTTCGTACGTCCATGTCTCTATCCATCCTTCCTCGTCTTCGATATGGCCCTCGAGAATGGCGAAATACCGTCTCTCCTTCACGGCTTCATCCCAATTGTCCTGCAGGGCTCTTTTTGTGTCCTCGTCCTTTGCGAATACGATCAGTCCAGACGTGTCTCGGTCCAGACGGTGGACGATGAATATCCTTCCTTCCGTGTAATAATCCTGAAGCATGGAGTAGGCTGTGACCTGCCCTTCACGCCCCGCTGACATGGTCAGCATGCCGCTTGGCTTGTCGACGACAATCAGAGAATCGTCCTCATAAACTATCTCCAGCAGATCGCTTCTCCTGTATCCTTTCCCGTTGCGCATTTCTAAGTCCTTATTTCTGCAAATCTAACATTTTTTTTGACTATATTTGCATGTTTATGAACAATATGCCGACAATTTGGGACCCGCTCAGGAAGAAGCATGTTGCCCTTACTCCGGAAGAAAGAGTCAGGCAATGGTGCATCGGTGTCCTTTCCGAAAAGCTGGGAGTTCCTGTCCATATGATGATGAGCGAGGCGGGATTCAAGCTGGGCGGAAAGCAGTTCCGCGCCGATATTCTGGTTTACGACCGTCAGGCGAAGCCGCTGATGGTCGTTGAATGCAAGCGGCCTGAGGTGGAGTTGGATTCGGACGTGCTTGACCAGGCCGTAAGGTACAACATGGTCCTGAATGTGGCATATATTGTGATTACCAACGGCAGGCAGACCTTTGCATGCAGGAAGGAGGAAAAGGACGGTAAGACACAGTATTCCTTCATCGGAAAGGTCCCTTCATATAACGAAATGATATGTCAGCAACAATAACCCAAGGTTTTCTTGACCATAAGATATTCTCGATCGTATCAGAGACTGCAGCGGAACTCGGTGTCCGTGCATTTGTAATAGGCGGATACGTCCGCGACTGCTTTCTGGGACGTCCCAGCAAGGATATCGACATCGTAGTGGAGGGAAGCGGAATCGCCCTTGCCGAGGCTGTCGGCGCAAAGGTCCGCAGCAATGTGTCCGTTTTCCGCAATTTCGGTACGGCCATGCTCCGCTACCGCGGTATCGAAGTTGAATTCGTAGGGGCGAGGAAGGAATCATACCGCCGCGACTCCCGCAAGCCTATTGTCGAGGACGGAACTCTTGAAGATGACCAGCTGAGGAGAGACTTTACCATCAATGCCATGGCATTCAGTCTTCAGAAGGAAGACTTCGGTGCCCTGGTGGATCCTTTCGGCGGTATCCGTGACCTCGCTTCTGGCATCATCCGTACTCCTCTGGATCCTGATACTACATACAGCGATGATCCTTTGAGGATGGTCCGTGCAGTCAGATTCGCGACCAAGCTCTCAACTGACGACCTTGCCTTCAGCATTGTGCCTGAATCCCTTGATTCCATTAGAAGAAACAGGGGAAGGATGGAAATACTGTCGAAGGAAAGGATTGTGGAGGAACTGAACAAGATTCTTGTGACTCCGAAGCCGTCCATCGGATTCAGGCTCCTGGACGAGACCGGCCTTCTGGACTACATACTTCCGCAGCTTGTAAAGCTTAAGGGAGTAGAGACGGTAGAAGGCAAGGGCCATAAGGAGAATTTCTCCCACACCCTCGAAGTCCTTGACAATGTCGCGTCTCTGGAGATGGAAGCTATAGCGGAAGGAAGGCTGAAGGATTATGTGTTCGAGGACGGCGTTGAAATCGAAAAGGTACGTACGGAACCTAATGTCTGGCTGCGATGGGCTGCACTTCTGCATGATATCGCCAAGCCTGCGACGAAGAAATATGATCCTGCGCTCGGCTGGACCTTCCATGGACATGAAGTCGTCGGTGCACGATGGATACCGAAGATCTTCCAGAGCATGAAGATGCCGCTGAACGAGAAGATGAAATATGTGCAGAAGCTTGTGAACCTGCATCTTCGTCCGATCGCGCTTGTTACAGACGAGGTTACTGATTCTGCCGTCAGACGCCTGTTGTTTGATGCCGGAAACGATATCGACGACCTGATGGTCCTTTGCAATGCGGACATCACGTCGAAGAATCCGCGTAAGGTCGCCCGTCTGCATGCTAATTTCGAACTGGTGAAGGCAAAGCTGGTAGAGGTTGAAGCCAAGGATGCTATCCGTAACTTCAAGAACCCTATCACCGGAGATTATGTGATGGAACTATTCGGCATCGAGCCATGCAATACCATCGGACTTCTCAAGGAACATGTGAAGAACGCTATCCTTGACGGAGAGATAGAGAACACTTTCGAAGCTGCCGATGCCCTCATGCGTGCTAAGGCGGCTGAAATCGGACTTTTCCCGGTCAGATAGACAATGGATATTATAGATGACTATATTGATTATGTAAGGGATGTCCGAAGATATTCCGAAAGGACTGCTTCTATTTATGAAAAAGTCCTTAATGATTATCTTGTCTATGTTTCGAGGCAGAGTCCGGTCACATCCGACAAAGGATTTGCCGAGGCTGTGAATGTCTCCGAAATAAGGGAATATATGGTTCATATGATGGATGAAAGGATGATGTCGGCCCGCACCGTGAATCTTCACCTTTCATCATTGAGCGGCTTCTGCCGCTATCTGATGAAGAGGGGATTCCTCAAGTCCAATCCTGTCAGGCTGGTCACGAAACCCAAGAATGAAAAGCGACTTCCGAAGTTTTATCGCGCTGAAGCGATGGAAGAGTATTTCAGATTCACCAATCATGTTTTTGAGGAAAAAGAGTTTGAAGGTTTCCTTGCTGAGTGGAATACGAAAAGCGGAAAGGATGCATATTCCCGCATCGTCGAAAGGGTGGTGATATCAGCCCTGTATTCCCTGGGCGTGCGACGCTCGGAACTTATCGGAATGTGTGTCGGAGACGTGGATTTTGGTCGAAAAGTTGTAAAAGTTCATGGAAAGGGCGATAAAATGCGAGAAATTCCTCTCGTAGAGTCATTGTCTGAAGAATTTTTATTATATTTGAAAGCAGTTGAGGTGATGTGCGGAAGGAAAAGATCTTTGACAGAGCCGCTCTTCGTCACATATTCGGGTTCGCCTTTGTATCCCAAGTATGTGGACAGGGTAGTAAAGTCCGCTTTAGGCAGTGTCGGCAGCATAAGGGGGCAGAAGTCCCCGCATGTCCTGCGACACTCGCTTGCAACGGAACTTATGAACGGAAGCGCTGACCTGAATTCCATCAAGGAACTTCTGGGCCATTCTTCCCTGGCTGCGACGCAGGTCTACACCCACAGCAGCATCGCCCGGCTTAAAGATATTTATGAACGCGCCCATCCAAGGGCTAAAAACGGAGGTAAACATGGAGATTAGAGTTCAGAGCATCAAGTTCAATGCAGATCAGAAACTGTTGGACTTTATCGAGAAGAAATTCTCAAGAATCGAGAAGTTCTATGATGCAGTAACAGGAGTAGATGTGGCACTTTCATTACTTCCAGACCACGAAAACAAGAATGTAAAGGTTGTGGTTGCGATTCCAGGCCGTACGATCGTGGTCGAGAAGAATGCTAAGACCTTCGAAGACGCAGTAGTCGACTGCGCAGACATTCTCAAGGAAAAGCTTGTGAAAGAAAAAGAGAAGAGAGCAGAATAGGATAAAATGAAGAAAGCGTCCGACCGGACGCTTTCTTTTTTTCCATATTCTTTTTAACTTTGTCAGATTATGGCAAAAGGATTCGTGGAAACAGACACTCTGTGCAGACAGATAGTCCAGGACGTCAGGAACGGCGTCTTCAGTCCGGTTTATCTTCTTATGGGAGATGAACCGTATTATGTGGATATGGTATGTGATGCCGTGCTGGAGCATTGTCTGGACGAGAGTGAAAGGGATTTCAATCAGACCGTATGTTACGGAGCCGATGTCGATGCTGACGCTGTCATAACGGCTGCGCGCCGTTATCCGATGTTTGCCGAAAGGCAGCTGGTTGTTGTGAAGGAAGCACAGATGATGAAGTCTTTGGAAGAACTGGCTATATATTGCCAGAACCCGTTGGAATCAACTGTGCTTGTCATCGCAATGCACGGTGCGTCTGCAGACAAGAGAAAATCCCTATACAAGACTGTTTCAAAGATGGGAGTCGTTGTTGATTCCCAGACGTTGAGAGATTTTGAGATGCCGAAGTGGATATCCATGTTCTATCGTACCAAAGGCCTGAATATTGCCCCAGATGCAGCTGCGCTGCTTGCCGAGCATGCCGGTACGGATATGAACAAGATAGCCATCGAGACGGAAAAGATGCTCAAGAACCTGCTGGAAGGAGTTACTGAAGTGTCAGCGGCGGATATAGAAAAGAATGTCGGCATCAGCCGTCAGTTCAGCATATTCGAGCTTACGAAGGAACTCTCGATGAAGAACTCCGCGAAGGCTCTGCGTATAGCGGCGTATCTCGGGTCATCGGCAAAGTTCGCCATGCCTATGGCAGTCAGTGCTTTGTTCACGCATTTCAACAGGATCCTGAAGTATGGTGCCCTTCTCATGAAGACAAACCGTCCTACCGGAGAGCAGAAGTCCAAGGTACTCGGTGTCAATCCGTATTTCTTTTCGGAGTATGACACGGCAGTACGCAATTATCCTCTGCCTAAATGCATGACAGTTATATCCCTTCTGAGGGAGTATGACTATAAGGGAAAGGGTGGCGATTCGGGGGAGGCGACGCCTGCAGAGCTTATGGTAGAGCTTACAGCAAGAATATTGAATGTTTAAATATATGTTATCATGGAATTGATCCGATGTAAAGATGTATGCAAGAGCTTTGGAGAGAAAGTGGCTCTTGATCATGTTTCGGTAGATATCCCGAAAGGAAAGATCTTCGGTCTTCTTGGTCCTAACGGCGCCGGAAAGACCACGCTTATACGTATAATAAACCGTATAACCATTCCTAATTCGGGATCAGTTTTTTTTGACGGCCGTCCTATAACCCAGGATGATGTGGAGAGGATCGGCTATCTGCCGGAGGAGAGGGGACTTTACCGCAAGATGAAGGTAGGTGACCAGGCTATGTATTTCGCCCAGCTCAAGGGTATGTCTTCAAGGGAAGCTGTCAGGGAACTTAAGAAGTGGTTCGTGAAGTTCGGCATCGAAAGCTGGTGGAACAAGAAGGTGGAGGAACTCTCGAAAGGCATGGCCCAGAAGGTTCAGTTCATCACTACAGTCGTGCATAAGCCGTCTCTGCTTATCCTGGATGAGCCTTTTTCAGGTTTTGACCCTGTGAATGCGCAGCTGATCCGCGATGAGATCCTCAGGCTCAAGGACGAAGGGGCTACAATAATCCTTTCGACCCATAACATGGAGTCGGTGGAGGAACTCTGCGACAATATCGCTCTTATCAACAAGTCCCATGTAGTCATCACCGGTGGTGTGGACGAAATACGTCACAAGTATGGAAATAACAATGTAGAGCTTGTATATACGGACCGAATGGCGGTGACTTCCGAGCCCGGAGTGTTCAGGGTGCTTTCGGACAAGGACGATGCCGGCCGTCATACGGCTGTCCTTGCCCTTGAAAAGGGCACAGACAGCAACACGGCCCTTAAGGCTGTCATGGCTCTGGGGCTTGCGGTTAATTCATTCAAGGAACTTGTTCCTAGGATGAATGACATATTCATTAAACTTGTAACAGGGGAGGAATAAGCCATGAAAATGAAGAATGTAAACATTATTTTGTCGCGTGAGTATCTGACCCGCGTAAAGAAGAAGTCGTTCCTTCTCACCACATTCCTTGTCCCTATCTTCTTTGCTGCGATGTGCATCCTTCCTAGCGTGATCATGTTCATGGCGAAGGATGAAGGCAAGAAGATCGCTGTCGTGGACCAGTCAGGGATTGTCATGCCTTATCTTGAAGACAGCGAAGCGGTTACATACAGCGATTATTCTGCAGAACCGGTAGATTCCATGAAGGTGCGTTTCGAAGAGCTCGGTCTTGATGCACTCGTGGTGGTTTCGCCTCTGGACAGCGTTGCAAGGACAGTTTCTGTCGTTTCGTATTCGAACAAGCCTTTGAGCGTCGAGCTGAAGGAGAGGATCGGTTCGAAGGCGGAGGAAGCGGTCGAGGACTACAGGATTTCCCTTTATGACATGGGTGATCTGAAGCAGATCATGAATGATGTCCAGGCTGATGTGTCTGTTTCGACCTATACTCTCGATGAGTCTGGCGAGGAGAAGATAACTTCTTCGGAAGTCTATATGATCATATCCATGGTTCTTGCAATCATCATATACATGTTCATCGCGATGTTCTCCGGTATGGTGATGCAGAGTGTGATCGAGGAGAAGGCGAGCAGGGTAGTTGAGGTTCTCGTATCGTCCGTCAAGGCTACCGAACTGATGTTCGGAAAGATCATCGGTGTAGCGTGTGTCGCCCTGACTCAGTTCTTCCTTTGGATTGTCCTTACTCTTGTACTTGTTGCCGGATTCTCGGCCTTCGTTGGTTTTGATTCACTTATGGGCGATCCGGCACAGACCGAACAGATGATGGAGATGACCGCACAGATGGGTGGTGTGGACGTGCAGGAGATGACTGAGGTGATGGCTGATGAAAGCGGTATGGGAGCAGTCCTGAGCACATTGGGCAATATCAACTGGGGACAGATGATTCTTGCCTTCGTTATTTACTTTGCTCTCGGATATCTTCTTTATGCATCGTTCTTCGCGGCAATCGGCTCTGCTGTCGAGAACGAGGCAGATACCAATCAGCTGCAGCTTCCGGTGACCATTCCTCTGATGCTGGCATTCTTTATAGCTCTCTATGCGTTCAATGCGCCGGACAGCGCAGTGGTATGGTGGGGATCGATGATTCCTTTCACATCGCCTATCGTGATGCTGGCGCGTATTCCGTTCGGTGTCCCTGCATGGGAACTTGTTCTGTCGATAGCGCTTCTGGTGGGTACCTTCGTGGCATGCGGATGGGCTTCGGCGAAGATCTATAAGATAGGTATCCTTATGTTTGGTAAGAAGACGACGTTCAAGGATCTTTGGAAGTGGCTTAAGCAGAAGTAATATATGTATGTAATATAGTTTGATTGACAGTTTGTTACGGTGACCCCCGCCCTCCCGTCGGTCGGGCGCCCCCTAGCCGGGGGTGGCATGTCACCTCCACAAATCTGTCAACCAGACATAATGATCCAAATACTATGTTTAGAGGCAGGTTTTTGATATTGATTGCTTTGATGCTGGTTGGGGGAAATGTTGCGTGGGGGCAGGAGTACAGCTGGGAGGCTGTGCCTGTGGATGGAAGCATGACCGGATGCGTTTCGCCTTCAAAGGACAATGTTCCTGAGGCTGTCGGCGTGTTCAAAGGCGGCAAGTACATTGCTCCCAACGGGACTGTGTACAAGCGGAATTCCATTGTGGCCAAGACGGCCAAGGTGGTGCTTGATGCTCAGCCGGAGATGGCCCGCGTAAAGGATGTGATCGGGTATTCGACTCGTGCGATGTCGGCATCATATCCTGAAAGCGAACTTTCCAACTGGTTCATCGACATCCTGATGGACAAGACAGAGAAGCTGTCGGGAAAGAAGGTACATATGGGAGTCACCAATTTCGGTGGCATACGTATAGACATGCCGCAGGGGGATATCATTCTTGATGACATGCTCTCTATGTTCCCTTTCAAGAACTATCTGGTATATGTCGAACATACAGGAAAGCAGATCCGCGAGATTCTTGAGGATATGGCTGCGAGACGTTTTCAGGTCCTTGGAGGAGTCAAGGTCGTGGCTGATGGCGGAAAACTTGTTTCTGTAGAGATAGACGGCGAGTCGCTTGACGATGAGAAGATCTATGGAGTCGCTACGATTTCTTTCCTTCTTGGTGGAGGAGACGGGCTTGCTCTTGAGAAGAATGCGGTGTCTGTGACCGTGTATGAAGATGTCGCGATCATTGATGCGGTTCTGGAGCATGTTGCTGCTGAGACTGCAGCCGGTCGTCCTATCGAGTACCAGACTGACGGAAGAGTCGTGGTAAAGAATTATAAGAAAAGGGGAAAATGATGAAGAAGAAATTATTATTGGCGGCACTGCTTCCTGTTGCGTTTCTTGCTGTGTTTTCGCTTGATGCGCAGAATCTTACGATAATTCACTTCAATGATACCCACAGCCATATCGACCCGCAGCGGTCAGGTGATTACAAGGGCATGGGAGGCGTCATTGAGCAGGCTGCATATATTGACAGCGTGCGCAAGGCAGATGGAAAGCGTAATGTACTTCTGCTCCATGCCGGTGATTTCGGACAGGGTACGTCATACTTTACAGAACTCGGAGGTAATATTGAGATAGACGTGATGAATGCTGCCGGCTACGATGTCGTTGCTCTCGGTAACCATGAGTTCGACAACGGTGCGGCAGAACTCGCACGCCGCCTCCGACTTCTGAAGGCTGATGCCGTATGCGCTAATTACGACTTTACAGGAAATCCTCTCGAAGGTCTTGTCAAGCCATATGTCATCGTCCGTAAGGCAGGCAGGAAGATAGGCATCATCGGACTCCTGACCGACATCAGCAGGGTGGTGGACAGGTCTCTGCTCGGAGGCCTCGAGTATCAGGAACCGGCTCCAGTCGTGAACCGATATGCCGATTATCTGAAGAATGAAAAGAAATGTGATCTGGTCATCTGCTTGAGCCATCTCGGATATACATCCGATAAGGAACTCGTGCCTCAGATACGTAATGTCGATGCCATTGTTGGCGGACACTCACATACTCTCCTTCACAAGATGCAGCATATAGATGACCTTGACGGAAATGACGTGATCATAGTGCAGGACTGGTGTTGGGGCATGAATGTGGGAAATCTTAAGGTGTCATGGGAATAGCGGAACTCATTGTAATTGCCATAGGTCTTTCGATGGATGCCTTTGCTGTATCTGTCTGCAAAGGACTTTCCGTACAGAAGATCAGACCTCAGCATGTTCTGAAGACCGGTGTATGGTTCGGGGGCTTTCAGGCACTAATGCCTTTGATAGGCTATTTTCTTGGTGTCAGCTTTGCCGGTCTCGTCGGTTCTGTGGATCATTGGATAGCATTCATCCTGCTGGGACTCATCGGTGCCAACATGATAAAGGATTCGACCCAGAAAGACGAACCATGCTGCGCGGAACCAGACTTCTCGTTCCGTACAATGCTGGCCATGGCTGTCGCTACCAGCATTGACGCGCTTGCCGTCGGTGTTTCCTTTGCATTTCTGAAGGTAAACATTTGGGAGGCTGTCATCCTTATCGGAATCATCACCTTCCTTTTTTCAGCCGTGGGCGTGCTTATAGGCAATTTCTTTGGGGCCAGATGGAAGTCAAAGGCAGAATTTGCCGGAGGGTTCATCCTAATTGCCATGGGCCTCAAGATACTGTTAGAACACACGCTTGGTGCATAGAAGAAGATTGCCTTGACGATCTGACTTGAGTCCGAATATATGGGCGTCATCTCCTGAGGTGACGCCCAGTTTCTTACGAAGGGTGTCAGTGTCCATAGGGATGTTTCTCGCCGTCACATCAGCTTTGGGGAAGTCCTGTCCTGCTTCCTTCAGAGTCCTTTTGTTCAAAGGCTCGCATCTCAGGATCTCATAAACTTTACCCAAGCCTTTGATTTCCCCGTCGTTGCCGGTGCTTGAAAGGAGGTAGTAATGAGTGGACCTGCCGAGCTTCGGCATTCCGAATCTTGTGCTGACAAGATTGAATGCCCCGGCTTTCATCAGGGCTTTTCCCGGCTCGAACAGATATCGGAAACGGCTTTCGCCTTCGCTCGAAATGAAGGCTTCCTTCCGTTCCTCTGAAGGAACGAAAGAGAATGAGTGTGGTCCGCAATCAGGGTAAGCGTCAGGCAGTTCGATTGCGTGTACCGAGTATTCTCCTGCCCATTCCCTGTCCAACCATATCAGAAGTTCCTTGCATTCTCCTCCTGCTGCGACGACATGGACTTCACGGCAGCATGGACCCAGACGCTCGCATGCCATGGATATGTCCGCCATAGGGGAAAGCTTGAGCAGAATATGACGTGATATGCATAATATCTCTTCTTTCAATTTGAGGACATCCGGAGTGCATTCCTCGATCAGGAAGACTTTTCTGCCTCCTTGCCCACGTCTTGCCGGATCCATGTATACGATATCGGGCCCGAACTCGGTCAGCAGATCGCTAGGGGAGGTCTCTTCGGAAGAATTGCCTATAGCGGAGTTCGATATCCCGATATTGTCTGCTCCCAGGATACCGAAATTGTGTCTTGATGCGTCACATAGGACGCCCTGCATCTCGTTGTAGAGGACTCTCTCAGCCTTCTGGGAGAAGAACCATGAGTCGACTCCAAGGCCTCCGGTCAGGTCGGCGATTTTCCATTTCCTGCCAGACATGATGCGTTCGGCAAGACTTGCCTTATAACGTGCTGTGGACGAACTGCTGCATTGTTCTGCAGACAGCTTTACAGGAAAGATGAGCATGGGATTATCATACCATTCCTGCACCTTGCCTTTCAGCTTTCTCCTGCTTTCAATGCAATTCACCGCCAGTTCCATGTCTATTTCCGGCCACTTGCCCTTTGCAAGCAGCAGTCTGGACGTGTCATCGCCCATGTGATCGGATATGAATCTGGCCAGAGCTTCCATCATGAATATCTTTATGCAAAGATAACCCATAATATTATAATATGGACGTGTTGTTATTCAAATATTTATTGATATATTTGTATGTTATAATGATAATAACCACTTAAATCAATAACAAAATGGCTTATAAAGTAATTGACATCGAAGGCGTAGGCGCAGCTTATGCTGAGAAACTTACTGCTGCAGGCGTTGTTACAACCGCCCAGCTTCTTGAAAAATGTGCAGCTCCTGCCGGCCGCAAGGCTCTTGCAGAAGAGACTGGTATCTCTGACAAGCTCATCCTCAAATGGGCTAATCATGCTGACCTTTTCCGTGTAAAGGGAGTAGGTCCTCAGTTTGCAGAACTTCTCGAAGCTGCTGGCGTTGATACTGTCAAGGAACTTGCTCATAGAAAGGCAGAAAACCTTGCTGCAAAGATGGCAGAAGTAAACGAAGAGAAGAAGCTCGTTCGCCGTGTACCAGTTGCTGTCGAGGTGCAGAAGATGGTAGACTTCGCTAAGGAACTCCCTGGAGTGCTTACTTACTAGTATACTGTATTTCAGAATATGTGGCCGTTGCGTTATTTCGCAGCGGCTTTTTTTATTATTGGTTTGGACTTTGCTATATGACCTGCATATGATTATTTTAAAGTTATATGAAAAGGTTAGTAGTATTGTTCGCAATGGCGGTCGCAGTATCGCTGTTTGCTGATAAGGCAAGTGCATGTACCGGCATCAGCCTGGCTGCACAGGATGGAAGCCGGGTTGTCGCCAGGACAGTGGAATGGGCTGCAACTCCGATGCAGTGCGGTTATGTCGTGGCTCCGAGAGGTCATATGCACCAGTCTTATACCCCTACAGGAGAGAATGGTCTCAAATATCAGGGAGTATATGGTTATGTGGGGATCTACACGGAGTATGAACCGTTTGTCGTCGAAGGGGTCAATGAGGCAGGACTCTCTGCCGGACTTTTCTTCTTCCCGCAATATGGGGATTATGCTCCTTATGTTTCAGCGGATAACGACAAGACCCTGTGTGACATGCAGTTTGTTTCATGGGTGCTTTCACAGTGCTCGACCATCGATCAGGTAAAGGAAGAGCTCTCGCAGCTTACTCTTGTAACCTTGAACAACAAGATCGGTGCTGTACATTGGAGAATTACCGAGCCTAACGGACGGATGGTTGTGCTTGAGGTCGTGGGCGGTGTCCCTCATTTCTATGAGAATAATCTTGGGGTCATCACGAATTCTCCAGGTTTTCAGTGGCATATGACGAATCTCAACAATTACATCAATCTTGTACCAGGTTCAGCGCCCGACAATACGATCAAGCCGGGCATAACCCTCAAGCCTCTGGGACATGGCAGCGGAATGCTTGGACTTCCTGGAGATTTCACATCGCCTTCAAGATTCGTACGCGCCACATTCTTTCAGACGACTTCTCCAGTATGGGCAACCGGATTTGATACAGTGGTACAGGCTTTCCATATCCTGAACAACTTCGACATTCCGATCGGATCGCAGCACATCAAGTCAGAAATCCCTAAAGGCATGCCGAGTGCGACACAGTTCACTGCAGCGACAGACCTTAAAGCGATGAAATTCTATTACAGGACAGCATGGAACAGCAATATCCGCTGCATCGACCTGCTCGACATAGACTTCCATAAGATAAAGTACCAGTCTCATCCGCTCGACCAGACTCAGGTGCAGCCCGTGGAGATGGTTAAGGTAAAATAGCGCTCCCGTCCTCTGCGGTGGCAAGGCCGACCATTTGCTGAGGCTCATTATATTTCATCTTTATTTACGTTCGCCGGAAACCCGATGGCTCGGGCTCCGGCGAAATTTTGTATATTCGCGGTCAGAAATCCTTGACCGCTTATGAAGAAGTTCAAAGTTCCTAATACTTACGTCATCATTTTCACAGTGATTGCACTCTGCGCCATCTCAACGTGGTTCGTTCCGGACGGCAATCCACAGACATGGCAGGTGTTTTCCGCCCTGTACGAAGGATTCAGCCAGCAGGCCGGCATCATTGCATTCGTGCTCATGATCGGAGGAGCATTCTGGGTCGTGAACAGCACCAAGGCCGTGGACGAAGGCATCATGGCATTCATTTCCGAAGTCAGGACTCTTGAAAGATTCCCTCTTATCCGCAAGTTAGGGGTGGGGAATATCGTGATTGTACTGATAATGCTCCTGTTCGGTCTTTTTGGCGCCGTTTTCGGCATGAGTGAAGAGACTATCGCATTCGTGGCTGTCGTGATTCCGCTGGCGAAGTCGCTTGGATATGACGAAATTGTAGGTGTATGTATGGTATATGTCGCCGCTCATGTAGGTTTTGCGGGCGCTATGCTTAATCCTTTTACAATCGGCATTGCACAGGATATGTCCGGTCTACCTCTTTTTTCCGGCATCGAATACAGGATTTTCTGCTGGGTGGTTCTGATGACCATAGCGATTGTTTTCGTCCTTTGGTACGCTTCAAAGGTACGTAAGAAGAATGCTTTCGCTGAAATAGGTAATGATCATGTGGCTTCGCCTGCTGTCGATACGACAGATGAACTTCCGAAGAGAAATGCATGGATATGCTTTGCTGTTCTTTCTGCAGTCACATTCCTGTTCTCTGTCTTTTATGCCGGAAACTGCAGCATAAAGTTGGGTCAGGCAGTTTATGACGCCCCGTGGCTATTATGGGTGATTGAGGTGATCTTCCTCGTCCTCTCTCTCTGTTCTCTCCTCAAGTCCGTAAGGTTGTATATTCTTAATCTTCTGATGTTCACCATCGTATATATGGTGGCAGGAGTCATGGGATACGGATGGTATCTGCCCGAGATCTGTGCCTTGTTCATGGCGCTTGGCGTTTCAGCCGGCTTTTCAGCAGGATACAGTGCAGACAATATCTCCAAGGAATTCATTTCTGGAGCCAAGGATATTTTCTCGGCTGCCCTTGTAATAGGATTTGCCGCAGGGATAATAGTCATACTCAAGGAAGGGCAGGTTATTGACCGCATGTTGGCTTCCATGGCTTCGGCGCTGGACGGAGCAGGCAGGGCAGGGGCTTTAGGGTCCATGTATGGAATCCAGACCTTCATAAACATCTTCATCCCTTCTGCATCTGCAAAGGCTGCTGTGACCATGCCTATCATGGCACCCTTCTCTGACATGATAGGAGTTTCACGTCAGGCTACTGTCCTTGCATTCCAGTTCGGTGACGGATTTACGAATATGATCACTCCATGCTCCGGAGTCCTTATGGCTGTTCTCTCGGTTGCAAAGATTCCTTATGAGAAATGGTTCAGATGGGTGTGGAAGTTCATACTTCTTCTGATCGTTGCTGGATTCCTTCTTCTTCTGCCGACTCTTTGGCTTGATCTTCCCGGATTCTGACAAATTTAAAAGCCGCTACCTTCACAGGCGGCGGCTTTTTCCTTGTACTTTAACTTAGATTTAGGTTAAAAACCAGTAATTTTCTCTGATAACACTTTTGTTATGTCAGTTCGTCTCTTTCTGTTTCTTAACTTCCGACAACAAAGATATGTCTATTATTCAGTCTGAAGAAATAAGTGTGATACATGGGGCGAAAATGTGATATCACCCCTGTTTTTGTGACTAAAATCAATTATTTGTGACTAAAAAATATATTTTGTACTTTTGTCACGCTAAAATAGTGACCAGAATATGTCTCAGATTGCATCGGTTTTCAGAAAGTTCGTGCCCCAGCTGCTGCACATTGTCGTGCTGCCTGTATTTTTCTTTACATT
>JAFQAT010000011.1 GCA_017399865.1 Bacteroidales bacterium | reverse complement strand
GGCAGATGCTCTAAACCAACTGAGCTATGCTCCCTTTGGCGGTGCGGACGGGACTCGAACCCGCGACCCCCGGCGTGACAGGCCGGTATTCTAACCAGCTGAACTACCGCACCAATTTGTTCAGACTTATGCGTTTTTCTCAAACGCGGATGCAAATGTACGCATTTTTTTGAAACCTGCAAACTTTTCCGTGAAAATTTTCGAAAAAACACGAAAAAAGGCGGCTTTGTCTGCCGCCTTGGATTTATTTGACCTCAATCACACGTTTCTCATCCTCTACCTTTTCCTTTGCCGCCTTAGGGATGACGATGTAAAGTATTCCGTTGTTTACATGTGCGTCGATCGCATCCTTGTCAGCATTGTCGGGGAGAAGAAGAGTCTGGCTGAACTTTGAGTACGAGAATTCCTTCCTGAGGTATTTGCATTCCTTCTTGTCAGGGTCCTTGTCCTTGCAGCCGCAGCTGGTCTTTTCCATGTCGATGACAAGATTTCCATCCTTGTTGAGGTGGATCTTGAAGTCGTCCTTGCACATTCCCGGTGCCGCCACTTCAATCTTGTATTCCTTGTCATTCTCCTTGACATTGATCGCAGGTGATGTGACTCCGACCTTTTCCAGTGTCCTGTTGTCAAAGAAATCGTTGAAGAAATCAGTCAGTCCGTACTGGCCGTTGAATCTTCTTGCTGGTAACATATCTTTTGTCTCCTATCCGTTAAATTGTTTATATACGTCTGCCTTGTTTTCAAGACATCTCCTGTCTAGTCAATATCTGTACCATCATGCCACGTATCCGGATAAATTCGCTATCTTTGCACTGTTAATAATATGCAATTAAGATGGAGAAGAAACTATACCCTTTTAAATTCATTCCGGTTGCATCGAAGAGGCCATGGGGCGGCGATGCACTGGTAAAGGTGATGGGAAAGGACTTCGTCGAATGTGACGAAGAAGGCAACGAAGTCAAACTTGGTGCAGACGTGAAGATAGGAGAAAGCTGGGAGCTTGCCGACATGGGAATCGAAGATTCTGTCGTGGCTGAAGGATGGCTTGCCGGCAATACTATCAGCGAACTTATGGAAACTTATCTGGAACGTATGGTAGGTGAGAATGTCTATAATTATTACGGCAGACAGTTTCCGCTTCTGATCAAGTTCCTTGATATAAATGACAGACTGTCTGTCCAGGTCCATCCTGATGATGAGGTGGCAGCCGAAAGGTATGATTCTCTTGGCAAGGCTGAAATCTGGTATGTGATGGATGCCAAGCCTGGTGCAAAGATCTTTGCGGGATTCAATAAGGATATGACAGCCCAGGAGCTCTACGACAGATGCAAGAACGGAACTGTCGAAGAAGTGATGAACGTAATCAGTCCAAGGAAAGGTGACTCTCTTCTGATCACTCCAGGTACTGTGCACGCGGCTGACGGCGGCATCCTGATAGCCGAAATTCAGGAGTCTTCAGACATGACCTTCCGTCTTTATGACTGGGGCCGTGAGTTCAATCCGGCGACAGCCCGTCCTCTCCATCTGGAAGAGGCAATCGACATCATAGATTACCGCAAGTTCGACGATTCCCTTTTCCGCAAGGGTCCGCTTTGGGAAAAGGAATGCCACTGTCACGATGAAGAATGTCATTGCCATGAAGACAAGGTAGCAGAGATCTTGGCAGAGCGTCCGGAGTTCTGTGCGACAAAGATAAATCTGACCGATCCGCTGCATATCTATACCGATCAGTTCGAAAGCTTCATCGTATATATATGTGTGGAAGGTGCAGCCTATATCCAGGTTCCGTCTAAAAACGTGAATGGGGAGGATTGCATGGAGAATTATGAGTTCACCAAAGGTGAGACCATCCTTGTGCCAGCCGAGATGCCGGATTTCTTCCTTGTGCCTCGAGACCGCTCTACGATTCTCCTTGAGGCTGTATGCCGTCCGGAGGAAGGACCTGATGCCTACATAGATCCCGACACCGAGGCATTCCTTGAAGGAGAAGATTATGAGGGACTTGAGTCCGAAGATGAGTCTCCGGCACCTTTGGGAGCCAGTCCTCTGAATTTCTTCAGCTGATGTTATGGAAGAGGTAAGGATTGACAAATATCTCTGGTCTATACGAGTTTATAAGACCAGGACCGATGCTACAGATGCATGCAAGGGAGGGAAGGTGCGTGTGAACGGATCTGACATAAAGCCTTCCAAGTCTGTAAAGGTCGGGGATGTGATAGTCGCCAGAAAGGGTGCTGTCGCATATACATACAGAGTGCTTCAGCTCGTGGACAAGAGGCAGGGAGCGAAGCTTGTCCCCAACTATGCCGAGAACCTCACTCCTCCTGAAGAACTGGCGAAGCTCCGTGCTCCTGTCGAGACATTCTTCCTCAAGAGAGACCGCGGCGCCGGCCGTCCTACGAAGAAGGACAGGCGCCAGATGGAGGATCTGTGGGACAACCTCAGTTTCGATGTCCCTGACGACATCGCCGAAATGATAGCTTCTGACTACGATTTCGAAGATTAGCCAACATATCATAAACGATTACCGGTCGGAGATCATGAAATCTCCGACCGGTAGTTGTCTGTAGGGGCAGGACTATTTGAAATACCTGTTGAAAAGTCCCTGGAATCCTGCTCCGTGACGTGCCTCGTCCTTGCACATCTCGTGTACTGTGTCGTGGATTGCGTCAAGATTCTGCTGCTTTGCAAGAGTAGCGATCCTCTTCTTGTCTTCGCAGGCGCCCTGCTCTGCAAGCATTCTCTTCTCTACGTTTGTCTTTGTGTCCCATACGCATTCTCCGAGAAGTTCTGCAAACTTGGCTGCATGCTCGGCCTCTTCCCATGCATATCTCTTGAATGCTTCTGCGATTTCGGGATATCCTTCCCTGTCTGCCTGACGGCTCATTGCAAGGTACATTCCCACTTCTGAACACTCGCCAGCGAAGTGGTCGCGGAGTCCCTTGAGGATTTCTGGGTCAACTCCCTGTGCTACGCCGATCTTATGCTCGTCAGCCCATGTAAGCGCGTCGCCTGTAGCAACGATCTCTTCGAATTTTTCAGGTCCTACGTGGCAGATAGGACATTCCTGTGGCTTCTCATTTCCTTCGTGGATATATCCACATACCAGACATCTGTACTTCTTTACCATAATTTCAATCGTGGTTATTATATGTTCAACATCTATTCTTAATATCTATGCGTCCTCCTCTTCGGTAACTTCTTCAAAATCTTCCGGTCCTACAAAGCAGAGAGGACACTCGTCCGGAGCAGTTTCACCTTCGTGGATATATCCGCATACTATGCATCTGAATTTCTTTGCCATGATATTTTTCGTTTATTGGGTTAAAAGTTATAATTTTGAATAGTTCTAAACTGATTCTTTTGCAAAGGTAGATAAAAAAATGATATCTCCAAGCATTGACACGAAAAAAATCATTATTTTTATGAAAAATATTCTTTGTGCTGCAGTTTGGCAATTAATAAGGTTACCTTTGCATGTATGAAACCGTTTTTGAAGCAGGTCGCAGACCATTATCATAATAAGGGACATGTTTCGGACAGATGCTTTATCTTTCCGAACCGAAGGTCCATGGTGTTTTTCAGAAAGTATCTTGCTGAAGCTGTCGCAGGTGATGCTTCCGGCTGTCCTCTGGTGGCTCCGCAGATGCTGACCATAAATGATTTCTTTGCAAAGGCATCAGGTCTCAACGTTGCGGACAGGATCACTCTTCTGCTGGAATTGTATGAATGCTACGCCGCATTGAACCCAAAGGCCGAGTCTCTTGATGAATTCATATTCTGGGGAGATGTGATTCTTGGCGATTTTGATGATGTGGACAAGTATCTTGCAGACCCGAAACAGATATTTACCAATATCGCGGACTATAAGCAGATACAGGATACGTTTTCTTATCTGACAGATGTCCAGAGGCAGGCTCTGGAAGCGTTCATCGGCCATTTCAGAGATGAAGCTGGAAAGCTGACGGTTGATCTTGAGAACGATGACCCTGCGGTGAAGGAGAGGTTTCTTCAGATATGGAACATCATGCTGCCTCTATATGAGGCGTTCAACAGTTCTCTGCAGGGGAAGGCTATGGCATATGAGGGCATGGTATATAGAGCCCTCGCTTCGATGCCTGATTCCGATTTTGCTGAAATGTTCGGAGGGCAGTACGTCTTTGTGGGACTCAATGCGTTGAATGAGTGTGAGAAGAATGTGATGAAGAGACTCAAGCTGAGAGGAGGAACGGAGTTCTGCTGGGATTGGTGCGGTGATATGGTCAGGGATCCAAAGAATCGTGCTTCGTTCTTCATGAAAGACAATGTCGATATGTTCGGCCAGAATATAGATCTGGAGACAGAAGGGGTCGGGACTGCAGAATTCAATGTGTTGAGTGTCCCTTCTTCCTATGGTCAGGTCAAGCTGCTGGGTGCCATTCTGACAAGGACGGAAGATCGGGAAGGGACCGAGACAGCAGTGGTGCTTCCGGACGAGTCTCTTCTTATACCTCTTCTGAATTCGGTTCCTGAATCTGTAAGCGATATAAATGTGACCATGGGATATCCTTTGTCGGCCAGTGCTGTGTTCGTGCTGATGTCTGATATCGCAAAGATGCAGATGCATCTTCGGTTTAAGGATGGAAAATGGCATTTCTATCATAGGCATGTCCGTGATATCCTGTCCAGCGGACTTCTTAAGTGCAAGGAAAGGGCAGATGCCGTCAGGCGGGAAGGGAAGTTCTATATACCTCAGGATGACCTGAACGGTCTTCCGGTCCTGGATGTTGTATTCAGACCGGTATTGACGGATCTGTCTTCCAGCGACCCCGGTCAGACTGATTCCTTTGCGGCCTATCTTCAGGAAATCCTTTCCGTCGTTGTGTCCCTTATGCCGGATGAAGACGGATCGGCAATAGAGATTGAAGCTGCGAAGGCATATTATACTTCGGTGAATTCCCTCCGTTCAAGACGTCTGAATATACTTCCATCTACATTCGTGAGGCTATTGGAGACCTTGATATCGGGTGCGTCCGTACCGTTCAAGGGTGAACCCCTCAAAGGCATGCAGGTGATGGGCCCTCTGGAGACCAGGGCGTTGGACTTCAGCAATGTGGTCATACTCTCATGCAATGAGGGCATGTTCCCGCGCAGAAGCGTAAGCTCGTCCTTCGTGCCGCCGGAACTGAGGAAGGCTTTCGGGCTTCCTACTTATGAGTATCAGGACTCGGTATGGGCATACTATTTCTATCGTCTGGTCTGCAGGGCAAAGAAAGTCTGGCTGGTATACGACTCCCGCACGGAAGGCCTGAAGCGAGGGGAGGAGAGCAGATACATCAAGCAGCTGGCGTATCACTATGGTGTGCCTCTCAATCGCTATGTTGCTGATGCGGAGCTTTCTGCCCTGGAGGATGAGGATGGTCAGGTCGTGAAGACGGATGAGATTCTGGAGGCTTTGGATGCCATGTCTCTTTCGGTTTCTGCGATACAGAACTATGTCTTCTGTCCGATGAAATTCTATTATCACTCCGTACTGAAGCTCAAGCCGGATGAGGACGTGGCCGAATCTCTGGACAGCAGGATGATAGGAAACGTATATCATAATGCCATGTATGCCCTGTATTATGGTGAAGAGGCCATGGCATCGTCCGCTGCCTTCAATAAGCTTGACAGCCAGCCTGACAAAGGGATGGCGCAGGTGTCCGCTGCATACCTTGAGAAGTGGCTGGAAGAAGACCGTCTCGATATTCTGACTGCAAAGGTGGAATCCCTGATGAAGGCTGAGCTGAATGTTGATGAGATACGTGGCCGCGACCTCGTGGTAAGGACAGTCATAACAAGATATGTCCTTGAGACTTTGAGGAAAGAGGTTGATTTCCTTAAGAAGAGCGGCATGGAGGCGTTTACAATCATAGGGTTGGAGAAGAAGATAGGTGTGGATCTCTTCGGCAGCAGGTTCTTTGGCGTCGCGGACAGGATAGACAGCGTCGTTCCCGGCACCGTGAGGCTCGTGGATTACAAGAGCGGGTCTGACTCGCAGAAGGTGCTGGCTGTGACTGATGACAAGGCAGAGGAGGTTGTTGCAAAGATATTTGACAGTCCATATAAGAAGGGTAAGAAGGATTTCAAGGCAGCCCTCCAGTTCTATTTATATGGAAGGATGCTGAAGGAAGCTGGCATCGCTGAGGAAGGCAGACTGTTCAATTCCCTTTACTCGACTGCCGAAATCTTCAGAAATCCTCCTGTGATGTTCCCTGAAAGTGTCCGCTTCTGCAAGCTTATGGACGAAAGACTGGCTGGCCTGCTGGCTGAATTGAAGAGCAAGGATGTTCCGTTCCGCAGGACGGAAGATAAGGATACCTGCGCATATTGTGATTTCAAGATGATCTGTGGAAGATAGAAGGGATATGATAAAGATATTGAAGGCTTCTGCCGGTTCGGGTAAGACCTGGAATCTGGCGTTGGAATACATAAGGACCATGCTTGAGGCTCGTGACAGTCATGCCTACAGGCATATCCTCGCCGTGACCTTTACGAACAAGGCGACGGACGAGATGAAGGAAAGGATACTGGAAAAGCTCCATGAACTCTCTACGAGACCGGAAGACTCGGATTATTTCGAGAAACTCGTACCTTCTGTCTGTCCTGATGCTCGGACGCTTCGTGATGCTTCGGGAGAACTGCTGTGCAATATCCTTCATGACTACAGTGCCTTTGCAGTCAGCACCATCGACAGGTTTTTCCAGCAGACACTCAAGGCATTCGCCAGGGAGATAGGTCATTTCACGTCCTATTCCATCGAACTTGACAAGGAGTCCCTGCTCCGTGAATGTGTCGACAGGCTTCTTGATTCGCTGACCGATTCCCAGGAGCATTCCAGGTCTCTGGAGTGGATGATCCGGGAAACCATGTCACGCCTTGAACAAGGCGACGGATTCACGCTTGAGAATACATTGAGAAGGATAGCCGGACGCTTCAATTCAGAGGAATACCGCGTGGCTCTGGAAGAGTCAGGAGCGGATGAAACCTTCCTTTATTCCGATGAACGTCTCGAACTGCTGCAGTCCAGATGCGACCAGGTGATCGAGAGCTTCGTGGCGGACAGCAAGGCTGCCGCACAAGCTGTGGCTGATGCCTTCATGAATGCCGGGGTGGATATGGGGGATACTGCCTCACACTTTATTGAAAAGTATGTGGAAAAGGTCCGTACGGCTTCCGTATCCCAGGTCATCACTCCTCCGACTGATGCGTTCAGATCCAGGGCTCTTCAAGGGCCATCCGGCTGGTTCTCAAAGAAGAATGCCCGTCTTGAAACTGAGGTTACAGATGACATGGTCCTCGCAGTCGAAAGGCTGATTGAGGTGGTCGATTCGGGCTTCAAGGTCTATAATACGGCCCAGTCTCTCAAGGGGCAGGTCTATGGCTTTGCGGTTGCAAATGACCTTTACCGCCATTTCCGTGAGATACTGAAGGAGAAGAACGTCATGACCATAGACCAGACTAACGATACCCTGAGGAAGATCATAGATGATGCCGAGGCGCCTTTCATATACGAAAAGACCGGAGTCAGGTATGAGCACTTCCTGCTTGATGAGTTCCAGGATACCTCCATGATTCAATGGGAGAACTTCCGCCCTCTGCTTAAGAACAGTGTGTCGCAAGGGTTCTCTAACCTTATAGTCGGAGATGTGAAGCAGAGCATCTATCGCTGGAGGCAGTCGGACTGGAGTCTGCTTGACCATAAGGTGCAGGACAGTTTTCCCGATATGATAGAGAAAGACTGGCTTGAAAGGAATTTCAGAAGCTGCAAGGGGATAGTCGACTTCAACGGCAGATACTTCACGGCTGCCGCAGAGTTTCTTGATGAGAAGATCGGAGAGGACTGCCATGTCATAAGATCCATATATTCAGATGTGGAACAGGAAGCTGTCAAGGACGGTGACGGACTTCTGGAGGCCGTCTTCTGCAATAAGGAGGAAGTCTATCCTGCCGTCCTGAAGTCTGTGAACAATGCCCTCGAAGCCGGATATAAGCCGGGGGACATCACGATCCTTGTAAGGACAAACAAGGATGGCTCTGAGATCGCATCTTATCTGATCGGCAGCGGAGTGCGGGTCCTGTCTGACGATTCTCTGAGAGTCTCCTCGTCGTTGACGGTCAGACGTCTTGTATCTCTTGCCGCCGGCATTGACAATCCGGAAGACAAGATGGCGTCCTTCCTTGCCGAGACCTTGAGGGTTGAAGTCCCTGATGAATGCCACTCCCTTGTGGATCTGTTCGAGCATCTTCTCAGAGGCCTGAAGAATGCCGACCCTGATACATTCGCGGCGGAAACTCTCTATATCCAGTCGTTCATGGATATTGTCCAGGATTTTGCAGCTTCCAACGGAAACAATGTAAGGGCATTCCTCAAGAAGTGGCTGGATGACAAGTCCAATATCAGTTCACCTAAGTCGGATGACGCAGTCAGAATAATGACGGTTCATAAGTCAAAGGGACTGGATTTTCCGTATGTGATATTCCCGTCGCTCGGGTCGGTGGGGTTCTTCAGCCATGAGGCGCGCTGGTCAAAGCCGGACGCTGAGGGTACCGGACTCGAAGATGTTGCTGACGGCATATATGACGTGCATCTGTCCGGCAAAAGCGTAGACACTCTTTTTGAGAAAAGCTACAGGGAAGAGCTTCTGATGCAGTATGTGGACAATATTAACGTCCTGTATGTGGCGTTCACTCGTGCTTCCAGAGCGATGACGATAATATCATCCATGCCTGAAGAAGAGGGTTTCGCCCAATGGACTCTGGGATACCTGACCGGAAAGGGCGGTGAACTGGGGTTTGTCCAGGAAGGTTCTGCCGATGAAGGAGAAATCGTGTTCAGGAAGGGACGTTTCCCGGATCCGCCGGCAGCGAAGCGTGCGGAATCGGAGAAGATGCCTGCGGAATTCTGTTCATATGAAGGCGGAAGATGCCGTCTGCGGCTTTCGGCAGACGCTCGTGACTTCTTTTCCGATGAGGGAGTAACCGGTATGGCGGCGTCAAACAGAATCAGAGGCGTAGTGCTGCATGACGTTCTGGCCCGTGTGGTCCGTGCCTCCGATCTGGAAGATGCCGTACGGTCTGTGGTGATGGACGGTATGATGTCTTTGGAAGAGTCTGATGAAGTACATGCCCTGCTGAAATCCGCCATAGGAAAGGTTAGCGTCTACGGATGGTTCCCGGAGAATCCGGACCGTGTCCTGAACGAGGCGGAACTGATTGATACATCGGGAAATGTAAGCCGTCCTGACAGAGTGGTGATCGCTGGCGGGAAGGTCTCGGTGATAGATTTCAAGTTCGGAGAGCATCATTCAAGATATGAGAGGCAGGTAAAAGGATATGCGGAATTGTGGAGAAGGATGGGGTATGAAGATGTGTCGGCTTTTTTGTGGTATGTCCAGACCGGTGAAGTGATGCAGATCATGTAAAAATTTACTATATTTGCAGATTGTCAAACAGGATGATTATGGAGAATAAAGAGATAGATACATGCAAGCTGCTGTACAATACTGAAAGGGTAAGGCTTTATGTCCCTGAATACGGACGTAATGTCCAGAAGATGGTGGATTATCTGAAGACCATCGATGACAGGGAAAAACGTAATGAACAAGCCAGAGCCATCATCAAGGTCATGGAGATATTGAATCCATCCGTACACCTTCAGGATGATTATGAACATAAGCTTTGGGACCATCTCTTCATAATATCAGGCTTTGACCTTGATGTGGATGCCCCATATCCGATGCCGGCACCTGAGAGTCTGAATGAGCATCCGGAGCCTATTCCTCTCAACAGCAAGCCGATAAAGGCAAATCATTACGGCAGGAACATCGAGAGCATCATCGATCTGATTGCAGAAAAGGAGGACGGGGAGGCAAAGACTGCGATGATCCGCTCTCTGGCCATCTATATGAGGCAGCAGTATCTGATCTGGAACAAGGATACAGTTTCTGACGAGACCATATTCCAGGATATCGAGAAGCTCTCGGACTATAGGATAAAGGTTCCGGAGGGCATTCAGCTCGGAAGGGTTGACGCAGGCTTCAACTCATCGAAGCCGGGCCTTAATCCAGTGAAGTCAGGAAGAAACCAGAACAAGCAAAGGAATAACCAGAAGAACTTTAGGAAGAAATAATGAAGAGATTCTTTTCAGATATGGATCCGGACAAGAAGTCCACAATACTTAAGTACACAGGCATCGCGGTGCTTGTGTTTGCTTTCTTCACCCTCCTGTCGGCTTTGTCATATCTCTTTACCTGGCAGGCCGATCAGAGCCTGTTGTCAAATCCTGAAATGATGGGCAAGGAGGTAGATGTGGCGAACTGGGGCGGAAAGCTCGGCTACAGATGGAGCCGTTTCCTTGTCTCGGATTGTTTCGGACTCGGCAGCTTCGCTCTAGTCTTCCTTATGGGAGCGGTAGCCTACAGACTCTTTTTCTGGAACAGACATATCGGGCTTTTGAGGACGACTTTTGTGACGATAAGCGGAACTTTCCTTGCTTCACTGATCCTTTCGTTCGTTTCTGTGAAGACAGGACCTGACACTGCTTTCGGAGGAGGTCTGGGAGGTGATGCCGGACATGCTGTGGCAACATGGCTGTCAAACCTGACAGGAGACATGGTCACTGTGCTCATTCTTGCAGCCCTGGCAGTTGCGTGGCTCCTGCTTTCGAATGTGAGGTTTGCAAGATGGTTCGCAAACTTCGGCCTTCAGGAAGAGGAACCTTCGGAAGATGCTCATGCAGAACCGGAAGAGGAACCTTTGACTCCCGAGGATCTGGCTCCGATCGTGAAACCGGATGAAGGTGCGGAAGTGCTCTCTGAAGATGAGCCTGCCGGTCCTGATGAGTCTTATTGTGATGATGTCCCTGTCGAAGTTGAGGATGAGATCGTTCCGGAAGTCCAGGCTCCGGAGGAGGTGACCCAGATGCAGGCTCCGCCCGAGATGGAGGTGATCATGGGTGGCGACTTTACTGAAAAGGTCACCGAAGAGCTTCCACGCATTGACAACCGTGAAGAACTTGAGAGGTTCAAGTTCCCTCCTCTCGACCTTCTGAAGGATTATGCTGACGGCCAGCATAAGGTCAGCCAGCAGGAACTTGACATAAACAACAACCGCATACGTGCGACCCTTCAGAATTACAGGATCGAAGTCGATCGTGTGACAGCGGTCGTGGGCCCGACGGTAACCCTGTACAAGGTCGTACCTTCGGCTGGCGTGCGTGTGTCGGCGATCGAGAATCTCCACAGGGAGATCGCTATGGCCCTTGGGGCGAGCGGAGTACGTGTCGTGACCCTACCTGACTGTGTAGGAATCGAAGTGCCGAACAATACTCCTTCGATCGTGCCGCTGAAGTCCATGCTTAACGACGAGTCGTTCCGCAACAGCAAGGCCGAGCTCCCTATCGCCATAGGATATACCATTACCCAGGAGGTCAAGACCTTTGACCTTACCGATGCTCCGCACCTTCTGATAGCCGGCGCCACAAAACAGGGTAAGTCTGTGGGATTGAATGTGATCATTTCATCCCTTCTTTATGCCAAGCATCCTACCGAGCTCAAGTTTGTCTTCATTGACCCTAAGATGGTGGAGTTCACGGCATATAATGCCCTTCTGAAGCATTATCTGGCAGTCCTTCCGATGGCAGCCAGCGAAGAAGACGAGAGAGAGAACGCCATCATCAAGCAGCCGAAGCAGGCAGAAGCTGTCCTCAATTCTCTCTGCATCGAAATGGATGAGAGGTACAAGCTGCTTGCGGCGGCTGGTGTAAACGACATCAAACTTTATAATGACAAATACAAGGACCGCCACCTTCTTCCTACAGAAGGTCACAAGTTCCTTCCATATCTGGTAGTCGTGATCGATGAATATGCGGACCTTACCATGACGGGAGGTGCAAATGCGGATGCAAGGAAATGTGCAAAGAACATAAGTGATTCCATCGTACGTCTTGCACAGAAGGGAAGGGCTGCGGGTCTCCATGTCATAATCGCGACCCAGCGTCCTTCGGTCAATGTCATCACCGGCCTCATCAAGACCAACTTCCCGACAAGAATCGCCTTCAGGGTGGTTTCAGGAGTGGATTCAAGGACCATCCTCGATTCGTATGGAGCTGAGAACCTCATCGGTAGGGGAGACATGCTGTATTATGCCGGCGTGGAGATGGAACGTGTCCAGTGCGCTCTTGTCAGCATGGCCGAAATCAATAAGATCACGAAGTTCATCGGTGACCAGACAGGCTACAGGCAGTGCTGCAACACGCCATACTACCTTCCTGTTCCTGAATCTCAGGACGGCGAGACCAGCGGTGGTACGATCGACATGCAGAACATCGACCCTCTCTTTGAGGATGCCGCCAGGATGATCGTTACATCGCAGCGAGGCTCGACTTCAGACCTCCAGCGCCGTCTGGGCATGGGATATGCAAGAGCAGGACGAGTGATGGACCAGCTTGAAGGTGCCGGAATCGTCGGACCTCAGGAAGGTTCAAAGCCTCGTCAGGTCCTGGTTACAACCTTTGACGAGCTTGACGAGATACTGTCGCATTTCGTGAAATGAACATGTCATCCGGAAAGGAGTGAAACGTCGGCTTCATATGATCCTGCTTGCCCTGTCGTTCTCGACAGGCATCTCTTCTGCACAGACCCCGGAAAAGCTTGTAAGTGATGTCAGGGCTGCGGCGGAAGATGCCTGCGTGACCGTCGGGTATTCAATGTCAGCGACTGTAGACGATGCTGTGATAGAGGACAGCGGCACGGTCATGGCTCAGGATGACCTCTGGTGTCTTAAAGGTGAGGCGATTGAGATATATACCTCGAAGGAAGGCACATGGATCCTCCATCTGCAGGCAAAGGAAGCCATCGTGGAGCCTCAATGGACCTATGATGATCTGGAAGCCTTTTACAGGACGCTTCTGTCTTCGTCCGGCAATGTTGTGGATGTCAGGATACTCTCCAGGGAAATTTCGGAAAAGAAACCTGTTTCATCGTTTGTTCCCGTGACCGGATCCGATTGGGTAGTGACGGATCTCCGTTGATCACTTCGCTTCTTCCAATACGAATCCTTCAGAACACCATGTCTTGAATATGCCTTCCTCGTCATATATCAGGCAGCCTTCAAGGTCTTCCCGTTTCTGAAGAAGCTGTATCGATTCTTCAAGTCCCACTACCATGCAATAGGTGGCGTAAGCGTCAGCTGTAAGTGCGTCCTCTGCAACTATGGTAGCGCTCAACATATTGTGGGTCACAGGGTAACCGGTGCGTGGGTCGATTGAATGGGCGTATTTCTTCCCGTCCTTTATGTAGAATTTGCGGTAGTTGCCGGAAGTCACGATGCCGTGCGGGCCTTCAGGAGCTCGGAATATGCCCTGGATTTCTGCGCCAAGTTCGTTGTTTCCGTCGACCGGCCTGTCGATGCCAAGCGACCATGCCTGGCCTGAAGGATTCACTCCGTCGCAGAATATTTCTCCTATGTCGACCATCATGTCCTTGACACCTATGGAATAGAGATATGAGGCGACAAGGTCGCAGCTGTATCCCTGTGCTATGGCATTGTAATTCAGTTTTCCGGTTTCATGTGCAAGCAGCAGCTCCATTCCGCATGATTCCTTTGTCTTCATGACTTCTTCATCGGATGGGAATTCACCGCTCCTGAAACCGAAGCCCCATAGGTCGAACAGCGGTCCGGCAGCTACATCAACAACACCTTCGGTTTCATTGAAGATCTTTACAGCCTGCTGGTTTATGTCTGAAAACATGCTGTTCTTCATGCTCTCTTTGTATGTGATGTCCCCTGCGTTGAACCGGCTCAGGAGCGAATTCCTGTTGTATCCGGACAATGTGCTGTCGATTCTCTGCAGGATGGCATCTATGGAATCCCTGATTTCTACGGGAGTGGCAGCGACATTCCCGTCATTTCCGTTGAGGTTCAGCTTGACCGTATATGTGCCTCCCTGGGCATATCCGGTGATGGATATGTAGCGGTTCCGTGGGGTGCATGACATGATCAGAGATGACAGTAAGGCAATTGCCGTGAAATATCGTAGAATCTTCATCATAAACGTGTGTAAGGCAAAGTATTTGTACAAAGGTAGCGGTTTTTCAAATTAAAATCCCCATATTTGCAGTTTATAGTTTAAATTTTTAGAAGAGAAATGAGTCTTAGAAAACTGAACTCGCTTATGCTTGTAGCCGCGCTTTTTCTGGCGGCGGTTTCATGTAAGGATGAGGAGGAGACAGAAACCTTGCCGGAACTCTCCGGCCTGAGGTTTGACTGCCCTTCATTCGTAGCGCCGGGACAGGCTGTGCGAATGACGCCGAGAGGAGTGGAGCATCCTGAAGGACTTCCTGTCGGATACGCATGGAAGGTCACACCGACAATGTCGACATTTGACACCACCGATGTCTATGTGCATTGGTTCTCAGATACTCTCCAGACATATACAGTCAGCTGTTATGCCTTTGCCGAAGGCTATTACAGTTCTTCGGTCAGCAGGGAAGTGGCTGTCGTGAAGGGAGGCCTGGACGGTTCGATAACAAAGACCGGCATCAGGTCTTCTGACAAAAAGATAACAGTTGACGGAGTGGATTATTATTATCAGAAGATCGGAGGACTCGACTGGTTCAGAAACAATCTGGCTTCAAAGTCCTGCGGTACCCCTTATGCAAATCTGGATGTGATGACCGACGTGTTCGGCAGATTCTACAATTACAATGAGGCTATGACGGCATGTCCTGACGGATGGCGTCTTCCGACTGAAGATGACTGGATGTCGCTTGCGGAAGCCATCGGTTCGCCTGTTTCAGAAAAGTACGCTCCGTTTGATGATGTGGCATCAAAGCTTCTTGTAAATGCGGCTTTCAACGGTGTGTCCATTCTGGAGTACTGGCCGGTTGTCGGTGACGTGACCAATTCCAGCAGATTGAGCATGGTACCTTTCGGATATGCCAATCTCGGAAACATGAATTCAGACGGCAAGTTCACCAACCCGTCTTTTGATGGAGTGTTTGAGTATGTTGCCATGTGGACTGCAGACAAGGTGAATGGAGAGGAAGGTATGGCATATTACAGGTATATGATATCAGACCAGCCTGAGATGCTGGTCGGAAAGGGAGACATGAATACATTCGGCGCATCTGTAAGGTGCGTGCGTGATGCTCAATAATAAAAAGGAGATAGCTTATGAAAAAAGGACTTGTTACTGGTATTGTAGTCATCGCCGTGCTGGTGGCTGCATTCGTATGGATTAAGAACGTGTACAATCAGATGGTTGTTTCTGACGAAAATGTTCAGGCTATGTGGTCGCAGGTTGAGAATGTCTATCAGCGCAGGGCTGACCTGATTCCAAATCTGGTGGCGACTGTAAAGGGATATGCGGCTCATGAGTCTGAGACTCTGGAAAGCGTCGTTGCAGCGCGTGCAAAGGCTACTCAGGTTACCGTCGATCCGGAAAATCTGACTCCGGAGGCTCTAGAGCAGTTCAATGCAGCTCAGGGGGAGCTTTCAAACGCACTTGGCAGACTCCTTCTCATACAGGAGAATTATCCTGACCTCAAGGCCAATCAGAACTTCCTTGAACTCCAGGCTCAGCTGGAAGGCACAGAGAATAGGATTGCTACCGAAAGAATGAAGTACAATGAAGCGGCAAAGTACTTCAATACAGGAATCAGAAGATTCCCTGACAATATTGTGGCTTCAATCTTCGGCTTTGAAAAGAAGGGTTATTTCGAGGCTCAGGCAGGTGCCGAGACTGCTCCAAAGGTAGAATTCTAAAGAGTCAATACATGAAACCTGATAAATTTCTGACCGCGGAGCAGCAGGAAACTGTTGTGGCCGCGGTCAGACTTGCAGAAAAAGGGACCTCCGGAGAAATCAGGGTCCATATCGAAGGAGAATGCTCCGGCGATCCTGTGAAGAGGGCGGAGAAAGTCTTCTTCAGATTGGGTATGCACAGGACGAAGCTCCGTAACGGAGTCCTGATTTATCTGGCATGCAACACGAGGACCTTTGCCATTGTAGGTGACAAAGGGATCAATGACATAGTGCCTGACGGCTTCTGGGGCGATGTCGCAGATGCCATGGAGACAGAATTCCGCAAGGGACTGTTTGCAGAAGGCCTTGCCGCAGCTGCGGAAATGGTAGGGGAAAAGCTCAAAGGCTTCTTCCCATATCAGGATGATGATGTGAACGAACTGCCGGATGAGATTTCATTCGCCGAAAATGATAGATGATGAGACGCATACAGAAATATATCCTGGCATTGACATGCCTTTCTCTGACAGTCCTGTCATCTGCAATACCATCTCGTCCAGATCCTCAGAGACTTGTCAACGATCTTGCCGGAGTGTTTGCTCCACAGCAGACGGAGGCCCTTGAAAGAGTTCTGGTGGCGTTTGATGACAGCACATCGAATCAGATAACGGTGGTGACGGTGAATGATCTGGAAGGATATGAACCGTCCGAGTATGCTACCCGTATAGGATTGGACTGGCAGGTCGGTTCTGCGGAGTTCGATAACGGTGTCGTGCTTCTGGTCAAGCCCAAGACAGAAGATTCATCCGGTCAGGTATTCATCGCGGTCGGCTATGGACTTGAAGGAGCCATTCCTGATGCCTATGCCAAGAGAATCATAGAGAACGAGCTTATCCCACATTTTAGAAACAATGACTATTATGGCGGCGTCGAGGCCGCATGCGAGGTTCTGATGAAGCTTGCGAGCGGTGAAATCTCTGAGCCGCGTGACGATGACGATGAGGACGCCGGTCTGATTGCACTGATTGCGTTCCTGGTTGTGATCATGGTAATCGTCATTCTCGTTGCTGCGGTAAACGGAGATGATTTCGGAGGCGGATCAGGTGGTCGCAGAACCATATATACCGGTCCGATAATCACGACAGGACGCCATCATGGCGGCGGCTTCGGCGGAGGTTCTTTCGGCGGCGGTTTCGGCGGCGGATTCGGAGGCTTTGGTGGCGGCTCCTTCGGCGGCGGTGGCGCTGGAGGTAGCTGGTAAATCCCGGAACCTACATCGAGGCTATTATACTGAGGGCTTCTGAAAGTGCGGTTACAAGCGCTTCGGAAGCCCTCAATACTATGTCCGGACATATGTCCAGGGCAGAAAGTGCAAGAGTCAGAAGCGCTACCGGAATTATCAGTCCGGTCAGAGGCAGGGCTATCATGTTGGTGAGCAGGAAATGTACTGGGAAGGTCCGGAAGTATATATAGGCCAGCGGTCCTGTTGTCAGCTGACATGATATTGACATCGCTGCGGTATTCCACATCCAGCGCAGTGGCCTTGGCATCAGACGAGCCTTCTGCTCCGGCCAGAAATCCTTGAGCCAGGGGAATATAAATGCGATTCCTGCCATAGCGGCATATGAAAGCTGGAATCCGACCTCACGCAGGGACGATGGCGATAGCGTGAGATGTATCAGCAGGGACCCCATCAGGACGGTTCCCGTACTTTTGAACCGTCCGCACATCCGGGCGGTTTCTCCGATGAGGATAAACAGAAATGCCCTGACTATCGACGCTCCTGCCCCGGTGGCTAGAGTGTACAGACTGCATGCAAGAATGATTGCCGATGATCGCACTATACGTGCTGAAGTCCTGTTCCCCAGTGCTGATAGCAGCTTTGTCAGAATTCCGTATATTATTCCCATGTGCAGGCCTGACAGGGCGAGGATATGCGAGGCTCCGCTTTCCCGGAATGCTTCGGTTATATGTTTGGGAATGTCTGTCCGGTCTCCGATTATCAAGGCTTTTATGATGGCGTTTGTGTCCGGGTTGCTGAATCTGATGCTGTCTATCATTTCCCCGGTTTTTGTTCCCAGAGTGCCGATGGATTCCATGATGCCGGCCATTAGCGGGCCTCCGGATGAGATCGTCTCATGAGTAATGCCGCAGATGAATCCGCAGGCGGCCATGCAGATGCCGATGACGGGTTTCAAGACTGCTGAGGATGAGGCTGTGTGGCGGTGGTGGAGCAGGAAGGCTGCCGAGCATAGAACGGCCGAGAAAGCGATGGCAGAAGACAAGTGGAGCCGCGCACAGAAGACATGCCCGAACCATAAGACCGAAGCTGTTCCTGTCGTAAATGGTAGTACAATCCCCGCCAAATCTCTCTCCACTTTCATTTCGTTCCGAATTTTTGCTAAAATAGGGATTAATTTTATAACTTTGCAAAGATAGGGTGACAAATTTTAAACAATTATAATATCATGATTATTTTAGTACTCAATTGCGGCAGTTCATCCCTGAAGTATCAGCTTCTGGATATGAAGGGTGACGAGGTTTATGACCTTATGGCCAAAGGTCTCGTGGAGAGAATCGGAATGGATGTGGGATGCATCAAGCATCAGGCTTCAGGAATGGAAAAGTTTTAAAAGGAAATGCCGATCGAGGACCATACCGTCGGTATCCAGGCTGTTATCGACGCTCTCCTTGACAAGGAGTACGGTGTCCTTAAAAGCCTCGAGGACATAGAGGCTGTCGGTCATAGGGTTGTCCATGGTGCAGAGGAGTTTGTCTGCAGCCAGCTCATTACCGACAAGGTGATCGCCCAGCTCGAGAAATGCTCTGTATTCGCTCCGCTCCATAATCCAGCCAACATATTGGGAATCAGGGCTGTGAGCGCAGTCCTTCCTGAAGTTCCTCAGGTAGGTGTGTTCGATACAGCATTCCACCAGACCATGCCAGCATACGCATATATGTATGGCCTTCCATACGAGTATTATGAGAAATACGGAATCCGCCGTTACGGTTTCCACGGAACAAGCCACAAGTATGTTTCTGCTAAGGGAGCAAAGTTTGCCGGACTGGATATAAATGATTCGAAGATCATCACGTGCCACCTCGGCAACGGAAGCTCTATAGCGGCCGTAATGAACGGAAAGTCTGTCGATACCACCATGGGATTCACTCCGCTTGAAGGCCTGATCATGGGTACAAGATGCGGAAACATCGATCCTGAAGTAGTTACATACATCCAGGAGAAGGAAGGTCTCTCGGCTTCGGAAATGAGCAAGGTGATGAACAAGAAGAGCGGAATGCTCGGACTCTCATGTCTTTCTTCAGACTGCAGAGACCTCAGCGAGGCTGCTGATGGCGGAAATGCAAAGGCGAAGCTCACTCTTAAGAAACTTACGTACGACATAACAAAGTTCATCGGAGCCTATGCTGCTGCCATGAACGGTGTTGACCTTATCGTGTTTACCGGAGGTATCGGAGAGAACAACAGCCGTATCCGCAGAAGGGTATGCGAGAACCTTACCTATCTTGGTCTGAAATTCGACTATGACGCTAATGCCGTAAGAGGCGAGGATACCATCATCACTCTTCCGGATTCGAAGGTGAAGGTTGCCCTCATCACTACCAATGAGGAACTTATGATTGCACGTGACACGATGCATATCGTTCAGAACGAAGAGTAGCTTAGAGTCATGTTTACAACATTTTCAGAGATATTCGAGGAACTCCGCAGCCGGGGTGTCCGGAAAAGAATGGTTGCCGCATGGGGAGTTGACGGACATACCATAGCGGCTGCATCTAAGGCTGTTGAACTCGGACTGGCCGATGTCACTCTGGTCGGCGATAAGGATCTGATTGCCAAGGCATGTGAAGAAGAGAATGTCGACCCTGCAATCTTCACGGTCGTGCATAACCCTGCAGAACTGCCTTCTGTTGCCCAGGCTGTCCAGATGGTGCGTGACGGAGAAGGAGACTTCCTTATGAAGGGACTCTGCTCTACAGACAAGTTCCTCCGTGCTATCCTGAACAAGGAGACCGGTCTTCTGCCTCCAAAGGGCACGCTGACACATTGCACGACACTGGAGATTCCTTCATACCATAAGCTTCTCTTTGTAGGTGACGTGGCTGTGATTCCGGCTCCGGACATCAAGCAGAAGCAGATCATCATGGAATGTCTTGTGAAGACAGCCAAGGCTGTCGGTGTGGAGAAACCTAAAGTGGCTATCATTGCAGCCACGGAGCAGGTGCTGACAAGCCAGCCTGCCACCGTTGATGCCGCCATGCTTTCGAAGATGGCTGATCGCGGACAGATCAAGGGCTGCATTGCTGACGGCCCTCTGGCACTTGACCTGGCCCTTGATAAGGAATCTGTTGCAATCAAGGGGCTCGTAAGTCCTGTTGCGGGAGATGCAGACTGCCTTCTATTCCCTAATATCGAGTCTGGAAATGTCTTCTACAAGGCGAACTCCAAGCTCGTTCCCGGAGTCAGACAGGCAGGAATACTGGTCGGTGCGAAGGTCCCTTGCGTCCTTTCAAGCCGCGCAGACAGCATAGATACAAAACTGAACTCAATTGCAATTGCCGCGATGTCGGTTAAATAAGCGTATGTAATCATGAACGGGAGAATATTGGTGATCAACACCGGATCCACTTCAAGCAAGATCGGATTCTATGATTCTGGAGAGAAGCTCTTCGAACAGAACCTGACGCATTCGGCTGACGAAGTCGCAAGATACGAGTCTGTTATGGACCAGACTCCTATGCGACGTGATGCCATAACTGATTTTCTGTCAGAAAAGGGAATCGCCTTGGAATCGATAGATGTCGCGATGGCTCGCGGAGGCCTCATAACCCCGATCCGCACAGGAGTATACGAGGTGAACCAGGAGATGCGTGATGCTCTGATGGCCGGTAAGGAGGGTGTGCATGCATGTAATCTGAGTGCTCTTCTTGCAGATGATATCGCGGTATTGGTTAATCAGGCCCGTGCTTCAAAAGGGATAGAAGAGAAGTGTCGTGCATTCATTGCCGATCCTCCTATGGCAGACGAGATGCTTCCTGAAGTAAAGGTAGGAGGTCTGCCTGAATTCCCTCGCAGAACCCTGTTCCATGCCTTGAATTCGCGCGCCATGGTGCGCCGCTATGCCCGTAGTGTCGGCAAGACGAATAAGGATGTGACGGTGATTGTTGCCCATATGGGAGGTGGCAGTTCCGTTTCTCTCCATAGACATGGCCTTGTGATCGATACCAACGATGCGCTTGGCGGTGACGGACCTATCAGTCCTGAGCGCGCAGGAAATGTTCCAGGCTTCCCTCTTGTGGAGAAGTGCTTCAGCGGAAAATGGACTGAAGCTCAGATCAAGAAGCGTATGGTAGGGCGCGGTGGAGCGGTTGCATACTTCGGTACTAATGATTTTCGCGAGCTTGTGGCTCGCGCAGAAGCCGGAGACCAGGAAGTGGAAACCTTCCTCAAGGGCTACTGCATATCGTTTGCAAAATATATCGCAGGACTTTCGACTGTCGTATACGGCAAGGTGGATGCGATCGTTCTTACAGGCGGCATTGCATATAGCGGTTATATCACGAAGCAGATCGCTGAACGTGTGGAATTCATTGCTCCTGTAGTGGTATATCCTGGTGAAAATGAACTGGAATCACTCGCAGAGAACGGATACGGAATCCTGAACGGTGAGTTTGACATCCACTATTATCATCCGGATCATTTCTGATATCCGTACAATTACTTATAGAACAGGTTGCGCTCTGGAAGCTTGCTGCTGTATAGTTCACGGCATTGAGTGAAGAGCGCTTCCGTGTATCTGGACTGTCTTGGTCCCCTGTAGGTGCTGGTGTTTGTTATCAGGATCCAGCATTCTCCGTCAGGATACTGTCTTACAAGGGCACATGTGCCTGAAAGCGTGCCGGTACGGCTCCATCCTTTCTCCGGGGTGGTGTCGTTCCATCCCAGAGAGTAAGTGTCCTTGTCGAAATATTCGATCATCTGTTCGAATGCTTCCTGTGAGATGATGTCAGGCACTTCAGGACGTCCGTCGATTGATGCGACAAATCGGGCTATCTCGGCTGGTGACGCGCACCATGCTCCTGCTCCGGAAAGGAGGGTGATGTTGTTGCCTCCATAGCATCTTTCCACTATTTCACCATTGTCGGAGTAGTCTTCTATATACTTTCCGTCTCCGTTATGTGTGTAATAACGCACTTCATTGGCCCTTTTGTCAGCATAGTAGTTTCCGCTGATGTGCATGTCATAGCATCCGGCAGGAGCGAGAACCTGGGTGCGGATGAATTCTTCATATGACATTCCGGATACCTTTTCAATGATTTCAGACAGAAGGAGATAGCCGAAGTTCGAGTATCTCTGCCATGAACCCGGCATGAAGCTCAGCCTCTTTCCAAGAACCAGTCTGTAGAAGTCTTCCTTTACCGGAGGATTGTCAAGCTGCATCTGATGCCTGACGTCTCTTGATGAGAAAAGCGGATCCCGGTAGAAGCCTCCCTGATGCCTCAGAAGATGTTCTACAGTAATGTTATGATGATTTCTGTCCTTTATTATTGACGTGAAGAGAGAGTCGGACAGAATCCCTGAAGGACCGAATACCGTATCCTTGATGCTGAGCGAATCCCTGTCCTGCAGGACCATTATGCCGGCTGCGGTAATCAGCTTCGAGACGGAAGCCATGCGCATGATGTGCGAGGGTTCCATCTCTATCCCCATTTCTTCGTCCGCCCAGCCATATCCTTTGGCATATAGCAATGAGTCATTGCGTGTAATGGCAAGAGACGCCCCTTTCATTTCCCATCTCTTCATGTATGCAAGGACCTTTCTGTCCAATCCTTCCAGTTCTGCGAATTGTGATGAATCGTTGGTCAGTATCTCATTCAGCTTTACTCTCTCCGGAGCGAGTTCGGCCGGTTTGGATAAAGGTGCCTTGATGATGATTGTTGCAGTCGCGATCAGCGCTGCCGCTATGGTTGCAATGATTAGGGCTGAAGTTTTTTTCATGTCAGGTTAAAGAAGTCCGGATCTTTTGGCGAAATCGATTATGAAGTCTGCTGTCCCTTCTATGCCGAGTATGCTGGAGTCGATGCAAAGGTCATATGTCGACGCCACACCCCAGTTCCCGAATGTGAAGTAATTGTAGTACTCTTCTCTGGACCTGTCTTTCTGAAGTATCAGCGCTTCAGCTTTATCCGCGTCAAGGTCGTGGCGTCTGCATATGCGCTCCACTCTTACTGAAAGCGGAGAAGTCAGGAATACGTTCAGAGTGTTTCCTCTGTCTCTGAGCACATAGTCGGAACACCTGCCTACGATTACGGCCGGTCCCTGCTCCGCTATCTTTCTGATGGTCTCGCATTGGATTTCGAACAGGCCGTTGTCGCTCATGTAGTTTTCCAGAGGAGACGAGTAGATGCTGGTGAAGATCGATGACAGCGAGAACGTCCTGCGCTTTTCATCGCTCTGCTCGAAAAGCTCTGCGCTGAATCCGCTGTCCTGGGCTGCCTTCCGGATCAGTTCTCTGTCATACACAGGAATCCCGAGCCTGCGTCCAAGCTCTGATGCTACGCCAAGACCGCCACCTCCGAACTGTCTTCCGATGTTGATGATGATGTTGTCCTTTCCCATATATGCCGCTTTATAGATTGCTGCCAAGGATCGACGGATCGTCACCGTCCTTGAGCATGTTGAATTTTCTGAAAAGTCTTCCCAGCATGAAGACAGTCATTATTGTTGCAAGTCCGTCTGAAATAGGGAAGCTTGCCCACACTCCGTCCGCTCCGTAATTCAGAGGAAGCAGATAGAGGAGAGGCAGCAGGAATAGTATCTGTCTTGAGAGCGACAGGATGATGGACTTCCTGACCATTCCCAGGCTCTGGAAGAAGTTGGTCGCTATCATCTGGAATCCTACTATAGGGAAGATGATGGTCGTAATCCTCAAAGCCCTTGCCGAGAGTTCCATCAGCTGTTCGTCGTGGGTGAATATGCCGACAGCCGCTCTTGGGAAGAACATTCCGAATATGAAGCATATGGTGGTCATCACCATTCCAAGCCTTGCGGTCTTCCAGAATACCTCCTTCACCCTTGAGTACTGTCGTGCACCGTAGTTGTATCCGGCAATAGGCTGCATTCCCTGGTTCAGACCCATGCATATCATCATGAACATGAAGATGAAGCGGTTGCATATTCCGTATGCACCGATTCCCAGGTCACCGCTGTATTTTCTAAGCTGCTGGTTTATGAAAAGCGTCACAAGGCATGCTGCCGAATTCATGAGAAACGGACCCATTCCGATCGATAGTGAATCTTTAGCCACTCTCATGTCGAGTCTTAAGATTCCTTTTTCAAAATGGAACGGCCTGCTGCGGTCATTGAAGTGCATGAGCACCACCACCATCGCTACGGTCTGTGCGATTACGGTAGCCCATGCCGCTCCCTTTATGCCCATGTCGAACACGAAGATGAATATTGGGTCCAGTATCGTGTTGAATACTACTGTGAATATCGTAAGTGCCATCGCCTTCTTCGGGTTGCCTGATGACCGCATGGCGGCGTTCAGTCCGAAATACAGGTGGGTGATTACGTTGCCGATGAGTATGATCGTGATATATTCCTTGGCGTATGGCAGTGTGTTCTCGCTGGCGCCGAAGAAATAAAGGATCGGGTCGATGAATATCAGCGCCACAGCCATGAAGACGAGACCGATGATGGTGTTCAGGGTCACGACGTTTCCGAGGACCTTGTTGGCTGCCTTGTAGTTCTTCTGTCCCAGCAGGACGGAAAGCATTGTCGCTGCTCCGGCACCGACAAGAGTTCCGAAAGCTGTCGAAAGGTTCATGAGCGGGAAGGTCACCGCCAGACCTGATATGGCAAGCGGACCAACGCCCTGGCCGATGAAGATGCTGTCCACCATGTTGTACAGCGAAGATGCCGTCTGGGCTATGATGGCAGGCAAGGCATACTGCTTGAGCAGCCTGCCTATCTTTTCGGTTCCGAGCTCAGTAGGGATTGAATTCGTTCCAGCTGCCATTCGTTATTCCGGCTTTTTTACGATCTCGATTTCAAATGACAGTGGTGCGAAGGCCGGAATGCTTTCTCCGCTTCCGGAATAACCGTATCCATAATCGGATGTGAATACGCCGATTCCGTGCTCGAAGCTGCGCATCTGCCATAACGTGAGGGCGAATCCGCTTATGATGGATGAGCTGCTGCCCATCGTGATATCTGAATAGCTCTCGCCCCAGTTGATCTTTACAGGCTCATAAGACCTTGAGGAAGACCATATGCCGCTGTCTTTTGCCAGTCTTTCGTTGGTGGTGTCGAATACGGTTCCGTCAAGCAGACGTCCTGTGTAGTTGATGTATATCGTTGTGTCTTTAGGGAAAGAGGTTGTGTCCTTTATCGGCATGAGCCTCTTGTAGTAGAATCCGCCATGGTCCTTCAGGGAGTCTGCCACGGTCATGTCTCCGAACTTGTCGCTGTTTTCCTTGAAGTACTCGCCGATCTTTCCTATCTGCCATTCCTCGATATCCTCGGTATAGTCACGTACCTTGAGATCATATATGGTGTTCGATGCGCTGTTTGATTCATTGAGATAATCTTCAGCGGAATCATATACCTCATAAGATATGAGCCATGAAGGCACTATCACCTTTCTGTGGCCACCGACCTTCATTCCTGAGAGAGCCTGTGCGAGTCCTGCAGGTAGGGTCCCCTCCATTGTGGTCTGGAATTTCGGACCGTAGTAATTGCCTTCCTTGTACGTTCCGAGCTGCTTGGCGGTTTCTTCTTCAGTGTATGTGGAAATGTTGCCTTCGAGATCGGTCGTGGTATAGTCCATGAGCACATAGCCGCCCTCCTTGACATCGATTCCATGACCAGCCTCCTCTTCGATTATATATATGCCAAGTCCGGTAGGTCTGATGCCGGGATGGTTGATGTCCATCCATGCGTCGAAATATCTCTTGTTCGCATCATTTGCGCCGCTCGGTGCCTCCTTGGCACATCCTGTGAATGCTATGACCGCTGCAATTGATAGAAATGATACTATAATCTTCTTCATTAGGTGTTACTTTCTTATGAACCGACAAAGATAATAAAAAATGTGGTATGTGGTTAATCATTTGTCACACCGACAACCCAAATCTTCCAAAGTTGTGCCGAATTAGCAGGAATCATGCCAAATTCCTCGTTTCCGAATCCGTACTTTCCGGAGAAGAGAATCTCGCATTCCTCTCCGGCCTTGACTCCGACGAGACCGTCACGAAGTCCCGGGATAAGCTTTGCCTCCGCCATGTTGATCTCATATATCCTGTATTCGGCGTCAGTGAGATTCCAATTCGCATTCTCTGCAGTCTCCTGATGGTTTGTCACGAAAAGATTAGATGCACTGAAGCTTCCTGAAAAAGTATATCCTGCATAATAGAACGAAACGAAACCGTTGCGTTCGAGTTCTTCGCCTTCACCTTCGGCCAGCACCAGTCTGTTGGCGCCTCCGTTCCTGACGGAGCGGTATTTGTCGCCCTTTCCGGAAATATAGTTGTCTATCTTGCTTTCCTGATTGTTGTATGCCTGTTCCAGCTTGCTGCCTGCACAGGATGTGGCCATGATCATGACCGCCAATATCTTAACAGCTCTTTTCATCATTCAGAAATATGTGTGTAACCCTTTCTATATATGCTCCGGCTTCCGCCATGTCCTTCACGTCGCCTGGCACATGCAGGCGTCCGCCTGCCGCGTTCTCATGACCGCCCCCGTTGAAGAAGCGCCTTGCGCACATGTTGGCTGATGTCCCTCTCTTTGACCGGATTGATATCCTTACCCTGTCTTCGTCTTCCTTTGCGAGAATGCTCATCCTGACATCTGCGATGGACAGCGGCATGTTCACGAATCCTTCCGTGTCCCCTTCCTCTGTCCCGTATTCTTCCATGGTCTGTCTGTCAAGCACGATGTATGCCACGCCGTCCGGGGTAATCTTCATCAGGTCCTTCATCATGTGTCCCATCAGTCTGAGCCTGTTCTCACCGTACTGGTTGTACAGCCGGTTCAGAATGTAGTCCCTGTCCGTTCCGGCCGCCAGAAGGTCCGAAGCCATGTGGAGAGTGGACGGGAAAACTGAATTCGCAAAGTTGTTGGTGTCTGTCGTCATTCCCGTCATCAAGGCCCGGGCGCATTCCATGCCCAGCCTGCAGGCGTCGTTGCCTGTCTGTGAAGTACGTATGAGGATCTGATATAGAAGTTCTGATGCCGACGATATCTCAGTCTCTGAAAAGGAAAGGTCGAAAAGCTCTCTTGAAGGGTTCAGGTGATGGTCTATGAGAATCTTCTTTCCTGTCGCTTCCGCGAGGGGAACCTCAAGGTTGTCCGTCCTGTGGAATGCGTTGAAATCCAGGCAGATGATCAGGTCGCTTCCTTTTATCGCCTCACATGCTTCGAGCGGTTTTCCATCATATGTCATGATGTCGTCCGACATGTCTTCCGTTACAAGGAAGGAAAGGTACGAAGGGTAGGGGTCGTTGAGGATGATCCTTGGCTTCTTTCCCTGCTTCTTTAGGAAATGATACATGGCGACAGAGCTTCCGATTGCGTCCCCATCCGGCTTCATATGAGTCACGATGCAGATGCTTTCTGCCTCGCCAGTCATTCTTTCAAATGTGCATATGGTGCCTGAATTGATGTCTTTCATCGTTTTTGTCGTTATTTTTGATGGTGCAAAATTACAAATTATATTGCATTTCATAAATCAATTTCATAACTTTGTCCGGAATTTAGAAAAAGAAAAATAAAACACTAAAATAATGGGTTCAATTATTAGAAAGGTATTTACCTACTTAATCCTCCCTGCATGCATCGTAGGATTGACTTTTTTTCTTGTAAAGAGTATCATGGAGCCTGTGGAATTCAACAAGCACAAGGCTTATCGTACAGAAGTTGCAGTTCAGCGTCTGAAGGACATCCGTGACCTTCAGGTTGCGTACAAGAACGTGAACGCACGCTATGCTTCAACAATGGATTCCCTCATCCTCTTCTACAACGAAGGCAAGATGAAGATCGCTCTCCAGGTAGGATCAAAGGATGACTCTCTTGCAATGGCACACACTGACAAGATCAAGAAGAAGTATCGTAATCTCAAGGGTGACAAGCTCAACGAGAAGCTTCACGAACTCTATCTTGCAGGCGAGCAGAACCTCGTGTTCCAGGTGACAAGCGAGATTGCGGTGAAGGACACCATCTTCAACAGCCGTCCTGGCTTTGTGGTAGACTCTCTCGCATACATTCCTTTCAGCGGCGGTGACACTGTGATCCTTGCATCTACCATCAAGAAGGTATCAGGTGTGAACGTTCCTCTCTTCGAGGCCAAGATGCCTTACAAGAGCCTCCTCAGAGGTCTTGACAACCAGCTCCGCATCAACCTCGACGCCGAGCAGGAAGATAAGGGACATTACAAGGGTCTCATGGTCGGAAGCATCGACGCTCCTAACAACAACGCAGGTAACTGGGAGTAATATATCCCGCAATGCGCTGGCTTTAAATTCTATTGCTATGTCGCAGAATACAGACAGGATATCCATTCAAGTCGGCTTGAGTGGATATTCTTTTAAAATACAGACAGCCGACGAAGTCAGGACGTCGCCATGGATGTCTGCCGAACGCATATTCAGTACTCCGGAGTTTCTTCAGCGGTACGACAAGGTGGAGATATCGGTCTTTACCCCAAAGGTGACTCTGGTGCCTGATCAGTTCCATGATGACTCGGATACAGCCCGTATGCTTCGTCCGGTCGCAGATGTGGCTATGAACGATGAAGTCTCTTCTGTTCATGTTCCTGAATTTGGTGCATCTCTGGTCTATTCCAACAATATCGGCGAAACCCTGTCAAGGGCTGTTTCCGAAACCGTTCTGGAAAGGGACGGCAACAAGAGCCTCCCTCTGCCGGAAATGTATTTCATGCTCAGATCGGTGCTCGACCTTCAGGACTACAACAAGATACTGGCCTCCTATATGGATGGCATCCTTTACCTTGTGATCGCTCAGGGGCGTAGCCTCATGCTGTGCAATTCCTTTCAGGCTCCGGACTTCACTACTGCTCAGTACTTCATCTTCCTTGCCTTGAAGAATCTTCAGCTGAATCCGGAAGTGTCCACTATCTGTTTCCGTACTCCTTTGTCTGAGGAGGACGAGATGTCCCTTTACCGTTATTTCAAGAATGTTGAACTTGTGTAGGCATGAGGATAATCGGAGGAAAATTTAAGGGAAAGACGATCTTGCCTCCGCAAGGATACAAGGCAAGACCGACGACAGATTTTGCCAAGGAAGGCCTGTTCAACATACTTAACAACGAGTATGAGATGGAGGGACTTCAGGTTCTGGATCTTTTCGGCGGTACCGGTGCCATTTCATACGAATTCGCATCCAGAGGGGCGTCGCGGGTATATTGCGTCGAGATGCTTCCCCTTCATGCGAATTTCATCAAGTCTCAGGCGGCAAAGTTCGGAATGGACAATCTGACTGTCGTCCGCCATAATGTCTTCGAGTTCCTTGATATCTGTCATGAGAAGTTCGACCTGGTATTCGCCGATCCTCCATATGCGATTGACGGTCTGGCCGATATTCCGGACAAGGTCTTCGCAAAAGACATTCTCCATCCGGGTGCATACTTCATCCTCGAGCATCCGGATGAATTCAATTTCGAATCCCATCCCTTCTTTGTGAAGGAAAAGAAATATGGCAATGTCCATTTTTCGTTTTTTGAAAAAAAGTAGTGTATATCAGTTAGTGTAGTTATGAAACTTAACCTTAAAGAAGTATTCCAACCGAAACTTTTCGGAATGTTCGGCAAGGGCAGGTATGACAGCAAGAAATTCACATCAGACCTGATTGCCGGAATCATTGTCGGCATCATCGCCCTTCCTCTTGCCATCGCTTTCGGTATAGCCAGCGGTGTGACCCCTCAGCAGGGACTGATAACTGCAATCGTTGCAGGTTTCCTCATATCATTCTTCGGAGGCTCGAACTTCCTTATCGGAGGCCCGACCGGAGCATTCATAGTCATTGTGGCGGGAATTGTCAGCCAGTACGGCATGCATGGACTCATAATCGCGACAATCATGGCAGGAGTCTTCCTTGTTGTCATGGGTGTGTGCAGGATGGGTGTCATATTCAAGTTCATTCCCTATCCTATTGTAGTAGGATTCACAAGCGGTATTGCACTGACGATCTTCTCTACCCAGATGAAGGACTTCTTCGGACTGCCTCTTGACCTTCAGGTTCCTGCAGGATTCATTCCTCAGTGGGGATGCTATTTCCAGAACATCGGCAGCATCGACTGGGTGGAGTTCGCCATGAGCATGGCCTGTCTGATCATATGCTTCAGCTGGAGCAAGGTGACAAAGAAGATTCCCGGATCTCTCATAGCTCTGATTGTCGGAACGGTAGTGTCCGTACTCCTGAACAAGTTTGCAGGAGTGGATCTGGCTACGATCGGTTCCAAGTTCCCGGAACTCGCGAACGGCCTTCCGATGCCGAAGCCTGTAGCACCTGAATTCGATTTCGAAACCATCAAGGGACTGGTGTCCCCTGCATTCACGATAGCGATCCTTTGTGCGATTGAGTCTCTTCTTGCGGCCATGGTGGCTGACGGTGCCACAGGAAAGCAGCATCATGCCAACACCGAGCTCATCGGTCAGGGAATCGCCAATATCATTACGCCTCTGTTCGGCGGAATTCCTGCAACAGGAGCTCTTGCCAGGACCATGGCAAGCATCAACAACGGCGGAAAGACTCCTCTCACCGGTATCATACATGCTGTTGTGCTTCTTCTTATCTATCTGTTCCTTATGCCATATGCGGTATATATTCCGCTTTCATGTCTGGCTGCCATCCTTGTTCAGGTCGCATACAACATGAGCGAATGGAAGACGTTCAAGTATCTTCTTCGTGGAGACAAGTCGGACGTGTCCGTGCTTCTGATTACATTCTTCCTGACAGTGATTGTAGACCTTACGGTTGCAATCGAGGTCGGTGTTCTTCTGGCCATTGTGCTTTTCGTGCGCCGTGTCATGGAGACTTCGGAAATCAATGTGCTCCAGGAACATAGCGTCGCTGCAACTGAAGACCCGGAAAAAGCGGCCATGGAAGATACGGACCGCCTTGATATCCCGGACGGGGTCGAGGTATATGAAATCAACGGTCCTTTCTTCTTCGGACTGGCGAGCCGTTTCGAGGAACTTGAGAAGATGAAGAGCAAGGGAGCCAAGGTTCGAATAATAAGGATGAGGAAGGTTCCGTTCATCGACTCTACAGGAGTGAACAACCTCAGGAATCTCTGCGAACGTACACGCAAGAGGGGAGTGACCGTAATACTTTCAGGTGTTACCGAGAAAGTCCAGGCGTCTCTTCATAAGTTCGGAGTAGATAAAGAAATAGGTGTTGAGAACATCTTCCCTCACATTATTCCGGCTCTTGAAAAAGCGACGTCACTTGTAAAGAAATAAATATATGTATACAAAGGAACACGGCCTGTATGTGGCCCACGGCCCGAACGGCCCTATTTCAATCTGCGGAAAGATGGCGAACCGCCACGGACTTATAGCCGGTGCTACAGGTACAGGAAAGACCGTTACCCTTCAGGTGCTGGCCGAAACCTTTTCCCAGGCAGGAGTGCCATGTTTCATGGCTGACATGAAGGGAGACCTTTCCGGCATCAGCCAGACAGGATCCATGAGCGGATTCATTGAGAAGAGATGTGCCGAGTTCGGCATCACGTCTCCTGAGTTCGGCTCTTGCCCGGTACGTTTCTTTGATGTGTTCGGAGAACAGGGCCATCCTATGAGGACCACAGTGTCTGACATGGGACCACAGCTCCTGTCCCGTCTGCTCGGACTTAACGAGACACAGGAAGGCGTGCTCAATATCGTTTTCAGGATAGCGGATGACAGGGGACTTCTCCTGATAGACATGAAGGACCTGCGCTCCATGCTGAACTATGTGGCAGAGAATGCAAAGCAGTATACGGCTGCATACGGCAACATTACCTCGCAAAGCGTAGGAGCGATCCAGAGGGCTCTTCTCACTCTTGAGAACCAGGGCGCGGACAAGTTCTTTGCAGAACCGTCATTCGACATATACGACCTTCTCCAGAGCGAGCAGGGCAAGGGTGTGCTTAATGTCCTTGCGGCCGACAGACTCATGCTCCAGCCGAAACTTTATTCGACCTTCCTTCTGTGGCTTCTTTCGGAGCTTTATGCAAGGCTTCCTGAAGTGGGCGACATGGAACTTCCGAAACTTGTGTTCTTCTTTGATGAGGCGCATATGCTTTTCGATGAGACTTCCAAGGCTCTTGTGGACAAGATCGAGCAGGTCGTGAGACTTATCCGAAGCAAGGGGGTCGGAGTATATTTCGTGACACAGAGTCCGACTGATATTCCTGAGGAAATCCTCGGTCAGCTTGGAAACCGTGTTCAGCATGCTCTGCGTGCCTTTACTCCAAAGGACCAGAAAGCGGTCAAGACAGCTGCAGAGACATTCAGGGCAAATCCGGCATTCAAGACGGCAGATGCCATTATGGAGCTCGGCACCGGTGAGGCTCTTGTGTCGTTCCTTGATGAAAAGGGTGCGCCGTCAATGGTGGAGCGCGCAAAGATTCTATTCCCTCTCAGTCAGATAGGAGCCGTGACGGAAGGTCAGCGCGGACAGATCATCAACCAGTCCCGTCTTTATGGCAAATATGATAATGTCATCGACCGCGAAAGCGCTTTCGAGGTGCTGATGGAAGAGGCTGAGGCAGCTCTCAAGGCCGAGCAGGAGGCAGCAGAAGCCGCTGCCGCTGCGGAGGCGGAAGAGCAGGCTGTCAAGGAAAAGAAGTCAGGCAGAGGCGGCGGATTACTGAAGGGCATAGTTGGAGCCGTAGTAGGTGCCATGGTCACAAGCGTGACAAGCTCCATAGGCAGCGAGGTGTCTAAGAAGGTAACCGGAAAGAAGTCGAAGACGACTGCCAAGGATATAGCAGGAAAGGCTGTAGGATCTGCCGCACGTACTGCGACACGCCAGCTCACCCGCAGCGTTCTTGGAACTCTGCTGAAATAGTTACATAAGCCATCGGGACATGTCCTGTCCCTCTGCCATGGCATTGCGGATAGTGGTCGACGAAATGTCGACCATTTCTGCTTTCATGACACTGATTCTGAACGAAGGGTCTTCTTCCGTAAGGTCCTTGATGATCATGTCGAGGTTGAATCCTTTGCGCGGATAGACGGCCGCTCCGTATTCCTTGAGGATGCGGCTGTAGTCTCGCCATCTGCGTATGTCTGCCAGGTTGTCTGCGCCCATCACGAGGGTGAATGTGTTTTCCGGCTCGCGTTCGCGTAGAGCGTCAAGGGTCCTGATCGTGTAGTGTGGCGCCGGCATTCTGAGTTCTATGTCATCAACCTTCACCTTTCCCTCAGGGGCTGGGGAACATGCAGGACACATGCCACCCACGGCTAGGGGGTGGCTGACCGAAGGGAAGCCGGGGGTGTCCGTAATGTCCCCAGCCCCTGAGGGAAAATGACGTTTTACGGCTTCTACGGCGGCATTGTAACGATCCATTCCGGAGTCGGCGCTTATGCCATCCTTCAGGGGATTCTTGGGAGAAACTATCAGATATACGCAGTCGAAGCCTCCCTCGCCGGCAAGATATTTCATGATGGCGAGATGGCCTATGTGCAACGGATTGAATGATCCGCTGTATACTGCGATGTTCATTATTTCTTAAGGAAGTCTCCGATGACCTGCTCGGCTTCTTCAAAAGCCTTCTGAAGGTCGTCGTTTATGAGTACATGGTCGAACTTTCCTGCAGCGAACTCCATTTCCGATGCGGCCTTTGCGACGCGCTTCTCGATAGCTTCAGGGGTGTCTGTGCCTCTGCCTATAAGTCTTTCGCGCAGAACTTCTACTGAAGGGGCCTGGATGAATACTGAGAAAGCCTTGTCTCCGAATATCCTCTTGAGGTTCACTCCGCCCTGCACGTCGATGTCGAAGATTATCACATGCCCCTTTGCCCAGATGCGCTCGACCTCCGATTTGAGGGTGCCGTAGAATGATCCGGCATATACCTCTTCGTACTCCACGAACTTGTCTTCTGCAATCATGCTGCGGAACTCGTCTGCAGTAAAGAAATAATACTCCTTGCCATGCTGTTCCTGGCCTCTTGGAGCCCTCGAAGTCGCTGAAATTGAGAATTCAAGCTCCGGATGCAGTCCGAGCAGATGGTTTACTATGGTGCTTTTTCCGGCTCCGGAAGGGGCTGAGAATATTACTACTTTCCTGTTCATGACGTATGTTTGTTCTTTGTGTGGATTATTCTTTCAATATTGCGCAAAATTAATTATTTTTGCCAAGATTTTGTGTTAACGAAACGATTTTTAAACAAATTATACGATTATGATTTCTTACAAGGAACTCGGCCTGGTGAACACCAAGGAAATGTTCGCTAAGGCAATTGACGGTGGCTATGCCATCCCAGCATTCAACTTCAACAACATGGAGCAGCTTCAGGCTATCATCTCAGCTGCAGCTGAGACAAAGTCTCCAGTTATCCTTCAGGTTTCAAAGGGCGCACGCCAGTACGCAAACCAGACTCTTCTCCGTTACATGGCAGAGGGTGCTGTTGAGTACGCAAAGGAGCTTGGTTGGGCAAATCCTCAGATCGTTCTTCACCTTGACCACGGTGACTCTTTCGAGACTTGCAAGAGCTGTATCGACATGGGCTTCTCTTCAGT
>JAFQAT010000083.1 GCA_017399865.1 Bacteroidales bacterium | reverse complement strand
CTCCGTTATTCTCCTGCCACCGGGGCGTAAGCGTCTCCACGATTACGTCTTGATATAGTATCGGCTCACATGGATTTCCCTTGTGAGCCGTACTTTTATAAGTTCTGTGAGAACTTGTCCGGAAGCAGTTCCCTATATTTGCTCAACGGTGTATTCGGTTGCCATTCCGATGTCTTTTCAAGGACCGCTTTGATGTATTGGAAGAAGTCCAGCTTGTGCATCCGACATGACAATGCCAGTGTGTATAGCACAGCGCTCCGTTCGGCTCCGTCATGGCTTCCGAAGAACAAGGAGTTCCGTCTGGATATGGAAAAGTATCTGTTGTATCTTTCCACAAGGTTGTTGTCGAGTGCCGTGTCCCCTCTATTGAAGATAGCCTTGATAGCTTCCCACTCGTTTTCCATATATACGGCCGCTGCCGCGAGTTCGCTTTTTGGCGGAAGGTTGGGATCCGTCCTGATGTCCTGCAGGTGATTCCATATTTCCTTCAGAATCTTCGGCGAGTATTCCTGCCTGTGCCTGAGGTTGTCCTCCACCGTCCAGCCGTCCTTTCCGACCTTGTGCCTATGGTCCTCCACATATATCCCGTTCACCAGTTGCACCATTTCCGTTGCTTTCGGGTCATCCCCGCAATCGATGAACTTGCGCTTGACGTGCTGCAGGCAGGCTATCCGTTCGATGTCGGGATATTCACTTCCCTGAAGTGTCCTGTACGGCGCATACCCGTCGCTCTGCAGCGTACCCTTGAAGTCCTTGAGTTCGTCAGTAATCACGCCGGCCGCCCTCGATCCGTCCTCATAGACCACATACATCATCCGGCTTTTCATCCCGATGATTACCCACAGGTAGCCCTTCTTCGTACCCTTGCCGGAAGCATTCCTTTCCTGTACGAGTATCCTGTAATATGTCTCGTCACATCCGATGTAATCGTCCGAGAGGACCTGGGCGCGTATGGCGAGATGCACGTTCTTCAAAATACGGGAAGCCTGTGCGATGAGCTTGTGAGCCGTGGGTTTGTGGAGGTTGAATCCGTGCTGGGTGAAGTAGGACACGATTCGTTCCACGGGCATGGACTGCAGATAGCGGAGTTCGAGCAGTCCTGCCACGAAGGATACGTCATAGCTGGAATTGAGGAAGGCCGACGGAGGTGTCCTGCCTTCCATGACCTGTCCGTCCTGTGTGTAGGCATGTATCCTGTAGACATGCTTGATGAAGCGCATGGGGATGAACTCGTATCTGACCGATATCCTCTGTACGTCCGACAGGGGACGTGCCTTCTGCAGGTCGAAGTCGGGATTGTCGGGATACACGTCATGCTCCACGGTTTCCAGCTCGTGGTGCATGTCGTGCCTTGCCCCGTTGTTCCCCCTTGCCTTTCTGGCCGCCTTGCGTTCTTCTTCCCTGCGTTTGAGTTCCTCATCGTCCGGCAACGGTTCGGATGCCTGCTTCTCGGAACTGTTTCCCATGAGCTTGGACAGTCCCCTGGTGATACGCTTCTGCTTGTCCAGCGATTCACCTTTCTTCAGCAGGGCTTCTTTCAGGGAAGCGATTTCGGCTGTCAGGTCGCTTATTTGTTGCAGAAGTTTCCTTTCACGCTCTTCGGCAGCCCTTGTCTGCTGCTGTAGCTGCTCCTTCAGAAGTTCTATGATTTCCTTGTTTGTCATAGTGTAAAGATACAAAAAACAGATGACATGACCAAGGAAAAATACAACTATTTCACCATTAAATAGCTGTGCAACAGTGGATTATACTATATGACCAAGCGTTTCCTTATCCGGACACTTTTCAAGGACACACCCTCCATGATGAGGGAGAGCGCTTTCCAGGAAAGTTCGTAATTGCCCGTCGAAGGATTGAACTGCGGAAGTTCGAAGCTTCCTCTTTCCAGACGCTTGTAGTACAACAGGAACCCGTCACCGTCCCACTTCAGGAGCTTTACGCTCTGGCGGTTCTTGCTGAAGAAGACAAATACGTCACCTGATACGGGGGACAGGCCGGGCATTCCGGAACGCACCAGATTGTACAGCCCGTTGATGCCGTTGCACATGTTGACGTGACGTTGGTACAGGTAGTAC
>JAFQAT010000082.1 GCA_017399865.1 Bacteroidales bacterium | reverse complement strand
GAGGGAAGGATGTCAAGGTGGAAGGTCGGCACTTCCGCCCATCTGCGGAGGGAATCGAGAGGGGCATGAAAGTCGCGGTTGTAGGCGGTCGCCAGCATGGATATCTGCTCATCCTCCGGCATTTCGGCGATCGAAGGTTCCCGTTCGTGAATCAGACGGACAAAGACCGCGAGATAGACACATTGCCACTTTTCATCGGAGAGCCGCCCGATCCGCTGTCTGCGCGCGTAATCCGTATCCTGAAGATCGAAAAACAGTCCGTATTCACGGCACAGGGGGCTTTTCATCCACGCCTTCTCCACCTTCTCGGCGAATGACGGCTTCATCTGGAAAAGCCCGATGGAGAAATCCGCTCCTGCAGTACCCTCCCTGACGTATCTGTCCTTCAAGGCCGCCTGTTCAAAGATATCCTTCAGCTTCGACCATCGGAGAATCTCCGGAAACACTATCGCCTCGCACACCCTGCTGTCCGCACCAAGGCTCGAAAAGACCTCTTCCCAGCCCTCATGACGAATACTGATGACCTCTTCCGCCTTCTTCCATTCGTCGCTCAACTGATGGCGGTACGACCCTGCGGCTGAAACAGCAGCCATACCGGACATCAGCATCAATATACGTATCAGAGTTTGTATGTACATTTCATGAAACCCTCCTTATCCGTTCCCGGAATATGATCATAAATTACGAATTCAAGCCTGTCGGAATGGCGGCGCATGAACATCGGATACATATACGTTCCGTCGTGAAGGACCAGACTGCCGCTGCGGGTATATGATGCTTTGCGGCTTCCGCTTCGGTGAGGGATGCCCCCGTAGACGCTTTCGTCCGGTTTCGGAGACGCCTTGTAGAAATCGAACGGTCCTTCGCCGGAGAGTTTCACACGGTTTCCGTTCTCTATCTTGTAATACGAAGATTCAGCGTCGTTCCAGACAAGGAAGCAACTTCCGTTTATGAACTCATCACGGATATCACCTGCGCCGGAAGAAGGGCTGAATCCACGCGGAAAACCGCTTTCCGCACGCATAAGCCTCTCATTTTCATTGAGCACGGATATCACCTCCATCTCCACAGGCAGCACCTCCGGCTGAGGGAAGTCCGCATATGCTTCATTCAGGATATCAGTACACTCCGTAACCAGGTTCAACTGGGCTCTGCCCGCAGCACATGCCGGAATCATACCGCCTGCCGCCATATCTGCATAGACCTTCTCTGCCTCCGGAATCAGTTTGACCGTATTGTCAAAGCGCACCTGAAGGCCCTGAAGCCATACCTTCGCCGCACGCAGACGGTAATTCTTCATCATCTCGTCAGCCTGATCATACAGGTCCCTGACACTTTCCGCATCTGAAGTCCGGTATATCTGCTCATATATAGCCTTCAGTCCCGCCTCATATTCAGATGCAATCTCTTCGCAAGTCTTCACGATGCCGTCCTCATTCTTCCTTATAGCATCGACCTTCGCCGTATACTGCTTCAGGGCATTCTGGAAACGTGTCTGCTCCGCATTGACCTTTGAAGTTATTTCAGCAGCCTTGGTCGCAGTCTGCATGATGTTGCCCATGCCGCCCATCAGGTCCTGGGTCATCGCCATCATCTCCTGATTCAGTTCCTGCATCCTCTG
>JAFQAT010000081.1 GCA_017399865.1 Bacteroidales bacterium | reverse complement strand
GGCTACGACCTCTCTATCGACGGTTTCGTAGATTTCCTCCAGAGCGGCCTCGACGCTTATAACGCAAAATAAGCTGATCTACCTATACATAAAAACCTTAAAACTATGAAATCGAAAATATTGATCATCAGCATCTTGGCAGTGATATTTTCGGCCTGTGCATCAGATTCCACATCTGCAGAGTGGGTAACAGTGAAAGGCAACAAGTTCATCGACCCTCAGGGTAATGAACTCATATTCAGAGGACTTTGCTTTTCAGACCCTGTAAAGCTGGTAAGCGAAGGGCAATGGAATGAGAGGTACTTCGCAGAAGCGGCAGACTGGGGAGCAAATATCGTCAGATTCGCCGTACATCCGACCAATCTTAACAGAATGGGCTGGGAAGAGACATTCAGTGCAATGGATCAGGGAATCGAATGGGCAAAGAAGCACGGCCTATATGTAATCATGGACTGGCATTCGATCGGTAATCTGAAGGACGCTAAGTATACCAACACGATGTACGATACAGACCTTGAGGAGACTCTGAAATTCTGGAAGACTGTCGCACAGCGCTATAATGATGAGCCGGCTGTGGCTCTGTATGAAATCTTCAACGAGCCGACCGTCACAGGAGAGGACACAGGAGAATGTACATGGGAGGAATGGAAAGGAATACAGGAGCAGATCATCGACACCATACGTGTATATAACCCGAATGCAATCTGCCTCTGCGCAGGATTCAACTGGGCTTACGACCTCACTCCTGTAGCATCAGCACCTATAGACCGTCCGAATATCGCATACGTTTCACATCCATACCCGATGAAGAGAAGTGAGCCGTGGGAAGAGCAATGGGAGGTTGACTTCGGTTTTGTAGCCGACACATACCCGGTAATCTGCACTGAAATCGGCTTCTGTCTCGAAAATGAACTTGGAGCGCATATCCCGGTCATTTCTACCGATGTGTACGGCAAGCATATAACTGAATATTTTGAGAGCAAGGGCATATCGTTCACAGTATGGTGCTTCGATACGACCTGGTCACCTACACTTATCGAAGACTGGAACTTCACCCCAACCACTCAGGGACGTTTCTTCAAGGAGTACCTGCAGAGAAAGGCCGCTGAATAATCCTTTATACACCGACAGCCCCGCATCGAGCGAAGCATTTCCTTAAGTTTTCTGCTTCGATTGATGCGGGGCTGTCGGTGTATTCTATAAGTCCTTCCTAGAACTTGAAGCTGTCCTTGAGGGCTGTAGTCTTGTTGAATACGAACTTTTCAGGAGTGCTGTCCGGATCCTTGAAGAAGTAGCCGACACGCTCGAACTGAACTGCGATGCCTGAATTGTCCTCGAGGAGGGCAGTTTCTGCATAGCCCTGGCCGATCACGAGAGATTCAGGATTGAGGTAATTCTTGTAGTCTTCTCCCTCAGGAATCTGTCCCATCTGTGCCTCTGTAAAGAGCTTGTCATAAAGTCTGAGTTCGACTTCCTTTGCATGCTCTGTAGATACCCAGTGGATAGTACCCTTCACTGAACGCCACTCGCCTGCTCCAGGCTTTGAAGTCGGATCGTATGTACACTTGATCTCAACGATATTGCCATCTGCATCCTTCACGACCTCCTGGCACTTGATGATATAGGTATACTTGAGACGTACCTCTCCGTCCGGCTTGAGACGGAAATACTTCTTTGGAGGCTCCTCCATGAAGTCGTTTCTCTCGATATATACCTCTCCTGTGAAAGGAACCTTGCGTGAAGGTCCTTCAGGATCTGCAGGGTTGAGAGGAGCGTCGAACCATTCCACCTTGCCCGGCTCCCAGTTTGTTATGGTGAGCTTCACAGGATCCTGAACAACCATGTAGCGGTTTGAGCGCTCATTAAGGTCCTGACGCACGCACCACTCCATCAGCTGGAGGTCGATCAGCTGCTCTCGCTTTGCGACACCCACCTTCTCTGCGAACATACGCATAGATTCAGGAGTATATCCGCGACGGCGGATACCGCAGATGGTCGGCATTCGAGGATCATCCCAGCCGCTTACGAAATTGTTCTTCACGAGCTCGAGGAGCTTGCGCTTCGACATCACGGTATATGTAAGGTTGAGTCTCGCGAACTCATACTGATGCGATGGGAAGATGCCGAGCTTCTCGATGAACCAGTCATAGAGAGGACGGTGTACGTCGAACTCGAGGGTACAGATCGAATGGGTGATGTTCTCGATCGAGTCAGACTGGCCGTGGGCATAGTCGTACATCGGATAGATGCACCACTTGTCGCCTGTGCGGTGGTGGTGGGCATGGATGATACGGTAAAGGAGAGGGTCGCGGAAGAGCATGTTCGGATGGGCCATGTCGATCTTTGCACGGAGCACCTTCTCGCCGTCAGCATATTTTCCAGCCTTCATGTCGCGGAAAAGCTGGAGGTTCTCCTCGACGCTTCTGTTGCGGTAAGGGCTCTCTGTACCAGGTACCTGGACAGTTCCACGACCCGCACGGATCTCTTCCTGCGTCTGGTCGTCGACATACGCCAGTCCCTTCTTGATGAGTTCTTCTGCCCACTCATAGAGCTGGTCGAAATAATCTGATGCATAGCGCTCGTTCTCCCACTCGAAGCCAAGCCACTTGATGTCTTCCTTGATAGAGTCCACATACTCGGTATCCTCTTTAACAGGGTTCGTATCATCGAAGCGGAGATTTGTCTTTCCGCCGTATTTCTTGGCAAGGCCGAAATTGATGCAGATGCTCTTCGCATGTCCGATGTGAAGATATCCGTTAGGTTCAGGCGGGAAACGTGTCATCACTGATTCACACTTGCCGCTTGCGAGATCAGATTCTATGATCTCTTCCAAAAAGTTGAGATTTCTGGTCTCATTGACTTCCTTGTTTACCTCTTCCATATGGTTGGTCTTTTGAATTTGCAAATAATCCCGCGAATATACGGATTTTTTGCTTTAGTTCCGCCAAATACTTGCTACCTTTGACCCATAATGATAAGAAAGGCGACATACGAGGACCTTACGGCATTGATGGAGATATTCCGCAATGCCCGCAGGATCATGCGGGCGAGCGGAAACATGAACCAGTGGAACGATTCCTATCCTTCGGAAGAGACCGTAAGCACAGACATAGGAAACGGGGACTGCATGGTATTATGCGAGGAGGGCAGGATCGTAGCCACAATGGCTTTCATCAAGGGTCCGGACCCGACATACGCCGTCATATACGACGGATGCTGGCCCGACGACTCCCCCTACCATGTCATCCACAGGATAGCAGTCGCCGAACCCGGACACGATGCTGCCCGCAGGCTTCTTGACTGGGGATTCGCGCAGACAGGATGCATTCGCATAGACACCCACAGGGACAACGTCATCATGCACCATATACTTCAGAAATACGGCTTCAGCAGATGCGGAATCATCCGTCTGGCTAACGGAGACCCGCGCGAGGCCTACCATCTGAACAGAAGCGACTGCGATAAATAAGCAACATTTACGGAAATTTCAGTATTTTTGCGGTTTCAAACACGATAATACACATTTTATGATAAAATCAATGACAGGCTACGGCAAGGCAGAGGCCTTGCTTGAGACAGGAAAGATAACGGTCGAAGTTCGTTCTCTGAACGGCAAGACCGCAGACATAAGCATCAAGACATCGATGCTTCCGAAAGACAAGGAAATGGCTGTGCGCCAGAAGATTGCGGCAGAACTGACACGTGGAAACATCGACTTCTTCGTCACATTCGAGCCCAATGCGGCAGACAGTGCGAAAAAGATCAATATGGATCTTGCGATGGAGTATTACCAGCAGATCGCCGAACTCGGAGGCAAGATAGGAGCTTATAATCTATGGATGCATAATCCTAACGATCTCCTTGCGACCATCCTCCGCATGCCGGAAGTGATGGACGCAAAGAAGCAGGATGTCATCACTGACGACAACTGGCCTGTTGTAGAGGCATGCATCGACGAGGCTCTCAGGAACATCAATGCCTTCAGAGAGCAGGAAGGAGAAGTCCTGTACAAGGACGTTACCGAAAAGGTCGAGAACATCCTGGCCTATTCAAAGCAGGTGGAGCAGTACGAATCGGAGCGTACTGAAGCGGTCAGGGAAAAAATTTTGAGCCGTTTCGCGGAAATAAAGGCCGAACCGGACCAGAGCAGGCTCGAGCAGGAGATGATCTTCTACATCGAGAAGCTGGACATCAACGAAGAAAAGGTACGCCTCCGCCAGCACTGCAGATATTTCCTGGACACTATCGCAAACGAACCTAACCCGGGCAAGAAGCTGGGCTTCATCGCACAGGAGATGGGACGAGAGATCAACACTACAGGATCAAAGGCAAATCACACAGAAATCCAGAAGATCGTAGTGAAGATGAAGGACGAGCTTGAAAAGATCAAGGAACAGAGTCTGAATATCCTATAATACAGGTATTATATACTGGATTCCAAGAGACAGGCGTTGGGTGTGTGGCAGGACTGCTCCCAGCGCCTTTGCATTTTCCTCCAGTTCATACCCCTTGTAGACATAGTGGAGGAAAACCTTGAATCCGCCGTCTTCCTCGAACGGAAACCACTCCATACATGCCTGGGCGTTCCAGGATGTCGTATAGCGTCCGGCTGCAAACGGTCCGTTTGCCTCATAAATGCCGGCGGTTTCATATGCACCTTTGATATATCCGTTCCATTTAGGATGGAAACGATAGTCAACATTAGCGATGAAAGTCAGATATTCAGTATTCCGGGCAGTGACAGGCAAAGACCCTCGTCCTTGTCCCTGAAGCGTGGTGATGCGCTGCTGACTGTCAATTGCCGAACGGGAATACAGGACATCAAGATATGCCAGAACCGGTCCCTTCTCATAGATATTTCCGCACATCAGATAGTAGATGTTCTTTCCTTTGGCAAGCTGGCCGGCAGACGCCGAATACATCAGATGGAGAGCCCCATCTGCAAACCACCCGTTCCAATTGGCTGTAGCCAGAAGCGGAAGCTTCGAACTTTCCAGACCTTCCGGCAATCCATAAAGATACATCTCGCTGTCTGTAGCATTGCGATTATTGGCCACCTGAAGCATCAGATGCTGGGTCGGAGTGAACTTTATTACTCCTGTCAGACCTGACTGGAAAATCTCAAAATTATTGTTAAACTCACTGAATTCCCTGACCTTCAATCCATTGACCCATCCCTCATATCCGGCAACAGCCAGAAACTGCTTTCCCGCAACCAATTCAAACCTATCTTCATGATGCCACTTTATATATGCATACTCGATTGACGAAGACATATTGTCAACAGAATGCGGATTGCTGTACTTATTGAAAGACTGACGGAAATGATAAGAAAGATTGTCGTTAAGACGGCCAAGTATCTCAAGACGGACACGGTTCATCTTAAACGATGCCTCATCGAAAGCACCTTCCGTAAAATATGCATTTGCAGAAGAAGCAAATTCAAGATTTATATGTGAGTTGAAACGACCGGAATCATCAAACAGGGTTTTTGTCGAATCATCATAAGCTATCAAAGGTTCATTCTGAGCTGAAACTGCAAAAGGCAGAAGCAGAACAAGAAATAAGGAAAGTCTTTTCATGGCAGTCTTGTTTTCAGACTGCAAATATAATCATTTTCTTAAGTTTCCTCATATCCGTCATGCTGTCCGCAACCTTACGGAGAAAGCCGTTATACTTCTCATACTCTCCTTCACGGCCGTATTCCTTCAGTCTTGCCTTCACTTTCTCTTCAGCCCTCTCCAGGGCCAGACCTATCCGGAACCTGGTAAGTCCGGTTATCAGAGCGACACTTTCTTCGGGGATATCCTCGAGGACACACATCGCATAGACCGCGCTCTGCAGCGGGGTCATATGCGCAACCGCCCTGCAGTGAAGTTCCCACGCCTGTTTTGTGACATAGTCATCTTCATTCTCAACTTTAGGGGAAACGTTTACAAACACATCATTCTGAATGCCGAAGATCCTCAATATACGCCTCCTCATTATCCTTATCCTGGCAAAGAAGCATGTCCTGCGCAGAAGCCACTCCCCTACGGTAAAACGGTCGTCATATTCCAGCACGTCATTCCATAACGACAGGAACACCCTCGCCGTCACATATTCGCTGTCCCTTCTGTCGCACAATATTCTGAAGGATGTCTTGGAAACGATATCAAGATATCTGTCCATCAATTCCTTGAATGCATCCATATTGCCGTATGAGACATCCTTCATCAAGGCCATATCGCTTCTGTCTCCAAGCCTTGCATATCTCTCTGAATCATCCATATTCTTACTACTGTTCTAACCTGAGGTACGAAATATCAAAAATAATTCCAAATTTTCAGTACCTTGTATTGCAAGGTATTCGAAAAATTATATATCTTTGCAGTACCATTAGCACAGATGTTGCTTTTGGACCAGTATGACAATCAAAATATTTAACAGATAGACATTATGAAAAAGACAATCAACGTAGCGATCGGAGGATGCAGCTTCACCATTGACGAAGATGCTTACAACACTTTAAGCGATTACCTTGAAAGGTTCAAGGGAGCAATGGGAACATCCAGTTCGAGCAATGAAGTGATGGATGAGCTCGAAGGAAGGATCGCAGACCTGCTCAAGTCAAAGATGACAGGTAGAGAAGTTGTGGACCATTCCATGGTACAGGACGTCATTTCGCAGCTGGGATATCCTCAGGGATACAGGAAGGCGGAGTCGCAGAGCGACGGAGCCACCGGTACTCAGGGCAGCGCTGAAAGCGGTTATCACTACAGCGGAACAGACGGCGAAAGGCCTGCAAGAAAACTGTTCAGAGATCCTGACGGAAAGAGGCTGGCAGGAGTTTGTTCGGGTCTGGCGCTCTTCCTCGGTGTGGACGTCACCCTTATCAGAGTGATCTTCCTTGTAGCCTTCATCTGTGGTTCTGCAGGCCTCTGGATCTACCTTGTGATCTGGATTGCGGCACCTGAAGCAAGGACTGCGGCAGAGAAGTGCGAGCTGAGGGGCTTACCTGCAAACGCAGAGAACATCAGACGATTCACGCAGGGAGCATGATCATGGAGACCGCCACAGGAATAATCGAGAACAACAAGACCCAGATGAGACGAGGGGTGCTGGAATACAGCATCCTTCTTATTCTGGCGAAAGGAGACGAATATGCCTCGTCCATCATCCAGAAGATGAAGGACGTGAACATAATCGTGGCCGAGGGGACGATCTATCCCCTGCTCATCCGCCTGAAAAAGATCGGCCTGCTCAACTACAGATGGGAGGAATCGACACAGGGTCCTCCTAGAAAGTATTATATGATAACGGACTACGGACGCGAGCAGCTGGATGGTCTGGACTCGGCTTGGGACGAACTGGCCAGAGGTATTGAAACTATAAGAAACGGTTCTAAAGCATAACCTGAAATGAAGACAACAGAAAACATAAGCCTGGCCGGATATGCATTCACCATCGAATCAGACGCATATTCCGAGCTGGAGGCGTACCTGACAGACATACATGAAGCATTTGCCACCGACACAAGCGCAGAAGAAATTACAGCAGACATTGAAGCGAGAATAGCAGAACTGCTGAAAGAGAAGTATATCCCCGGAATGGCTGTCAGCCTGGAAATGATAAACGAAATCAAGAAACGCATCGGCGACCCGAAGATGCTTGCTGCAGATGAACCAGAAGTTTCGGAGACGCCATCGGATGACAAGGAAGCCAGAAAGCAGCATAACAGCCTGAAGAACAGACACCTCTACAGAAATCTGGAAGAGAAAGTCCTGGGCGGCGTCTGCGCAGGACTTGGCAGTTATTTCGGCATAGACAGAGTCCTTTTCAGGATCCTTTTCCTTCTATTCTTCTTCATAGGATTCCTGGGCATTGACGATGGCCCTTACTTCGGATTCGCGATTCTGGCCTACATCTGCCTATGGATAGCAATGCCTGCGGCAAGAACCGCAGAACAGAAGAGGGAGATGAAGGGCAAGCCTACAAATCTTGACAGCTACAGATCCAAGGATTTCGACTTCGGCACAGAGGTCAGGGATGCGGCACAATCCCCTGCCGGCAGGACTATCAAACGTGCGGGCGGAGTGTTCCTCGGGATTCTTCTGTTCATCATCGGAATGGGAGGTATGCTGGGATGTGCATTCATTCCATCCGTAGAGCATATCATAGGTTACGGAATAGCTGACGAAATCGCCGATTTCGGCCCATTGGATGCTGAAGAAATGTTCATTGCAGACCTCCTGACCGGCAACAGCACCTTATGGATAATGATCATGGTCATTACGGGCCTGATGTTCATATGGTTCATCTACAACGGAATCATGCTTCTCTTCGACCTCAAGGCACCGTCATGGAGACCGGGACTCATACTTTTCATAGCATGGGTCATCAGCATCTTCGTCATTATTGCCTATATCCTGAAGATGACGGCAGAAGCATTCCCGTCGTTTATCATCAATCACATATAAGGCTCTATTTCAGCGTCTTGTAGGAAAGGATGTGAATCGTCACCCCGATGGCGATCAGAATGAAGAAGAGCCTGAACGCCCAATGTCCGGCAACCCATATGGCGCAGTAAAGCAGCGTTATCCAAAGCATCGAGACCGCCACGACCTTGACCCGCAGAGGAATCGCCTTATGTTTCATGAAATTTGAAATATAGACGCCAAGCTTCGGATGGTTCATTAGCCAGTCATACAGCCTTCTGTTGCCACGGAGAAACAGAGCGGCAGAAAGAAGGAGAAGCGGAGTGGTGGGAAGTACCGGAAGGAAAGCCCCCAGGATGCCCAATCCGAGGGAAATCAGACCCAATAATGTAAGGATATATCTCATTATTCCTGAATAAGGACGCAAATGTACTAATATTTGGCATACTTTATGCTCTTCTCCAAATCGAATTTAGTTGTTAGACATAAATATTGAACGAACTTTGGTCCGTCCTCCGGAGTGATCCGAGGGACGGACCTCCTGTATGCAACGAAACCGCATCATCATGCATCTATAATAAGCTTATACGAAACGAACTTGACAAACCATGAATATAAAGACGGCTAAATATCTGCTGCTATGCCTTGCGCTTATGGCCGGCTGCAACAATACCGTATTCATTGAGGAAGAAGACCGGCTCAAGGTATCGGAGAACGAGACTGTTCTTCCGGATACCGGAGACACCCTCCATCTGTCGATGAGCAAGGAAGACTGGATCATCACTTCGGTTGAGCTGAAAGACTGCTTCGGCACAACATTAATCGGAAACGTCAGGGAGCACGGTAAGTTGAGGACCTCCACCAGGATGGATATGAAAGGGCTCGGAGAAATATGGAAGGACTATAGATTCGGCCATTTCAAGATCATACGTGACCGATATGATGCCCTTACGGTATGCATGGGGGCGAATCTGACCCATCAGGACAGGACCCTCCACATCGCTATGGAAAACGAAGTCGAAAGCCTGAACCTGTGCTACACGCAGAAAGCTACAGAAGGGTTCGTGGTTGACAGGATCGAATGGGACGAACAGGCATCGTCGGTCAAGTCATCACAAATGCTGGCAAATGCTTTCACTATAATCAACAATATCGAAGAAGACTGTTCAGTCGATATCGAGCCATATAAAGGATGCAGGAGGACGATATTCGTGGAACTTGACTTCGACGAAAAGCCTGGCGAACGCTCGGAACTGCTGTATATCCTTGATGAAGAGAGCATTGAAATCCCCATACCAGACTCATATCCTGAAAACGGAAAACTTTCGTTCAGCGGAGGTTCCCTGATCCTAAACGCTGAAGACGGATTATATGATCATGAAGTCGAATTCGACATTTCGGAGACCATCACGACAACGGCAGGACCAGAAACACGACAGATCAAGGTATACCTGAACTATCTGGAATACCATGCACATTTCCGTATATATCTGAAACACGTAAGCGATCCTGAGACAACCCTTTGCTGGTCAGGCCGAATACACAGCAAGGCACCGATAAAGGGAGATTACATGATTGTAGAGCTATAGAATGAAAAGATCAGTCATAATAATACTAGCCACTGCCTTGCTTTCCGTCCATTGTTTCGGACAAAGCCGCATCAGCGCCGGCATACGTGGCGGCTATCCGTTCTCTCCGCAGGAGGAACTCCTTGAAGGAGAGAACAGCATCGGCCGTCCGCTGCGTAAAAGCGCTTCGGCCGATATCCAATACGCATTCATGTTCGGAGAATCGACCCGCCTCGGGCACCTCTACCCTACCGTTTATCAGGGCATAGGCCTGTCCGTCTTCTCCCTGTTCGACCATGAAGACGTAGGAACTCCCGTGTCTCTATATGTTTTCCAGGGAGCACGGATAGCCCGTCTCTCGCCGCGGCTTTCACTGGACTACGAATGGAACTTCGGAGCATCTTTCGGATGGCACAGATACGAAGAGCACCAGTTCAACACCATAGTCGGTTCCAAGGTCAATGCATACATCAACGGTAGCATAATGCTCACCTGGAAGGCCACAGAAAACTGGAAGATCGCAGTAGGGCCTGACATGACCCATTACTCAAACGGCCACACCGACCTGCCTAACGCAGGTCTGAATACGATAGGCATTCGCCTCAACGTGTCAAGGACATACGGAACCACAAATGATTCGATACAGACTTCCGGATCTCACCAGGAATCTGAAGGATGGAAACAGAACCTGTCATGCGACGTCACCACATTCGGAGCATTGAAGAAATACTCCCTGGAGTACGATGATGCACAGCACATTGCAGAAGGCAGGTTCGGCACGGCCGGCCTGCATATCAACCCGTTCTACGACATCAGGCAATATTTCAGAATCGGACTGTCCCTTGACATCAACTACGACGAAAGCGCAAACATAAAGGATCACATAGCCGGAATGACCGATGAACAGAAATTAAGGTTCTACCATCCTCCTTTCGCAGAGCAGTTCTCAATCGGACTGTCAGCAAGGGCAGAACTGGTCATGCCGATATTCTCCGTCCATTTCGGAGTCGGACACAACCTGCTGTATAAAGGTGAAGACCTCGAGGGCTTCTACCAGATAATAGCCCTGAAGACCCATCTGACCCCAAAGCTCTACTTCCACACAGGCTACCAGTTCCGGAACTTCAAAAATCCTGACCACCTCCTTATCGGCCTCGGATGGCGGTTTGGCTACTAAGACATTAAAAGGCCGCCTGAGCAATCTCGACGGCCTTTTCTCTATTCCGTTTCTGAAATCAGTTCATGACCGATTGCACGAATTGATTCCAGTATCATTTTCATTCTTTCATCCGATGGCTTTTTCGTTCCATTTATATACTGGGCAAACAAGCTTTGAGAAATACCTAGACGACGTGCGACAGCAGATGCATTAAGCTCCGGATGATCCATAAACAAGGTGAAGAGTCTTGACCTTTCCTTTTTTGACAGGAAGCCTTCAAAACTTAAATCTTCGTCAATTTCACCCCAATGGATGCCATAGTCATCCACTTCATAGTTTTCCAACACCGGGCGGGAAGCATGTTTCAGACGAGGATAATCCTTAAACCGCTCGCAAGCTTCAGTACCGTCATCCATTCTTATCCAGACCGCATCTTCGGTCAGCCACACCTTCTCAACCTTCATCTCATCATCTTGTTAAAATAATTATTCCAGTATTCTGCAATGATCTCTACATTTTCTTCAATAATTGATTCAACCAGCTTTATTTCGGATGGTTTCATCCCTTTGTTTTCCAACACAGCCACAGGGGATATACTGAACCTTGCAGTGGCGCCTCCCTTAGTAACATGTATATGGATCGGTTTATGATCATTTGAGTAAAACATGAAACGAAATCCCAAAACAATAAATATCGTAGGCATTTACATTCTGTTTAACCGTTACAAATATAGGTAATAATTTCATAACCTCAACAAAGAAATAGAAAAACTGCACGGGCTCCTTATCATAATTTGCATTATCATATCATTTATAATCCAATGCAAAGTTCAAAAGTAATATCCGCATACCGAAAATGTATGCGGATATTATCAAAAATGGCCACGTGAGATGCTTATAATGAAGATTTCATGCCAGAAATTTGTTCAATTTTTCATAAAAATCAAACAAATCAATCCACTACGCTATAACCCGAGCCGGGTACGGACATACTTCACGCTAGCGGTGAAAGCTTATAACATCCGTTTTCCATAGTCAAGTTCGAGCTGGGATCATTTGAGGACTACCGTATCGAACCACTTCTCAAGTTCCTCGCTCCACTCGGTCTTGTAGATATAGTTGTCTCCCCATCCGAAGCCGTGTCCGCCTGTAGGATAGATGTGCATCGTGGCGCTCACCCTGTTCTCTACAAGGGCTTCATAATACATGAGGCTGTTCTTCACAGACACCAGGAAGTCATCTGTAGCTGCAAGAATGAATGCAGGAGGAGTGTCTTTGGTGACATGCTTCTGGTTTGAATAAAGATCAAGCATCTCCTGGGAAGGATTGTCTCCGAGAAGTCCGTAGACAGATCCGTCATGGGTATACGGTTTCTCAAACGTGATCACAGGATATACAAGTATCTGGAAATCAGGACGGGTCGCATCATCCACATAATGGGTCGATGCTGTTGATGCAAGATGACCGCCTGCCGAGAATCCCATCACACCGATATGTGTGACTCCCAGATCAGTACGCCCCCTCATGATGCGCATTGCCTGCTGGACGTCGCTCAGAGGCACATCATGATGGCCGCGAGGCATCCTGTACTGGAGAAGGCAGCATGTGAATCCACGTGCATTGAGCCACTGCCTGATGTCTCGTCCTTCATGGGTCATCGACAGGACTGCATATCCGCCGCCAGGGCATATGATGACGCATCGTCCGTTCGGATTTCTTGCAGGATAGATTTCCAGAACCGCTTCCTGATATTTGTCTCCGTGGGGATCTTTAGAAACATCATAGGTAAAAGCGTTTGGAGCGCCTTCCGGCCATACTTCTACGGTCTCCGGCCTGGGGCCCCAGAAGCCGGGGCCGCCTGCCGGCTGGGCTGCAGCTGCAAGCGATAATGCGGCAAAAGCAAGGATAAATGCAATCTTCTTCATAAACAGGTCATTTAGTTCTTCACAAAGTTAAGTAAAGTTTTGTTATCTTTGCATCTATGGCATCCGAAATCATACCGTCTGAAAGACATCCTCTCCAGCCTTTCCTTCCTGAAGGGGCCCGCATCCTGATGCTGGGCAGCTTTCCTCCGAAGAAGGAACGCTGGTCGATGGATTTCTTTTACCCTAACTGGATCAACGACATGTGGAGGATCATGGGACTGATCTTCTTCGATGACAAGGACCATTTCGTTGCGTCAGGAAAGGACGGCAGAAAGGAGAAGAGGTTCGACAGGGACAGATGCGCAGGATTCGCCCGGGAAAAAGGAATCGCCATGTACGACACGGCGACAGAAGTGAGGCGTCTGAAGGACAATGCCTCCGACAAGTTTCTGGAGATCGTGACCCCGACTGACATCAAGGAACTCCTGGAAAAGCTGCCGGAATGTCATGCTGTCGTGACGACGGGACAGAAGGCCACGGATGTCATGACGGAGCTGTTCGGATGCGACGAACCGCCTGTGGGCGGATACACAAAGTGCACTTGGGATGAAGGATGCACGCGGTCCGTCAGGTTCTGGCGGATGCCGTCATCGTCCCGCGCCTATCCCCTTCCCCTGGAGAAGAAGGCGGAGCATTACAGAAGAATGTACGAAAAAGAGAATATGTTATGAAAAAGAGAATCATGATCATCATTCTGGCCCTCTGTGCCGGCATGACGGCACAGGCGGACGAAGGCATGTGGCTTCCTTCGCTGATTTCGCAGCGAATCGCGGACATGCAGGAAAAGGGCTTCAGACTCGATGCCGAGGACATCTACAGCATCAATCAGGCATCCCTCAAGGACGCTGTGGTGCTCTTCGGAAGAGGTTGCACGGGAGAGCTCATATCTCCTGAAGGACTTCTGCTCACCAACCACCACTGCGGATACGGACAGATCCAGAAGCACAGCAGCGTCGAGCACGACTACCTGAAGGACGGATTCTGGGCGATGAGCCGTGAAGAGGAGCTCCCGAACAAGGGTCTGACGGTAAGTTTCCTCGACAGGATGGAAGACGTGACCGATATGATTCTGAAGGGATATGATCCTAAGATGAGCGAGGAAGAGAGAGCCAGCCTCGTAAAGAAGAACAGCGATGCCCTGATAACCGAAGCCACAAAGGACGGAAACGGGCTCAGGGCTACGGTCGAGGCGCTGTACTACGGCAACCAGTATTTCATGTTCGTATACCGCGAATTCAGCGACGTACGTCTTGTAGGCGCTCCCCCTTCGTCGATAGGCAAGTTCGGTGGCGATACAGACAACTGGATGTGGCCACGCCATACCGGTGACTTCTCGATGTTCAGGATATATGCAGACAAGGACAACAACCCTGCCGCATACTCGGAAGACAATGTGCCGTACAGACCGAAGAAATTCTTCCGCATATCGACCAGAGGCGTGCAGGAAGGCGATTTTACCTTCATCTACGGCTTCCCAGGAAGCACAAGGGAGTACATCCATTCGGAAGGCGTACGCTATATCGAGGAGGTCAGCGATCCCCATAAGATCGCTCTCCGCACCCTGCGTCTTGAAATCATGAACCGCCATCAGGCCCAGAGCCAGAAGGTGCGCATCCAGTATTCTTCGAAGAATGCGAATGTATCGAACGCCTGGAAGAAATGGCAGGGAGAAGTCAAGGGAATCAAGAAGATGAAGACCGTGGCTGTAAAGCAGGAATACGAAAAGGCATTCGCTCAATGGGCGAAGGGAACGGAATATGAAGGCCTTACCGACCGGATCGCGGCATTGTACAATGAACTTCAGCCGTATTCATTCGCTACGGATTATTATAGCGAGACCGTACGCACGGTCGAGCTGGCAAACTTCGCCATGAGCATGGCCCGACTTTTTGTGACAAAGGATTCGGTCGTGACATTCGACAACGCCAAGGCCACTGAACTGGCTGATGCATTCTACAAGGACTGGTACCAGCCGATCGACAAGGAGTCATTCGTCGCTGTGATGGATGAATACGAGAAGAATGTACCGGAAGAGTTCAAGCCGGCGTATTACAAGGAGATGATGGGAAAGTACGGAAACGCCGCGGCATGGGCGGAAGACCTGTTCGGCACATCTCTGTTTGCAGACGAGAGCCGCGCAAGGGCCCTGACAGCCGAAGACAAGGCTGCAGTCCTTGCTGATCCGGCCGTCGCCTTCTTCAACGGATTCCTCAAATGGTACACAAGCGACGTACAGCCGCATACAGTCCGTATCAACCGTGAACTCGACCTTGCTTACCGCGACTATATGAGGGGCCGGATGGACTTCGCAGAAGCGACTGACGGCACGGCCGGAAGAGAAGCGTTCTATCCGGACGCAAACCTTACCCTCCGCGTGGCATACGGCCATATCAAGGGCTACTCCCCTGCCGACGGAGTCTATTACACGCCGTCTTCGACCATAAAGGGAATCATGGAGAAGGACAATCCTGACATCTTCGACTACAACATACCTCAGCGTCTGCGCGACATCTACGCAGAGAAGGACTACGGAAGGTGGGCTGATGCATCGGGCGAAGTCCCTGTATGCTTCATCGCCACGAATCACACGACGGGAGGCAATTCAGGAAGCCCTGTCATCAATGCTGACGGAGACCTCATAGGCCTCAACTTCGACCGCGTATGGGAAGGAACAATGAGCGATATCGTGTTCGATCCTGAGATCTGCCGCAACATCGCCCTGGACGTACGCTACGTCCTCTTCACCATCGAGAAGATCGGTGGCGCGGACTATCTGTTCAACGAAATGGTATTCGCAGAATAAATAATAACTGACTATAACTATGGCACATTCAGACAACCTATCCATCGGTGTCTTCATTGACGGAGGATATTTCGCAAAGATCAACGAGGGATTCCAGGCAACCAAGACCGCCTCATCAGTCAACGTAAAGAGCCTTTTCAGGTTCATCCCAGAACTGATCGGGCAGAAGTTCGGAATCGACAGAAAGTTCCTCTACATCACCGAAGCACATTATTACAGAGGACGCTTCCGTGCCAAGGAAGCCGACATCAGAAACCTTCTCTACAGCGAAAGAGCGTTTGAAGATACGTTGATCGAGAACGACATAATCTTCCACTACAAGCATCTGCGTCCGAATCCGAAAGGAGGTGTAATCGAGAAGGGAGTGGACACATGGTTCGCGCTGGACACATATGAGATGACGCTATTCCGCGAATTCGATTATGTCGTCCTCATCAGCGGAGATGCTGACCATGAGATGCTCGCACGCAAGCTCAAGGCATTGAAGACCCATGTCATCCTGATGACCTGGGACCCAGCAAACACAGGATCCACATCATTCTTCCTAAGCGACGAGGCCTGCACCCATGTCGACATGAAGAAGCTAACAGACGCAGACCCTGTACTGTTCAAGAAACTTACGGTATAATGTCCCATATGGGACCGGCTAGCAGAGAGACTCGAATCTAGGGACGAAATTCGCCTGAATCGCTGACGCAAGGTTGTCGGCGATTTCTTTTTTGGTGTAGCCGAAGATGTTCTCTCCTATCATAAAGAGGAACTCGACTTCTTTTTCATTGAACATCCTGTCGGCAAGAACGAGCCCTATCATGTACTGAAACAGGCCGTCCCTCATTCCAGGATTGATTTCCATGATCTTCTGGACCGCTTCGATGAAGACTTCTTCCACATTCTCCTTGCACATGTCATCCAGGAACTTGCGAGGGAACATATAGAAACTCGATAGATTGCTCAGGATATGCTCCACTTCCTTGTCGGTAATCTCATCATCTGCGGAAGCGACAAGGAGTCCCGCTGAAGCGATGAAGGCTCCCGTATAGAAATCCAGCTCAGTATTACGGAGTTTCAGAAGTATCTGGATGACCTCGTCCATCTTTTCATTGAGTTCCTCGTCAGTGCGGCATGTTGCAAAGAGGTTCAGAGACTGGACGCGGACCGGATTTACTGGATGGGTGCCATGACTGAGTCCCTGTCCGGTCTTGAAGTACTCCAGATGCTTGAGGTTTTCTTCGATGAAGACATCCATCTTCATATCTATCTTGCTGAAATCCAGACCTGAAGCCATCTTTATGAAGGCCGATACGCATACGCCGAGATCAGGGATGGCCATATATCCGTATCTGTCAGCCACAAGTTCGGAAAGCTGCTGCCAAAGGCGTATCTTGTACTGAAGGACAAGCGGAGGAGTGGTGTTATGAGGGAAGACGAAGTATATGAGGTTCAGAAGCTGTGTGTCCTTGTTCATCAGATGGCCGATCTCATGGCCGATCACGAATCGAAGCTCGTCGTCGGTCATCAGATCTATCAATCCTGAATTTACATTGATGATGTTGGGAACACCCTCTTTTGTAGAAGCCACAGCGAATGCATTCACGGAAGCATCTCCTGTAATATAAAACTCTATGTCACCGGCAAATCCGAGACGGTCCTTGACCTCATAGAAAAGGTCGTACAGATGGCTCATAAGGCGTTTCTCGACTTTGAAACTATGGCCCTCCATGGTATTCTTCCAGTAGTCGCTTCCCTGATCTATCGAAGATTTCTCAAGGATGCTTCTTATGATACCACCGTGCAGAGCATCATGAATCTGAGTGCTCAGCATCTTTTCAAGTTCTATCTGCGGGTTCAGCATAACGTTATAGTTTAAGTGTTAATGTATACCCACAAATATAATAAAAAAATCACATAATGATGTTCCATTTGCCATAGGCGTCATAGATGCGGCATGGAAGCACAGTTTTCTCGCCACGGTCTGCAGCCTGCAAATCATTGACAAGGACATCAAGCCTCCTTCAGATACTCCAAGGCTTTCTCTTCTGTCAATATGTATGTTCCGGTCATGGTATTCATAATTAAAACAATACAAAGATAATATTTTTGCCATACTTTGGCACAAGCCACATGTACCTTTGCATCAGAAACCTGACAGAGGGGCAGGTGAAATTATGTTTAACTGTTTAGAAGGAGGTAATCATGTGGTTTGCGGTAATCGTATCGGTATGTCTGGCGACTGAAGTGCTGAGCTATCTGTCCGGCGGAGAAATCCAGATAGGAACTAAAGAGGAAAAGATATGACAATTGTACGATTTTTGTTGTATATTTGAAGCATGAAACGACTTGACGGAAATACAACAATCATCACAGGCGGCGGGAAAGGCATAGGATTCGGTCTCGCCCAGGCCTTCGCGGAAGAAGGCTCCAACCTGGTACTCACAGGAAGAACGGAATCAAGGCTTCTGGTAGCAAAGCAGAAACTTGAAGCCATGTACGGAATCGAAGTGCTCCCTATAGTTGCAGACGGCGCTGACGAGGAAGCAATCAGGAAAGTAGTGGCGGCGGCTGTGGAAAAATTCGGAAAGATAAACACCTTGGTGAACAACGCGCAGGTGTCAAAGTCCGGTCTCCCGCTAATAGAGCATACAAGAGAAGATTTCGACCTGGCTATATACTCAGGCCTGTATGCGGCATTCTTCTATATGCGCGAATGCTTCCCATACCTGAAGGAGACCAAAGGCTCAGTGATAAACTTTGCGTCAGGAGCAGGATTGTTCGGAAAGCTCGGACAGGCGTCATATGCAGCAGCTAAGGAAGGAATACGCGGCATGTCGCGAGTTGCAGCAGCGGAATGGGGACCTGACGGAGTAAGGGTAAACGTCGTCTGTCCTCTGGCGATGACGGAAAGCCTCCGGCAGTGGAGGGAAGAATACCCAGAGCTCTTCGAGAAGACGATCCAGGGTATTCCTCTCGGCAGGTTCGCAGATCCGAAGGATGACATCGGACGGGTATGTGTTTTCCTGGCTTCAGAGGACGCACATTTTGTGACAGGAGAGACCATCACCCTTCAGGGCGGAAGCGGACTCAGGCCATAGCCATTCAGACTGACCTATGAATCCCTGTTTTGCAATAGTAGACCGCAACACGCTTGAAAGCTTGGCGCTCAAGGATATTCTTTGGGAGCTATTCAATCATGTGGAGATACATTCATATGATTCTGTGGAGTCGTTCATCCGTGATTCCAACAGACATTTCGTCCATTTCTTCGTCAGTTCTGAAATATTGTTCACGGATTCGGACGAGTTCGACACATTGAAGCACATGACCACTGTCCTGACCGACGGAGCCAATCCAAGCATGGACCTTTCCGGCTACATGACTCTTGACATAACGTCCAGCGAGGAGGAAATGGTGACAAGGCTTATGGAACTCCAGAAGTCCGGCCATTACGGTCAGATGACGACAAGGACTGAAGACACAGGAGTTTCAAGCAGAAACAAGCTTTCTGACCGCGAGAAGGAGGTACTGAGGCTCATGGTGAAAGGTCTGATAAACAAGGAGATAGCAAAGGAACTGAACATTTCCACGCCTACTGTAATCTTCCACCGTAACAACATCTGCGAAAAGTTGAAGACCCGCTCGGTCGGAAAGCTCACGATATATGCCGTACTTTCAGGCATCATAAGCATCAAGGAAATATAAACAACTAAACACATAAGGACATGAAAAGAATCTTAATGACCATTGCAGCTGCGGCTATGACACTGCTCGCAGTACATGCAGAGGAAAAGACTCTGGTATATGACTTCGGAGAAATAACCAGCATTGATGCAGGGTACAACTATGAAATCCACGTAACAGAGGGAAGGTCGGACAAAGTAAAGGTCGTTTTTGACAGCGAAGTCGAAGATCTTCTTGAGGTCAGGTATTCTTCCAACGGAAAGAGGCTTACCCTGTTTGCAAAGAACAATATTTCTCAAAGAATCAGAAACGGCAGGACTGTTCCCGTGCATGTGTATCTTGAAATGAGATATATTAACAATCTCAGTCTTTCCGGAGCAGCAAAGGCTGACTTTACCGGGAGTTTCAAGACAGAAAATCTTGATCTGGACGTGTCTGGAGCTGCAGGAGTCAGCGGACTTGAAATAGACGGAATCACTATGGATGCCGACTGCAGCGGAGCAGCAGATGTATACCTCACCGGAACATTCATGGATAAGGTCGATCTCGACATAAGCGGAGCCGCCAAAATGGTATATGACGGTGATTCGAAAGCCCTTGATGCTGATGTGAGCGGAGCTTCAAAATTCAAATGCTCTGGAAGATTCGATGAATGCGAGGTAAAATGTAACGGAGCATCATCAGCCACATTATCCGGCAAAGCCTCTGCAGCAGAATACGAATGTACAGGAGCAAGCTCCATCGACGCACAGGACTTCATTGTAAAGAATGTCGACGTCGAGCTCGCCGGAGCAAGCAAGGCAAAGGTTCACGCGACCGGAGAGTTACGCCATAATGTATCCAGAGCAAGCCAAATGACCTGGTTCGGCAACGTCAAGATCATTGACTTGAACAACGATTCGAATATAGTGAAGGGAAACTAGTCGTCCTGACGACGGAGAGAGAAGAAGAACTGCAGACCTCCTTCCAGACGATTGATGACACGTACGGTTCCTCCATGGAACTTGACAGCATTCTTGACGATTGAAAGGCCGAGGCCGGAGCCGCCCACATCTCTGGCACGGCCTTCATCTATTCTGTAGAATCTCTCGAAGATCTTGTCCAAGTGGTCTTCCGGAACGCCGGCACCGGTGTCATAATATGTTATGTAGCAATATTTTTCAATCGTGCTGTAGCACTCTATATGCATGGTCACGCCATCACCGGCATATTTCAAAGTGTTCTCTACAAGATTCCTTACGATGGTGTATACGAGGGACCGGTTCGCAAGCAGGACTGTGCCTGCAGACAGTCTGTTCTCTACTTTATTCCCTTTTTCCTGTATCCTCTCTTCGAATTCGTCAAACACTTCGTTGACAACATCATAAAGATCGATTTCCTCCTTATGCAGCTTTTCCGAACGCTCTTCCATCTTTGATATGAGAGCCATATCCGTAATCAGTTCCGTAAGGCGCAGGGTCTGGTTATACGCCTTTTCTATAAACATCTGCTTCTTTTCCGGAGCCATGTCCGGACATGCTATTATGGTCTCCAGATATCCTCGGATGCTGGTTACGGGAGTACGCAGTTCATGGGAAATGTTGCTGGTCATCTGCTTCTTGAGCTTCTGGCTCTGAATGTCGGCCTTCTGCTGGCTCTTCCTCCATACGCGGTGGATCAATGCACCGGCGCTGACGAGCGCCATTCCGACTACAACATTGATTATGATAAATATTGTCTTCATCAGTCCACAGGATTAAAGATATAACCGTATCCGGACCTGTTGGTCAGATAATTCTTGCATTCGCCGAGCTTGCTCCTTATACGTGCGATATGTACATCCACAGTCCTGTCCAGAACGTACGGAGCGTCCTTCCAGAGCTCATTGATGAGGTCTTCGCGGGAAAATATCTTCCCGGGATGTGATGCGAGGAGCGAAAGCACCTCGAATTCCTTCTTCGAGAACACCACCTTGACACCATCGATATAGACCAGCTTTGCCTCAAGGTCCACCTTCAGCCTGCCGCACTCAAGCATTTCTGTTTGCTTGACCTCGACAGGTGAAACACGGCGCAAGACAGCACGTACACGTGCTATGACTTCATGAATCGAGAAAGGCTTTGGGATATAGTCGTCTCCCCCTGACGAGAATCCTGTCAGAAGGTCGTTTTCAGCTGTTTTGGCCGTAAGGAAGATTATCGGAATCTGATTGTTCTTTTCCTCACGAAGCACCTTGGCCATTGAAAATCCGGACATTCCTCCCATCATTACATCCAGAAGGATCAGTCCGTGTTCCGGATTCAGCATCTCAAGAGCCTCTTCCGCCGAAGAGGCGCACTCAACAGTAAAGCCGGCATTTTCAAGGTTGAACTGAAGGATCTCCCTGATATCAGCCTCATCGTCAACTATAAGTATCTTTCTATCCATGATTAATGAATTTATCTTACAAATATAAGCTAATTTCCGTATCTTTGTATACAAACACAGGAGCTTAATGAAGTTTATCCACATATCCGACCTCCACATAGGCAAAAGGGTCCACGAGAAATCACTTCTGGACGAGCAGGTCCATATTCTCAAACAGATATGCGACATCACGGAAAAGCACAGGCCGGACGCCGTCCTGATAGCCGGCGACGTCTATGACAAGGTAGTGCCGTCAGGAGAATCCGTAATCCTTTTCGACGAGTTCCTGACCCGTCTTTCAACCCTCACAGGCCACATCTTCATCATAAGCGGAAATCATGACAGCGCGGAACGCATATCTTTCGGAGCGCGTCTGATGGACAGCAAGGGTGTCCACCTCTCCCCTGTCTATGACGGCACGGTCAAGCCGCTGACCTTGACTGACGCATACGGCACGGTCAACATATACATGCTCCCGTACATAAGGCCTGCAAACGTGCGTCACTTCCTTCCTGATGAGGAAAAGTCTGAAGTAACTTCATATGACGACGCAATCCGCAAGGCAATTGCCGGCATGGACATCGATCACGAATGCAGGAACATTCTGATTACCCACCAGTTCGTGACCGATGCAGTCAGAAGCGAATCGGAGGACGTGAATGTAGGAGGTCTGGACAATGTGGACGCTTCCGCATTCGAATGCTTCGACTACGTGGCCCTCGGCCATCTGCACCGGCCCCAGGACTGCGGAGACGGACGCATAAGATATTGCGGAAGTCCGCTGAAATATTCATTCTCAGAGGTCAAGGACATCAAGACAGCGACCATTGTAACCATCAGGGAAAAAGGTGTGATGGAAAGGGAGTTCGAGCCTCTGGTCCCCCTGCATGACTGGCACGACCTTCGTGGGACATACGCTGAATTATCCGCACGCGAATTCTACGCAGGAAAACCATGGACCGAAGATTTCGTCAGGATAACATTGACCGACGAGCAGGATATTCCCGATGCAATCGGGAAGCTTCGCTCGATATACCATAACCTTCTGGAACTGAGGTATGACAACAAGAGGACCAGAGCAGGAATGGCAGCTATCGAAGGAGGTGCAAGGACAGAGGAAAAGACCCCTCTCGAACTGTTCGAAGAACTGTATGCAAGACAGAACGGTGACGGGATGACCATGCAGCAGCAGGATTATCTCAGTGAAATGATAGCAAAGATCAGGGAGGAAGAGATATGAGACCATTGAAACTTACGATGTCTGCTTTCGGACCATATGCATCTGAAGTCGAAATAGATTTCACCGTCTTCGGCAGGCAGGGGCTGTACCTGATTTCAGGAGACACCGGTGCGGGAAAGACCACGATCTTTGACGCTATAACATTCGCACTATATGGAGAACCTAGCGGAACGAACAGAGACAGCGGGATGTTCCGTTCCAAATATGCTGATGCCAGGACTCCGACATTTGTCAAGCTTGAATATGAATACGATGGAAAGGTCTATCTAATCGAGCGCACTCCGGCCTACGAAAGGCCGAAGGAAAGGGGCGAAGGCATGACGTTGCAGAACGCGAATGCTACCCTGCTGCTTCCTGACGGCTCCATCGTGTCGGGACTGCGGACCGTGGACGCAAAGATTTATGAGATCATGGGCATAGACAGGACGCAGTTCTCCCAGATTGCCATGATTGCCCAAGGAGATTTCATGAAGCTGCTGTTCTCGAAGACGGATGAAAGACAGAAGATCTTTCGCAGGATATTCAAGACAGACCTTTATGTCAGGCTGCAGGACAGACTTAAGAAGGACGTAAACGACCTTGCAGGCAGATGCAGGGCCGAAAGGGCCGGCATCGACCAGTATATCGATGGAATAGAATGTGGAACGGCAAGCGCCTTCGCGGCCATGACGGCCGAAGCGAAGGCACGTAAGATGGGCATAGAGGACGTGCTGGAAATGATCCGTGCCATCATTGCTGAAGATACGCAGGCCAATGAGAAGGACGAGAAAGAGAAGCAGCTATGTGAAAACATACGCAGGGAGAAGGATGCCTTGGTAAAGAAACAGGAAGAGTATGAAAAGGCATGTGCGAAGCTGAAGGAGGACACTGCCCTGCTGGAGAAGAAGACGGCTGATCTGGCTGCATTTGAGACAATTCTGGCAGAAAGGAAAAAGCTGATGCCGGAGGCTGATGAAATCGCTGTTGAAGTCGGAAAGACTGAAGGCTTAATGCCAAGGTTTGACCAGCTGTCTGTATTGCAGAAGGAGTTGAAAACGCTGGTAGAGAAGTACACAGCTGAAGAAAAGGAACTCAAACAGAAGGAGGAAACAGCCGCTGTCCTCAATTCGGAAGCGGCTTCGCTCAAGGACGAAGCCATTGCCCTGGAGAACATCGGAGAGGATCTGCTGAAAGCGATGCAGGCAAAGGAGACGCTGATGAAGCGCAAGGCCGACCTCACCGCCCTGACCGCACAGATCGTGGCTTACGAAGAGGACATGAAGCTGCTGGCACGCTATCAGAAGGCTCTTAAGGAAAGAATCGGCGAAAGAGATGCCGCCATGGCAGAATATTTAGAAGGAAACAATCTGTTCATGTCCGAACAGGCTGGAATACTGGCTCTGAGCCTGGAAGAGGGATCGCCATGTCCGGTCTGCGGATCTATTTCGCATCCGTCCAAGGCACGTCTGTCGGATAAGGTTCCGACCCAGCAGGAAGTAAAGGTGTTGAAGGAAAGATATGATGACCTTGAAGCGAAAGTGAACAAGGGATTCAGCCTCTGTGCACAGCAGAAGGCAAGAACAGATTCCGGACTGGAATCTCTGAATCAGCGTCTTATGGAAATCATGGATATCGCATATGGACCGCAGGTGTCCGCTGTCGTCGCGAAGGATAGAGATGCCGCGGATAGATACATTTATGAAACGGACGGTCTCATCCGCTCTCTGAAGAAGAAATCAGACAGAAAAGATGCCTTGGCAAAGGCTATTCCTGAAGCCGAAAGGAAGCTGAATGAAACCACAGACAGGATAAATGCGCTAAAAGCCTCGATTGCAGCCCTCTGTGCTGAGTCTGCAGCCAAATCAGAACATGCAGGAGAAATGCTACGTGACCTGCCGTTCAAGACCATGGAGGAAGCTGCGGCTCACATAAAGACCTTGAATGAAAGACGCAACACCATTCTGCAAGATGTAACCAAAGCGGAAACGGACGTCAATTCATGCAAGGAATCCGTTGCCTCTCTGAAGGCTGGAATCGAAGCCGTCAGAGAGCAGGTAAAGGAGGTGGTCTCAATAGACAAGGATGCGGAGATTCAAGAGAAGCTTAAGGCAGAGGCAAGAACCGCAGTTCTGGACACGCAGATACGCCATACATTCGCACGCATACGGGCAAACAGCACCATTCTTGAAAACATCATCAGGCGTTCTGAAAGCCTCCTGCAGCTGGAAAACGAGTTCGCATGGAAGTCCGCCCTTTCCAAGACTGCGAACGGAGATCTAGAAGGCAAGGAAAAGGTGATGCTGGAGACATATGTGCTCATGGAGTATTTCGACCGCATAATAGCCAGGGCGAATACAAGGTTCATGTCACTCTCCGGAGGACAGTACGAGCTCAAGCGCAGGGAGACCGCATCGAACAACAGAAGCCAGTCCGGGCTTGAACTCAATGTCATAGACCATTACAACGGAAGTGAGCGAAAAGTCGAGAGCCTTTCAGGAGGAGAACAGTTCAAGGCATCGCTGTCCCTGGCCCTTGGCCTTTCCGACGAAATCCAATCCAGTGCAGGCGGCATCAGACTGGATACCATGTTTGTTGATGAAGGATTCGGATCGCTGGACGACGAATCTTTGAGACTTGCCTTGAACACATTGGGAAGCCTTACGGAAGGCAATCGTCTCATAGGAATAATCTCGCACGTACCTGCATTGAAACAGATTGAAAGACAGATACTTGTAAGAAAGGACAGATTCGGAGGCAGCAATGTAACAATTATTTAACACATCAACTGTTGCAGGGTACGGAAAAGTCCCTAACTTTGCATTCGGTTATTAGTTTTAGTGTTATTAATTATGTGGTTATGATGAGGCATCCTCGCGAGAGCGACGAAGTCTCATTTTGTTTTATAAAGGTCTGCCGACCTTCATAAAACAAAACGAGACTGATCCTCTAACCCCCAGTCACCAAAGGTGACAGCCCCCAGGGGCATCTCGGCCCTGCCCGGGCCGGTCGGCAAAGCCGACTTGATTAAATAATTGTCTGCCGACCTTCATAAAACAAAACGAGACTGATCATCTAACCCCCAGTCACCAAAGGTGACAGCCTTTATTTTCCTATAAACAGATTCGGGCAGTCAGTGATGATTCCGTCAAGTTTCATCTGAGGTATGTCTTCCGGCTTGTCAAGAGTCCAGATGCGGGTCCTGTAGCCTTTGCCGTGAAGTGATTCCGACAATGAGGCAGTCAAAGCATAATGAAAGAAATTGAATGAGCGGATATAGCTGTACTTTTCAGGAGTGAACACGCTGAACGTACCGTCAAAAATGACAGGAATGCCCCATAACTTGCAGAAAAGCAGCTTCTCAAGACAAAGGCTCCTGTCCATGGCATGAAGGGTCTCCAGAACACTATCGTCAAAAGACTGTATCACCGTATACGACAATGCGTCACGCCTTGACAGAACATCCAGGACAGCCTTCTCTATACCGACATTATTACCTTTGGTCCTCTTGATTTCAAGAAGCAGTTCAACACGTCCGTCGATAAGATCCAGCACCTCGTCAAGCGTCGGTACCCTCTGTCCTGTGGGCTTACCCTCCTTGTCAAGAATCCTCAATGACCTTACCTGCTCAAGAGTCATGTCGTTTATGGTACCTTTTCCATCCGTTGTACGGTCCACAGTCGGGTCATGGCACACCACCACCTCCCCGTCAGAAGTAATATGCACATCTATTTCTATGGACGAGGCGCCGGAATCAAGCCCGGCTGCAATGCAGTCTAAGGAATTCTCCGGCCCCAGGCTTGCACCGCCTCTATGACCTGTAATGATCTTGCCGGCAGCATTGCCGCCTTTTCTTGTAAAGGTTCCTCCCAGGAGAGAAACTCCCAGCCATATCAGAACCAGAATCAGAACTGAAGCCATGATCTTCTTCATCATATCTTTGCGTTAAACATATCCTTTACCAATATCCTTATCACCTTGTCAAACCACTCGAAACAGTCTTTCGAATCATATGCGCTTGACATTGCCTTTATCGAGAACTGTTCCACAGAAGGCTCGTTCAACAGAGACCACATGAGGAAATTGCCGAACTTATGGGTAAACAGGTCAGAGAGACTCTCCCCGCTCGGATTGAAGGACAGGATCTGCTCCCTGTATTTCGATATTCCCGGGAAGGTCAGTCCGACTATATCCCTCTTTATGAAGCTGTCCACCTCATCGGCAAAATAGTTCTTCGCCGTACTCAAGACATTTCCTATCAGCGAAACCAGCGACAGAGCGTAAATGCCGTCACGGTCTGTTTCAACCGCATCGAGAGTCTCAACCTTCCTGCTGGTATCAAATGCCTTGAGTATGTACAGGAGCATATCAAGTGCTGTACGTATATATCCGAAGTCGGTGATAAGTTCCGAGAGGTTCTCTATCAGGTGGAAGAGAAGGACCTTGTCATTCTGTTCTATCGCCTGGTCCAGCATGCGATAGAACAGAGGAACACAACGTTCGTCTCCTTCAAGAGGCATGCCGTCTCCTGAATGCGTACAATACACAACGGCGTACCAGTTCATCACATTTCTCTTATACAGGCCCAAGGTATTTGCCTTGTGGCTGTTACGTGCACGGAAAAGGCCTCTTGTGCGCAATGTCCAATCCCGGGCCTCACGGGCGTACATATCGATCAGTTCCCTGTTCAGCGGACCATAGACCGATATCTGATAGAGGCTGTACAGAATCGACATCTGCGTATAATCGAACCATTCGTTCTGCCTGTATTTCTCAAACACGCCGTTAACTACCGGCCTGACGTTGTCCCAGTCAGCCACGCCCATGATCACCATTATCCGCTCCAGCACGAAATAGCTCATGCTGTCGCCAGTGGCATAGGCCTCGAGAACAGCAGGATGCATGGAGCGGAAACGGGCGGTCAGGTCATCCTGTGCACTCTTTTCCGAGTTGTTGAACATCAGCATCGGCAGCAGTCTGCACATGGCCTGACGGCTCCATTTGCCTTCCTCTGCATCAAGAGGCACGATGCTGTCATCCCAGAATCCCTGATATTCGATTATATTGTTTACATATGCCGACTGGAAGGTCAGCTGCTTCCTCATGACATACTGAAGGAAAGGCATTATCACGCGTATGAGAGCAAAATTGCCTGTGATATGGCTGAAGATGGAGGTGATGTGCCCCAGAAGCACGGCTGCCCTGTCACGGCTGTTCTCCTTCTTCGACAGAAGAGTGTCTATGATCATCAGCACGGTAAGACGTATCGAGGTCTCCAGTCGGCTGAACAGCATGTTCCGCCGCCCCGATGTTACCATCCAGCCTGCAAGGGAATGACTGCGGATCTGATCGAACATGCGTCCGACGATCTTTTCGGCAATATTCTCGTCCAGCAGAGTATAATCAAGGGTATGAGTACGGACCGAGAGATAATAGATGTACATCACCGCATCATTCCTTATCTCCGTAATAGGTTCGTCAAGGAGCTTCCACAGAAGTCTGTAAGGGTCCTCGACATAAAGTGATTCGTTGAAATAGTCGGTCGCGAACACTCCGTTCAGGACAGACACAGTGGCATTCCTGCGAAGACGGATGACCGGCATCAGTTCCGACTGCACGGACTTATGTTTCTCTATGACCTGATCGTCAGCCTTGTTGCTCTCTATGAGGCGGTTCACCCTGTTCAGTTCCTGGGTCAGCTTATCGCCGTTTTCCACATTCGCAGCAAGAAGCAGGTCCGTCAGCGCAAACAGTTCCTGCTCGTAGTTCTCGGCAATAAGGGTATTGGTCACTTCGCCCACCAGCAGCATCACCTCATAATCATCAGGATAATCCCTCATCATCGATATAAGGGTCGAATAGTCATGCGTCCGGAGCACATCTATCGCCAATGCATTGCGCATCGCCCCCATATATACGACATTGCCTGCAGACCTCGCCAGACAGCGGAGATATGAATGGGCCGGAATAGGGGTCGAGATAGAGCCGTCTGAAGTTTCACGAGCGACGAAGACCCTGGCCATCACGTACTCCAGAAATCTTTCATATATGAACTGTATCTGACGTTCACCTGTCTGAGCGGATTCTGAAATGCGCAGCACCGGACGCTCAGGCTTGTTTATCAGTTCGGTGTATGCCACAGAAATACCGTCACGCTTGAATATAAGATGGGCAAGCTTGTAGAGAGGGTTCTCCGGCTGGTCATATGCAAGCTTCAGTTCCGATTCCGAGATGCTGTCGGACGCAATCCCCTGCTCGTACCTTTCAAGGAGATGAGAGGCTATGAGTTCGATTATACGGCACTGCGCCTTGCCTGCATAGGACGAGGCTATGTCGTTGAACATTCGGTTGAACAAGGCTACGGACGTGAAGTCCTTGCTCTTTTCCGGAAGGGCCTTGCAAAGGTAATTCGTACATGCGATCTTAAGGATGAGAGGGTCCTTCAGACGTATCTTTGCCGTCGGTGTCAGCGACTCGAACTCGGAGGTCATCTGGTAGAGTTCCTGATATATGCCATAGGCTTTCTTCAGTTCCTTGGAAGTAAAGCCTCGTATAGCCGAATTAAGGCCGTTGTCTTCAGCAAAAGTAAGATGCTGCTCCTTCTGGGCAAGACGGCTCAATGCGTGTTTCCATGTATAGCTTCGGCATGTGGACACAACCTTGAACCTGTCATACCTTTCATTGACGAACAGGCGGACAATGGCCTTGTATAGGGCCACGACACCCATCTGATCCGAGTCATCCTTATAGTGGAGACACTCGTTCAGGGCATCAAAGAAAACATACACATACTGGTCCCGCTGCACAGCCTTGTCATGGAGGGTATCCAGCAGACGGACGATATCCTTACGTGGCGAGAAACCGAATATGTTCTTGAGATGGGCATCCAGCGTGACTGAAGCGAAATCGGCGCTGGAAAAGATAAGCACGCACTTGTTCTCCTCAATCAGTCTTTCCGTCCAGAAGCAGAGCTGGTTCGTCTTTCCCTGTCCGGCCTCTCCCAATATCGGGAAGAAGGTAGCAGGGCTGTCATAGAACACATCGAGGGCGGCAGATATCTGCTCGCGGTCAACAAAGAGCTCGCGATTGTATTTCTTCTCACGGTATATCCTCGCCAGATATCTTTCCGATTCAGCCTTCGCAAGGTCGCTGAACTGCTCCCAGTTAAGGTCCTTCGATATGTCGAACTGAGGAGCGACGCGCTGCATGAGCTCATCAAAATCGTCATTGAAGCTGTCGTCGACATATGTCACGGCGTCTTCATTCGAAGATATGAAGCTCACGCTCTCTTCCTTCAGAGTCTGGAATATGTAAACATATCCGTTTTCATTGGACATTATCAGAGGGAACATGTCCGTCGTACATTTTCCGTCGCTGACATAGTAATGACCGGGCATTTCGCCAGCTTCACATGGTCCTTCCACGCTTGCTCCTGCGCCTTTATGGGTCAGCTTCCGGCCTTCTGAAGGAGAGGAATGAAAACCGTACTGCTGCAACGGAGACATGGCCCGAAGCAATGTGATTATGCGAGGTTCGAGAGTATAGATGACGCCGCGATATATGTTTTCGGAAAGTGTAGTGCTATGGCCGCGGTATTCGTTTCGGATCTGTACGACGCTGGGCTCTCTCTTGTCTCCCAGAAGAACGCATGTCTGCTTGCGCATCAGATGGGCAAGAAGAGACTGCACAAGCGCATCCTCCGGCATACGCTCCTTGGAAATCAGGACGAGAGGGGTCAGTATGTCATTCACCCAGTCTCCCAACGAAAGCGGACGCTTGCCGTCGATCTTGTTCACAATGCGGACCGTACGTCTCTGCTCGGAAGGAAGATCCTTTTCTATCTCTATCAGACGCACGAGAAGAAGCATTGAAAGATACTGGACAGACATTTCGACAAAGTCGAGAGCATAGTTCATGGCCTTGCCATACTCATTGGCGGCGACATGGTCGAACAGGCGCTTTACAGGTGCCGCAAGCGTATAAGGCAATGAATCGATGCTGTTCCCTACAAGAATATCAGCATCATGCTTTTCCTGTTCATCGAGTTCTCTCAGATAGACGAAGTCGCTCATAAGAAATAGTTTTTCACAAAAATAACATAAATCTATGAAAATTACTGAAAAATACATTAACTTTGGATAGATAAAACTGGCAGTTTACTAAATTGGTTTCTTTGATATGAAATATACCGGATTTCTCTGCGGAGCATTCTCTACGAAAGGCAGATTCGTTCCATACGACAGCTGGCAGAGCTGCATCATAAGCGATGCCGAGCGCGCGCAAAGCAGCAATTTCTATTATCCGGAATTTGTAGATTTCAACTACGGCGCCAACAAGCACTCCATCAACCGCTTCACAATGGAGATAGGCCAAGTAATCCCTGTGGAGGTCGGCTTTGGAGAGGGAATACACAATGTCAGCACATTCGCCCACAGCATAGTCCTGTATCAAGCTCCTTTCAACCTGACCCTGTTC
>JAFQAT010000080.1 GCA_017399865.1 Bacteroidales bacterium | reverse complement strand
GCAGCAAGCTGGGCTATTGCCGGATAATTGAGGAGACCATAGATTGCATCAGACATTGCATCGACATCCCAGAAGTCCACCTTGAGGGCGTACTGAAGGATCTCCGCACATCCTGACTGCTTGGATATGATTGAAGGTACATTTGTCTGCATTGCCTCAAGAGGCGAGATTCCGAACGGCTCCGAAATCGAAGGCATCACGTAGACATCCGACAGGGCGAACATCTTGTGGACCTCCTTTCCGCGGAGGAAGCCGGTGAAGTGGAACCTGTCAGAGATGCCGAGACGTGCGACGTGACGGATGCATCGGTTCAGCATGTCGCCGCTTCCGGCCATAACGAAACGTACGTTATTGCATCTCTTGAGCACCTTTGCGGCAGCTTCGATGAAGTATTCAGGACCTTTCTGATAGGTGACGCGACCGAGGAAGGTAACCACCTTCTCCTTCACGTTCCTCTCTACCTCGAGCTTCTCGCGGCCTGTGAAGTCCACTGCATTATGGACAGCAACCACCTTTTCAGGCTCGATTCCGTAGCGGTTGATACAGATGTTTCTTGTGAGTTCGCTCACAGCCATCACCTTGTCAGCCGCCATCATGCCCTTTGTCTCAAGGTCTACCACGCGTGTGTCGACCTGATCGTCGCTCGCACGGTCGTATGATGTCGCATGCATATGGACTACGAGAGGCTTGCCGGTGAGCTGCTTTGCAGCGATACCTGCAAGATATGTGAGCCAGTCATGTGCGTGGATCACATCGAACTGGTCCTTGTACTGCATGGCGATGGTCGCACCTACCATAGCGTAGCGTGCCACCTCTTCCATGAGGTTTGCGCCGTACTTACCTGAGAACTTGTACTTCTGGCCGTACTGTACGCGGAAGCCCTTGATCTGCCTCTTGCGCTCTTCCTCAACCATTGTGGTGAAGTCGCGAGGGTCTACATAAGGGACCATGTTTGTGCCGATGTGCACGAACTGAACCTTTCCGAGGAACTCATCGACTGTTTCGCTTACGGTGTCGATTGCGACATCGCTGGCGTTGATGATCTTCACCGCGCTCTCATCCTCGTCGCCCGAAGCTGAAGGCATCACGAAAAGAACATCGACATCGTTGTAGGCAAGACCTTTGGTCATACCGTAGCAGGCTGTTCCAAGTCCGCCTGCAATATGAGGAGGGAATTCCCATCCGAACATCAGAACTCTCATTTCCTTTCCTCCTTTATTTCTTATACTGTTTCATAATATATGCGATACGCAGAAGCGCAGCCGTACTCATGGCCGATGAAATCGCGCCGTGCGGCTCGTGTGGAGGGTCTCCGTCGTAGAGCTCGGAGAATGCACCCACACCGTGCTTGCTGATGTCCTCGAAGAAGCCCTCCACAAGGTACTTCGCCCTTCCGTAGAACACATCGCCCATCATCCTGAAGCAGAGGTCGATGTAAGGGGCGAGGAGAACAGGGAACGCGCAGCCCTGGTGGTATGCGAGGTCGCGGTCGATCTGCGAACCTTCGTATACGCCTCTGTAGTTCTCGTTTCTAGGAGAGAGAGAACGGAGTCCTCTCTTGGTCACGAGCTCGTCGTTGATCGTCATCACTACCTCTGAAACCACCTCGTCGTCCACAGGACAGTACTCGAGATAGATCGGGAAGAGGATGTTAGGACGTACCGCCTGGTCTACAGGACCGTTTCCTACATAATCCACGAGGTAGCCCCACTCCGGCTTCCAGAAGGTAGGCTGGAAGTTCTCCTTCACGAGGTCGCGTACCGGTGCCCAGCGCTCCACGAAAGAGCTCTTCTTAGGACCGTACTTGTTCTCCATGTCGATAGCGAAGCAGAGTGCGTTGTACCAGAATGCGTTTGTCTCGATCTGGTATCCTGCCCTTTCTGTGACAGGTCTTCCGTATACGTATGCGTTCATCCATGAGAGCGCCACGCCGTCCATCTGGGCCCAGAGGAGTCCGTTAGGATGCATGGTCACCTCACGACGCTGTCCCGGAGCATAGCTTTCGATGATGCCCTTGAGGACTTCGCTGTATTTCTTCCATATCTGCTTTTCCTTTCCGCTGAAACGGATGTACTGCTGGATCGTCTCGGTCAGTCTCAAAGGAGCCTCGACCTGGGTGGTCCTGCGGTAAAGTCTCTCCTGCTCGTCGGAAATGAGGGTATCGAGAATCTTCTCGAACTCGTCGCAGTCGCCGTTTGCGAAGAGGGTCAGGCCAGGGAGTGAGACGATGGTCTCACGGAGAAGGCCTGTCTCAAGCCATGAGAATCCGGCATTGATCTGTGCTCTGTTTCCGTTGTGGATTTTGAAGAGCTCGGCGTTGTGCCTGAGAAGGTCCACATGGTCCTCGATATCTGGAGTCTTCTTGAGGATGTCTGTGAACTTCCTCTTGAGACCCCTAGGATTGATTTCCGTGCATGATGCCGAGAACACCACTGATTCGCCCGGCTTCATCTCCAATGTGAACGCGCCAGGTACGAGAAGGTCTTCCCTGCAGTCGAATCCGCGGCGGTACTCGTCCGAGTAGGTCACTCCGCTGTACCAGTAAGGCTGATGCTTGTATGTTGCCTTTGCAGAGAGCTGGAGGTTCAGGTCAGGGAATCCGTTGTAGAGACGGAAGGAAACTCCGCCTTCCACCTCGTCATAGCCCGTGTAAGCCTCAGCGTTCTGGCTTGTAAGGCTGTGGATGCTTCTGAAGGCAAGGAAAGGCTTGAGAACGAGGTTCACCTTTGAAGGGGCCTGCAGAAGTTCGTACTTGACAAGGACCTGATCATTGTCCGGAACCATCATGATGGTCTTGGTGAAGATGATTCCACCGACCTTGTAGGTCACTACCGGAACTGGGTTGGCATCGAAGTCTACGATGTACTTGTGTCCTCTTGGCTCGTAAGTGTCGCCGTAGCAGTGGATGCCGAGGTTGAACTGCTTGCCTCCGAGGACCAGACTCTCATCCAGCGCAGAAAGCAGCATGTACTTTCCGCCTCCCAGTCCTTGAACAGGGACAGCGAGCAGTCCGTGGTAGCGCCTTGTGTTGCAGGTCACGATGGACGTGTTGCAGTAGGCACCGGTCTCGTTGGCTACGAGGAGCTCACGCTTGAGCGAGTACTCAAGGTTCACGAGTTCGGACTTGTTGAATTTAAGAAAAGCCATAATGTGTAATATATCAGTTAATTAATCTATTTTCTTCAATACGACTGCGCAGCGGCTCGGAAGGTAGAGCGACAGGGAATCCTTGTATTTCCCGTTGCCGTTTTCGCTTCGCTCCGGCACACTGAAATGTTCCTCCCCGGTCTTTAACCTGGAGAAACCGTCAAATTCGCTTTCGTCTGTATCAAGTATCGCTTCGTATTTTCCGGCCGGCGCCGCGAAGGCGTAATCGGCAAACGAAACGGTGGGGTTGAAATTGAGTGCAAAGATACAGTTTTTTCTTTTGAAAATCAGTATCTTTTTCTGCTCATCTTGCACAAAAAGTTCCGGTTTTTCATCAAGTATGCCTTCTGACTGCGCCAGATGTATCATAGCCTTGTCGAAATTGCGCAGATATCTGTACCTCAGGTAGTCAGGCTCAGCGAGCGACCACTGTCTCCTGGCATGCTTGTATGACCATCCGTTTCCTTCGCGAGGGAAGTCGATCCACTCCGGATGTCCGAACTCGTTGCCCATGAAGGTGAGATAGCCGTTTCCGCATGTGGCCATGGTCACAAGACGGATCATCTTGTGGAGGGCGATGCCCCTGTCGACGATGTCGGACTGCGAGCCCTTGTTCATCGAGAAGTACATCTCCTTGTCCATGAGCCTGAAGGCGATCGTCTTGTCGCCTACCATCGCCTGGTCGTGGCACTCGGCGTAGCTGATGGTCTTTTCGTCATCGCGCTTGTTGGTGAGCTGCCACCACATCTCTCCCATTCCCCACTGGTCGTCGGAGAGTTCCTTGATCCATTTGATCCAATTGTCGGCGACGCCCATGCTCATGCGGAAGTCGAAGCCGACGCCGCCCTGCTCCAGAGGAGCGGCAAGGCCGGCCATTCCGCTGACATCTTCAGCGATGGTGAACGCGTCTTCGTTCATCTCGTGGATCAGGATGTTCGCCAGGGCGAGGTATGCTATCGCATTGTCGTCAACGCCCTGGTTGAAATAGCTCTCATAGCCCACGAAGGCCTTTTCAAGGCCGTGGTCCCAGTAGAGCATGCTGGTCACTCCGTCGAAGCGGAAACCGTCGATATGGTATTCCTCCATCCAGTACTTGCAGTTCGAAAGGAGGAAGTATTTCGTCTCATCCTTGCCGTAGTCGAAGCATCTCGAGCCCCATGCAGGATGGTGGCCCTGCCAGCCGTCGTAGAAGTACAGGGTCTCCTTGCCGTCGAACAGGCCGAGTCCTTCTGCCTCATTGTCAACTGAATGCGAGTGGACTATGTCCATCACGACCGCTATTCCGAGGCCGTGGGCTTCGTCCACGAGGGCCTTGAACTCCTCAGGCGTTCCGAAACGCGAGCTGAGGGCGTAGAAGTTCGCCACCTGGTAGCCGAAGGAGCCGTAGTACGGATGTTCCTGGAGGGCCATTATCTGGAGGGTGTCATATCCAAGCTCCGCCACCTTCGGAAGCACGTTCGTGCGGAATTCCTCGAAGGTCCCGACCTTCTCCTCTTCCGCAGCCATTCCGATATGGCACTCATAGATCAGCGGATGAGGACGCTTGCCCGGCTTGGCATTCTTCCATTCGTATTTCTCGAACGGATCCCAGACCTGCGCGCAGAAAGTCTTGGTCACAGGATCCTGGACGGCTCTGGTGACATATGCCGGCAGCCTTTCGGCACCGCCGCCCTTCCACTCGATGTACAGCTTGTACAGCGTGCCGTGCTCCAGGAACATTGCAGGGAGGACAATCTCCCAGTTTCCGCCTCCGAGAGGCTTCAGAGCGTATGCCTCTGTCCTCTTCCAGTTGTTGAACTCGCCGATCAGGTAGATCTTTGTGGCGTTCGGAGCCCACTCGCGGAAGACCCAGTTCCCTCTTCCGTCGCGATGGAGGCCGTAGAACATGTGGTTGTTCATGCCTTTGCTAAGGGAGCCGTCGACAGACATCCTCTTCTTGAGGTCCATGATCATCTCATGTCTTCTGTCGATCACATCCTTGTATGGGAGGAGCCACTCGTCGTGGTCGTAAATCATTTTCTTCTTTTTTGCGCACATATTCTGTTGTTTTAATTAACTATTTATTAAAGATCCTTCGCTCCGCTCAGGATGACAAGGGAGATCAGGATGAGAGAGAGTCGAGATTCTCCCTGGCGCCACGGAGGTAGGCCATGCAGGCCTCTATAAGCTCCTTGGAGCGCCTTATGTATCTGTCTATGTCGTCGATGCCCGTCTGCGGGTCTTCGACCTTCACCGCTATGGACTCGAGTTCCTCCACGGCTGCATTATAATCAAACTTTTCCATACTCATTCTATAAGATCCCCGATCGGGTCGGGGATGACACTTGTCATTGCCGGACTGTCGTCATTGCCGGCTTGACCGGCAATCCTCCACTCTGCAGTCGAGGGTGCCGTCGGCGAACATCACCGACAGCCGGTCTCCCTTCGTCCGACCGGCCGCGCCTTTCATGACCCTTCCTTCCGCGTCCAGGGCCAGGGCGTAGCCACGGTCCAGGATGCGGCGCGGATCGGCCGACAGGATCCGCGTCTGAAGCACATTCAGTGCCGATTCCATAAGAGAGATGCGGCTGTTGAAAGCCAGTCTCATACGGGACATGTATGAAGACAGCCTTGCATCCTCATCCTCATAGATATCGAGGAAGAAATCAGCAAGGGCAGTCGGGGTCTTCAGATATGCATGGGCAACCATATCTGCCACATGGTGGTCCTGGTCATGGCCGATGGCCGTCAGGACAGGCAGCGGATACTGCGCTATCACTGCCGCCAGCTCATAGTCGTCGAAGCACGAAAGGTCGAGCTTCGAGCCTCCGCCCCTGAGGACAAGGACGGCGTCGAAGACTCTGCCGTCCTCCATCACCGCATCCAATGCGGCGATGACCGATGCAGGGCATCCTGCACCCTGCATCAGGGCAGGGAAAAGCACGGTTTCGAAGCTGAATCCGTACGGGTTTTCATGGAGATGGCGCATGAAGTCGCGGTAGCCGGCGGCGTCAGCCGCAGAGACTACCGCCAGGCGATGCGGCAAAGCCGGCATCGCAAGGCCTTCCTGAAGGCCCATGAGCCCTTCGCTACGGAGACGCTCAATGGTCTTCTGACGTTCAAGTTCCTTTACGCCTACAGAGTATTCCGGATCGATGTCGTTTATGACCAGAGACAGGCCGTAGAGTTCGCTGTAATTCACCTGGACATCCACGAGGACCACCATGCCTTCGGAGATCGGAGAGCCGGTCACGGACTCGAAGTAAGGTGCTAAGAACCTGTACTTGGAGCTCCAGATCACGGCGCTGATCTTGGCGACAAGGCCGTTCTCATCGCTTTGGGACAGCTCCAGATAACAATGGCCTCCGTATCGTGCCTTTACGGCACTCACTTCGGCCCTTATCCATATCCGTTTCGGAAAAAGACATTCTATCCCCTTCTTCAGCTTCTGCTGCAGATCGAAAAGGTCAAATATTTCTTTTTCCATACGCTTTTCTCAATATTGCAACAAATTTAGGAAAAAATCTTGAATTTTCATATCTTTGCGCACGTTTTAAAGACCTGACGTTTTATGAAGATCACAGAGGCCCTATTTTCCGGCAGCAGCACAAGGATCTCCGAGAAGCCGAAGCAGAAATTCCCTGAATTCGCCTTCATCGGAAGATCGAATGTAGGCAAGTCCTCCCTGATCAACATGCTCTGCAACAAGAAGAACCTGGCGATGACCTCCAGCAAGCCCGGAAAGACCAGACTTGTGAACCATTTCCTCATAAACAGGCAGTGGTACCTTGTCGACCTCCCCGGCTACGGATATGCAAAGATGTCAGCGACCGGAAAGCAGAAGCTCGAGCAGGTCATCAGAAACTACCTCAACTTCTCCGAAGAGATGGTGATGCTCTTCGTCCTGATCGACTGCCGCCACGACATAGGCCAGGTCGACATGGACTTCCTTTTCGAGCTCGGACAGAGCCGGATACCTTTCGCCATCATCTTCACGAAGGGTGACAAGATGGGCCCGGTGGCCCTCCAGACCCAGATCGAGAAGATGAAGCAGCAGATACTCGAGCATTGGGAAGAACTTCCTCCGACATTCGTCAGCTCGTCAGAGACCGGACTCGGAAGGGAGGAGATCCTCGACTACATCGGATCGGTGCTCGACAGTCTGGAATAAAAGAAGACAATGTGACCTTAAACCTTCAATACGATGCAACACGAACACAAACTCAAGTTATTCGCCTGCAGGGCTTCAAAGGAATTCGCACTTAAAGTGGCAAAGGCCCTCAACATCGAAGTCGGCAGTTCAGACGTTCTGACCTTCAGCGACGGAGAGTTCCAGCCAAGCTACAATGAAAGCGTACGAGGAGCTACTGTATTCATCATCCAGTCCACTCCGCCTCCGACAGACAACCTCTTCGAGCTCCTTCTGATGGTCGACGCCGCAAAGAGAGCTTCGGCCCACAAGGTGATCGCCGTGATGCCTTACTTCGGATGGGCAAGGCAGGACCGCAAGGACAAGCCTAGGGTTTCCATCGGAGCGAAGCTTGTTGCAAACATGCTCCATGCTGCAGGATGCGACCGCGTGATGACATGCGACCTCCATGCAGACCAGATTCAAGGATTCTTCGACGTTCCGGTTGACCACATCTACGCAAGCGCAGTGTTCCTTCCTTACCTGAAGAACCTTAACCTTGAGAACCTAGCCATCGCCGCGCCCGACATGGGAGGTGCAAAGAGGGCGAATGCGTATGCAAGATATCTTGAGTGCCCTGTCATCATCTGCCACAAGTCTCGCGAAAGAGCAAATGTAGTAGGCTCAATCACAGCCATCGGAGACGTTGCAGGAAAGGATGTTGTAATCGTAGACGACATGGTCGACACAGCGGGAACCCTCGCAAAGGCCGCCAACGTATTGAAGGAGATGGGCGCGAGGAGCGTGAGGGCATGTGCCACACATCCTGTATTCTCTGGTCCGGCATACGACAGGATCGCCGAGTCTTCTCTTGAGGAAGTGATTGTTTCGGACACTCTTCCTCTGAATCCTGATCCAGCAAAGGACAAGAGCAAGATCACAGTGCTTACGATGACCGACATGTTCGCAAGCATCATAAGCAAGGTCTACAATTACGAGGAAATCAGCTCAAGCTTCATCAACTAAATGGAAATTCTGCTTGCAGCCTTGGTACTTGTAGGGCTCTGCGTGTTCGGGCTTTGCTTCAACATCATCTTCAGGAAGGACGGAAAGTTCCCTGAGACTGAGATCGAGAACAACGTCGAGATGCGCAAGAGGGGCATCAAGTGCGCCAAGGAAGAAGAGATAAAGCTTTGGGGCAAGAAGGACAAGGACGGCAACCCGGTAGCCTGCGATGAAGGCGGGTGCGGAAGCTGTTCCAGCTCCCACATCTGTGGGTGATCTTAACCCCCTGCCCCCTGCAGGGGGACTTCGGCCCTGCCCGGGCCGGTCGCTTACAGCGACTTTTTAACCCACCGCACATGGTGGTCAATATATTTTCGGTCCCGGATAGGGACATGCAATTATCGCCGAGAGGCGGGATTTTAATAACATTCTGAATTATGAGTTTATTAGCAATCGTAGGACGCCCTAACGTGGGCAAGTCTACCCTTTTCAACCGCCTGGTCGGAATGCGTCAGGCGATCGTTGACGAGACAGCGGGAGTGACCCGCGACAGACATTATGGAAGATGTGAATGGTGCGGTACAGAGTTCTCTGTAGTCGACACAGGAGGATACACATCAAATTCGGACGACATCTTCGAAGAAGAGATCCGCAAGCAGGTGGTCCTTGCCATCGAGGAGGCGCACGTAGTGCTCTTCATGGTCGAGGCCGGCACAGGAATCACCGACTACGACGAGGAGATCGCAGATCTTCTGCGCCGCAGCGGCAAGCCTGTCGTTCTCGCAGTCAACAAGATCGACTCAGGCGAGAAGATCTATGACGCCTTCCAGTTCTATTCGCTCGGTCTCGGCGAGGTATACAGCATATCAGCTGCCAACGGCGGCGGAACGGGAGACCTCCTGGACGCCATCGTGAAGGAGCTTCCTGCAGAAGACCCTGACACTGACGAGCATCCTGAACTTCCGCATTTCACCATCGTAGGAAAGCCAAACGTAGGAAAGTCATCCCTCACCAACGCCCTTCTCGGCAAGGAGAGGAACATCGTGACCCCTATCGCCGGCACCACCCGCGACTCCATCGCAACCCTCTACAACAAGTTCGGCCACGAGTTCATGCTCGTAGACACAGCAGGTATGCGCAAGAAGACAAAGGTACACGAGGATCTGGAGTTCTATTCGGTCATGAGGTCCATCCGCGCCATCGAGCACTCTGACGTCTGCATCCTCATGGTAGACGCCCAGACAGGCATCGAGTCGCAGGACATGGCCATCTTCAACCTCATCCAGAGGAACAGGAAGGCATGCGTGGTGGTAGTCAACAAATGGGACACCATAGAGAAGGACAGCAATACGATGAAGGAATACACAAAGGCCATCAAGGACCGCCTCGCGCCGTTCAATGACCTCCCTATCATCTTCACTTCAGTAATCAACAAGCAGAGGATAATGGATGTGCTCGACGCTGCGGCACATGTGTATGACAACTACTCGCGCAAGATAAAGACATCGGAGCTCAACGAAGTCATGCTTCCGGAGATAGAGAACTATCCTCCGCCTGCATGGAAGGGCAAGTACATCAAGATCAAGTACGTGACCCAGCTCCCTACAAAGTCTCCTTCGTTCGCGTTCTTCTGCAACCTTCCGCAGTACATCCGCGACCCATACCGCCGCTTCCTTGAGAACAAGCTCCGCACCCACTTCGACTTCCTCGGATGTCCGGTGCAGGTCTTCCTCAGACAGAAATAATCACTTCCCCACCCCACCTCACCTTGCCGCCAAGCGCTGCAAGATGATGATGGATGCTGTTGGATGCTGTTGGAAGCTGTTGGATGCGCCGGATGTTGCCGGACGTTGCCGGACAATATCACGAATGCTGCCGGGATATAGCAAGTACTGTAATTGCTGCCGGGTGATGCTAACACTGGGTGATGATGGGTGATGCAAATCAGACGGGCCGCCTCCTTCTGGAGAGCGGCCCGTTACTGAACTATAACCCTATTAACAACTAAAACTAACCTTGCCCCAAGATTTTGCAAACCCCATGCCAAACACTCCCACCCATCCATCTCGAATCATCGTGCTTAATCTCCGAAAGACAAGTGTTTACGGCGACCGGCGACACTTACTTTAAGATAAGTTGTTGACAACTAATACATTACATATAACCACGTATCGCCAGTACCCCTATTGAAGTGGGGTACTGGCGATACTAGTAATTTACAAAACATTGAACATCAACGCATTACACATCACCCTTGTCGCCGGTCGCCACAAATTTTTGTGAAAAGATGTCTCAACCTACGCCTGACTGACCATCCCTTAATTGTCATGCTGAACGAAGTGAAGCATCTTTAGTAATTAAGATCCTTCGCGATGCTCATGATGACAACAAGTATACAGGACTAGAATTAGTACTCAGAATAGCGATGGATACTCTCATTTCCCTTGTCGTCGGTCGCCGCAAATTTTTGAGGAAAGATATATCAACCTACGCATGACTGACCATCCCTTAATTGTCATGCTGAACGAAGTGAAGCATCTTTAGCAATAAAGATCCTTCGCTATGCTCTAGATGACATTCAGTACTCAGGGAAGACATGGCCCCCGTCCCTAGTCTTCGTTCCTGATCCCAATCTCTAGTATTCATCCCAGGGGCTGTCCCGATTTCCGTTCCGGAGCTCTGAAGGGCAACATTTTTGCGGCGACCGGCGACACCCACTATAAAGTAAAGTATTGACGGACAATACATTACACCTCACCAAGCGTCGCCGGTACCCCTATTGAAGTG
>JAFQAT010000010.1 GCA_017399865.1 Bacteroidales bacterium | reverse complement strand
GGTAAGATGCACCCGGTTGACTCAAATGAAATCTCATTCGTTCTCGCATCACGTAACGCATTCAAGGAAGCGTTCCGTATCGCAGGTCCGAAGATCATGGAGCCAATCTATAACGTAGAAGTCCTTACTCCATCAGATTACATGGGTGCTTGTATGTCTGACCTCCAGAACCGCCGTGCCCTCATCGAAGGAATGGGCGAGGACAAGGGATTCAGCACTATCAAGGCACGTGTTCCTCTTGCAGAGCTCTACCGTTACTCTACAACCCTCAGCTCCCTCACTTCAGGAAGCGCGACATTCACAATGGACTTCGCTGACTACCAGCCTGTTCCAGGTGATGTACAGGAAAAGCTCCTGAAGGCATATCTCGAAGAGGAGAAGGAAGACTAATAATTTCAATAAGCCATTTAACCCCGGAAGTCATCAGAAACTTTCGGGGTTAATGTTATGAATGATGAAACTATGAAAAAGATATTTATTGTTTTAAGTCTGATTGTCCTTTCCGCTTTCAGTTCATGGGCTGCACAGCCGGACACATTGAAGGTTCTTGCTATCGGAAACAGTTTTTCGGAAGATGCGATAGAGCAGCATCTTTCTCCGCTCGTCAGGGCGGAAGGTGTAAAAGCCATCATATGCAACATGTATATCGGCGGATGTTCGATCGAAAGACATGTCAATAATTTGAGAGGCAATATTCCTGATTACAGATATCGCAAGTTTGATGTCGACGGCAATATGACCGAGGCTTGGGGATACACCCTTGAAAAGGTACTTGCTGAGGAGGAATGGGATTATGTAAGTTTGCAGCAGGTGAGCCAGAATTCCGGAATGCCGGAGTCGTATGCGCGTCTGCCTGAACTTGTCGAGTTTGTGAAGGCAAGAATTCCGGAGGATGCCGTCATCATGTTCCATCAGACATGGGCATATGCTCCCGGTTCGAACCACGGTGGCTTTGTAAACTATGACAGAGACCAGATGAAGATGTATGAGGCGATTGTCAATACTGTAAACCAGGAGGTTCCGAAAGTGGGAATAGAACTGGTCATTCCTTCGGGAACGGCGATACAGAATGCCCGAACTTCATCTTTGGGACAGGATCTGACCCGTGATGGCTTCCACCTCAGTTTCATTCATGGACGCTATATAGCGGCATGCACATGGCTCGAGTCTGTTTTCGGCATCAATCCTGTGGGCAACTCATACTGCCCTGAGGGAATGACTGCGAAAGAATGCAAGATAGCACAGAAGGCTGCCCACAAAGCCGTGAAGAAGCCTTCTGCCGTATCTGTAATCAAGTAGCGGTTAAAGTCGGAATGTTCCTACAAGCGGAGCATCTGAATCCTTTCCGACGAATACCTTGAATCGGCCCTTTTCCATAGAGTAGTTCATGTTGATATCATAGAAACTCATGGCAGAAGGGCTGATTTGCATTTTTACCTCTATGCTTTCTCCCGGCTGGAGGAAAATCTTTTTGAAGTCAGCAAGTTCGCGTACTGGACGTGCTGCCGATGCAAATTCGTCCTGAATATAGCATTGAACAATTTCTGCTCCCGCCATTTTGCCTGTATTCTTCAAGGTAAGTGTGACTTCAACGCTTTCGTCAGGATTGATTTCAGTCTTTGACAGTCTGATGTCGGAATATTCGAATGATGTATAACTCAGACCGTATCCGAAAGGAAACAAAGGATCTTTGCCGCTGTCAAGATAGTATGATTTGTTGCCAAGCGATGTCTGGGATGCGTTGAGCGGAATGTCATGAAGCAGGATTTCTTTACCGTCTGATGGCCTTCCGGTCGAATTATGATTGTAATATATCGGAATCTGGCCTTCATCGACTGGGAATGTCACAGGAAGTTTTCCCGAAGGACATATTTCTCCGAATATCGTGCGTGTGAGGGCAGGTCCGGCCATGCTTCCGGGATGAAATGCGAATAACATGGCATCTGAATTTTCAAGGATCGGTTTCAGAGCGATCGGTCTTCCGGCCATAATTATGCTGATCACTTTTGTTCCGGTTTCTTTCAGCAATTTTCCGAGTTGTTCCTGTCCTCCCTGAAGCGAGATTGAGGATAGGCAATGAGCCTCACCGGAAAGAATGGCTTCTTCTCCTGCAAAATATAGGATTACATCTGCTTTCGAGAGTCTCCTGATTCGCTTTTCAGCATCAGAGGGCAATGTCTCTCTCGAATAATTGAGAATAGGATCATAGATGATCTCGACCTTGTCTCCATACATCTCCCGTATCGCTTCGATAGGGGTGACGCTTCTGGTGACGTCTCCGTCAAACACCCATGTTCCGATCTGATCGGCAGGAGCATCAGCAAGAGGTCCTGTAACCGCAACGGAGCGGATTTCGTAGGCGTTCAGAGGCAGTGCATTGGTATTCTTCAACAGAATGATGCTCTCTTCTGCGGCCTTTTGTGCAGTTTTCAGAGCCTTTTCAGAAGATGGGGCTTCTGCCGGTTGCCAGTAAGGATTGTCGAAAAGACCGAGACGGAACTTCAGGCGAAGGATATTGCCGACCGACTGGTCTATCACAGATATCGGAACGATACCGTCTTCGACCATCTTTTTCAGGTTCCTGATGTATGTCTCGCTTACCATTTCCACATCGACTCCTGCCACGGCGGCCTTATAGGCAGCCTCCACTTCGTTCTGACAGAAGCCATGTGCTATCATTTCGCGGATTGATTCCCAGTCTGAAACAATCATTCCATCCCATCCCCATTCCTGTCTCAGTATATCGCGGATAAGTCTGGTGTTTCCTGTCATTGGTATTCCGTCATTGTCGTTGAATGCTGTCATCAGTGACGCCACACCGGCATCCGCTACGGCCTTGAATGGCCTCAGATGCAGGTTCCTGAGCCTTCTTTCCGGGATGTTTGTGGAATTGTAATCGCGACCGCCTTCAGCAGCGCCATAGCCGACAAAATGCTTTGCACATGCTGCAATGCCGCTGATGTTTTCAGGATCAGCACCTTGGAAACCCTCTACCATGGCTGCACCCATGATGCCGGCCAGGAGCGGGTCTTCTCCAAGGGATTCCGCTATTCTTCCCCATCTGGCATCATGAGATATGTCCAGCATCGGAGCAAATGTCCAGTTTATTCCCTCATGATATGCTTCTTCTGCTGCAATGGCTGCTCCTTCGCGTACTATTTCCGGATTGAATGATGCTGCCTGTCCCAGTGGAATCGGGAATATGGTCCTGAAGCCGTGGATGACATCTCTTCCGTTCAGGAGCGGTATTCCAAGCCTTGTTTCCTCGACAGCAATCTTCTGAAGGCGATTCATCCACTCTGTTCCCACAACGCTCAAAACAGATCCTACCTTTCCGGAGCGGATTTCGGTTTCAAGATCGTGAATGTCGGGATGAAGTTGATTCATCTGGCCGATCTTTTCATCGAGCGTCATTATCGCAAGAAGAGAGTCAACCTTTCTGTCTATGCTTACCTGTGCGAAAGAGGGGGCGGCGGCAATCAGAAATGCCACCGCTATGATAAGAATTCTTTTCATGGCTAGTATTTGATGAGGAGTTGGGAAATATGATTTCTATATTCGATAGGAGTCAAATTCTTTCTTTTGGTGAAGGTCCTGATGAAGTTGGATTTGTTGTTGAATCCGCAGTCGTAGCATATTTCAGATGCACTTAGAGAAGTGTTGGCCAGCAGTTCACACGCTTTAGCAACCCTGAGGTTATTGACATAGGTGATGAATGAAATGCTGGTCTGTCTCTTGAAGAAGTGACTGAAAGCCGAATCTGACATATTTACAAGACCGGCTGCATCAGACAAGGAAATCTTGTGGGATATGTTCTCTTCTATGTATCTGCATACCTTGCTGATACGCCTTGACCTGGACTTGTGGATGAGTATTTCAGATTCATACATGTTGCTGACAAGTTTACGTCTTGGAGCATGAGCAAGAGAATTCAGGATATTAAGGAACTTGGTGGCAGTCTGAAATCCCTGCATTTTTGTAAGGTCCATAATCTCATCCTTTATGCGTTCCGCCTCTTCGCCATAGAAGTGAAGTCCCTGCATGGAGTCCATCAGCAACTGTTTTATCGGCATGAACAGACGTTTGTTCATGATATGGAAATTCAGCAGGTCTCCGGAAAACTGGATGGTTATCTCATGATTGTTTTCCTGCTCGGATTTCCACACATGTGACACATATGGTCCGAGCATGACGAAATCCAGTCCGGAGAAAGATTCTTCGGAGTCACCGATCACCCTGGTTCCATTTGAATTTATCACGACATTGATTTCGTATTCAGGATGGCAGTGGATGGGATATTCAAATTTTACATTAGGCCTGTCTAAAATAATGAACAGGTCTTCACCCGTAATAGGGCATATTTCCTGCTGAATTTCAGTCATTTCATAAATTTTTAAGATTTACAAAAATAATCAAACTTCAACAAGATGCAATGTCTTATTCAAAATAGTATAATCTTTTTCGTAAAGATACAACAATCTGTATCTTCACTTACGGTAATGATTGCCGGTCAGTTGCTAGTCTGCGTCCCAGACATATGTGGCAACAGAACCCGGTGCGATCTTCAATGATGCAAATTTGCCATTATATTGGATGTTGACCTCCTTTCTTGACCATGAATCATTCGATACCACCATGACAATTTTTCCTTGTGGTGTCATGAAGGTCACGTTATCGGGAACGTCAGCCTTCTCGATGACATTTGTCCTCCACATCTGCGGATGCTGTTCGTCTTCGCAGATTGATATTATCCTTTCGCCAGGTGCAGTTGAAAAAATGCGGTGTGATCCGTCAGGAACATGCTTAGACGCGTGTGCAATGACGTAATACGCAAGATTTCTCGTGACATTGTCTCCATCGATCGTGATGGCACCCTGGCACATCGAGCAGCCTCCGTTGTCGGTGTGAGGATCGTTGAGAGGGTCTGCCGCCAGATTCCAGAGCACGACATTGCTGCTCCAGTTGCGTGTCACACCGATTATGAGCCTTCTTACAGGCCATGCGATGTCAATCCTGTCCATGCCCGGACGCTCGGTAGTCATCTGCTCGGTGAAGTATATTTTTTTGTCAGGACGAGCCTCATAAACATATGACATCGCACTCAGGTCACCCCTGTAATGATGGTATGCCGAACCTGCAACATACCTGGCTGCCTCAGGGTCGTTATAGATTGCCAATGCATAGTCCGGACGGTCACAATTGTGGTCAAAAACTATAATGTCCGTGTCAAGACCAGCCTTTTCGAATGCCGGTCCCAGATGATTCTTCACGAATTCAATCTGGTCTGCCGGATCCCATGGCATGCTTGGAGTATTTCTGGAGTTGAGAGGTTCATTCTGGATGGTGACGGCGTCAATGTGTATGTCATGGCTCTTCATCGCCTGGACATACTTCACAAAGTATTCGGCATAAACCTGATAGCAGTCTTTTCTGAGTTTGCCGCCCCTGACGTTTCCGCTTTCCTTCATCCATGTCGGAGCAGACCAAGGAGAGGCCATGATCTTTATTCTCGGATTGATTCCAAGAATCTCATACATTACCGGAACTACATCTTTCAGATCCTGGGATAAAGAGAAATTCTTCAGCTTGAAATCTTCTTTTCCCTCGGGCATGTCATCATATGAAAAGACAAAACTGTTAAGGTCTGAAGCACCAAGGGTAAGACGTATATAGTTGAATCCAACGCCCTCTGCAGGATCAAACATCTCCTGAAGGATTTCCTGACGTGCAGACGGAGTCATCTTCATGAGATGTTCTGCGCTGCCTCCGGTAAGGGCAAATCCGAATCCTTCCATGCACTGATAGCTTCTGGCCGGATCTACAACTATGTATGGAACCCTTTCTCTCTGTTGTGCTTCAAATTCTACAACTTCTTCCTGCTGCTGGAAAAGCATGCTTCTGTCCGGTGTGGTGAGCCATGAAGAAATGGTCTGTGCCTGTCCTGTGATTCCTGATGAAATCAATATGAAGGCTAATGATATGCAGAGATTTGTCTTTTTCATAACCAATTATTTTCTACTATTTTACGTGCATTCTTGTCTATGTCTGTCGTCATATATGACTTATCATCAAGGATCATGACATTGCCGTCATCCGGAGTATATGGCAACCATTCAGGAAGCTTCCTTGCTGAAGGCTTTCCGGTCTTCATGAAGTTCACCAGTGCTTCAGACATTTTCATGGAGAGTCTGTACGGACGGTTTCCTCCGCCGTTATGAGTAACCATTCTGTCTGTATTCATAAGCCAGAAGGAAATATCGATGCAGTGGAAAGCCCTGTGTCTGCCATCGAAAAGAGGGGATTCCCAACCGAACCAGCCCATATATACGGGAGCTCCTTGTCTGCAACGGGCATCTGCGGTCTTTACGGTGCCGTATCTGTGAGATACAGCATATGCCCATATCTCTATCGGACGAGCCTCTGGAAAGACTTCTCTGTATCCGTTGATGACTGCCATCGGATCCTTATATGTCCCGGACAGTTCCTTTGCTACTCCTTCAAACGTAATGTCTTCTTTCTCAGGATCATCCCTGTTCGGATTCCACTCATGGAAGGTACTGCATAGAAGCATAGGGACATCGGATTCCCTGTTTTCGAAAAACTCTCCTGAAGGTATGTCCAGATCGTTGCCTACAGGTGCGAAACCTGCGCGATATCCTGAATTTGACCTGAATTTTCTCTGTGCTCTCATAGCCACTTCAAGATACTCGTTCCAAGGCATTCTCTGTAGCGAATCAAGCTGGTCAGGCTTCAGTCCTGCTTCTTTCAAAATGGCTTCTCCGAGCTTTTGAGAGTACTCCTGATTGTTAGCTCTTGTCGCATCTCCGCTAAGCGCTACGGCCTTGTGGAACAGACCTTCTGCAGCCGGCATGGCGCAGAGCATGCATACCTTGGAAGCACCGCCTGACTGGCCCATTATCGTCACGTTCGACGGGTCTCCTCCGAAGTTTTCAATATTGTCCCTCACCCATTCCAAAGCAGCGACGATATCCAGCATTCCGACGTTGGCTGAGTGCTTGAAACGCTCGTCTCCGACATATGAGAAATCACTGAATCCGAATGCGTTAAGTCTATGATTTACAGAGCAGAAGACTATGTCTCTGCGACGTGCGATATTCTCTCCGTTGTAACCGTCCTGCTCTATGCCGTTACCTTTTGCGAATCCGCCTCCGTGAAGCCACACCAGCACCGGCCTTTTACCTCCATCGTCCAATGCCGGAGTCCAAACGTTGAGTCTGAGGCAGTCTTCTCCCATGTCATCATAATTCCAATGGTCTGTGAACATGTAATATGATTCAGGACGTCTGTCGTAGTACTCCTGCGGTGCGGACTGTCCGAATGCTACAGCCGGACGGACCCCTTCCCATGGGACAGGAGGTTTCGGTGGCATGAACCTGTTTTCTCCGGATGTAGGTGCTCCATATGGGATGCCATGGAAACAATAGATGTCGTGAAGCATATAGCCGCGTATCTTACCGTATTCCGTAGATGCAACAGCGATGTCTTCTCCGATATTAACCTGCTGCTTTGATGCAGGGTAAAATCTCCGGCCTTCCTGACAGCAGGATGCCGCAAGTGCGGCAACGACCGTTAAGCAGATTAAGATGGGATTCTTCATAGCAGATTCTGTTTTGTTTCAGACATCAAAGTTATAGAATATTGACACTAAATGGGGTGTATTTTTTTGTCTTTTCATTGTATATTTTTATGAACTTCAAAAATGTATAATTGTTTGATAAAATAAGTGACTTACTTGAAAATTACAAAATTTACATTTGTGATGGTCAATTGTATAGAAAACAAGACAAAATATATCAACCTAATTATTAATCACAAACTTAAGAACCAAGTTATGAAGAAGATTTTCAGAAATCTGTTCCTGGCAGCGGTTGCAATCACTGCTCTCGCATCTTGCGATGAGAAAGAGCGCAACACAGTGGAACTGACTGATCCTTGGCTTCGCGAGCGTACTCCTGTCAATCTGAGGTTGGAGTCTCAGATCGGCGCGGCGGTTATTACCGACAACTGGAGGGACGACGAGGCTGGTTCGGTCGTCGTCAGCCTGATCACAGGTGGACTTGACTTGAATGCGGTAAAGGTGGTGGCTCTGGATTTCAAGTATCCGGACAGTGAATTCTGCCCTACTGCAAGCATTGCTCCCGGCAGCACTCTGGACCTGAGCGACGGCTCAGCCGAGTTTACGGTGACTGCCTACAATGGGGAGACACGTACCTATAAACTTAGTTACACGACCTTCACCGACCCTCTCGAAGGCTGCTATTCATTCACTCCGATCGGAGGTATCCTTGACGGCAGTGCTCCTAAGAGTGCATTCATCATCCATGGCGGATGGGATGGCGAAGAGGTAAGGTCTACTGTAATGGATAAATGGTGGCACTGGGGTACCGGATATATGCCTACGGATGAAGATGACAACATACTCAGTTTCCTTCTTGAAGATGCTGATTCAGAAACTGGTGATACATTCGGTACACTTGTCAATACTTCTGGTGCAGACGGTAAATACGCCAACTACATGTTCCAGAACAGTACTGACATGAACGGCAAGTACCGTATCTTCCCGACCGGAAAGAGCCGTTGGAGCAAGATAGATTCAGACAGGAACATCATTACTGTCTATGCTTATGAGGATAGTGAGTATGCTGCACCTCTTTATAAGGTCAATCTCCTCGGAGCCGGAGACCATACATTCTCTTTGGTGACCATATCGGTTCCTAATATGGCCTTTGCGAGATCACACGAGGGCCCGTTTGACAAGATTAACTGGAATTACCCTGACTCAAGATGGTTCTCTGACAATGTCCGTACAACAATGTGGCTTGTTCAGAAGGATAGTGATTCCGCTCTTGAAAATCATGGTGAACTTCTTGAAAAATAATAAATGATGAGGATTATGGGTACATCAATTCTGGCTGCAGCCATGTCTCTGATGGCTGTATTGTCATGTTCCGATGAGAAGAAAACTACGGAACCTGCACCTTCCGATACAAGGTCGATGACCGTTCAGGAAAGTGTGGAGATTGATTATGCTGCTGGTCCTTTTTCCGTTACGGTAGATGCGAATTTCCAGTTCAGGGCAGAGGCTCAAGCCGATTGGATGACCTTCGACAGGATAGAAGGGGATAAGGTGTGGTTCAATGCTGAAGAAAACGGTAATACCGCTTCACGTGAGGCACAGATAAAGTTCGTTGACGTGAATGACAGATACTTTTACAAGAATGCGACTGTCATCCAGAAAGGCGATCCTAGTCCTACTACTACCCTCACCATGGTCGACAAGAATGCCACTGCTGAAACCAAGGCGCTTTATGCAAATCTTTGGAAACTGGCTGAAGAAGGTTTCATGTTCGGACATCACGATGACCTCTGGTATGGACGTTACTGGTACAATGAACCGGGAATGTCGGATACAAAGTCTGTCTGCGGAGATTATCCGGGAGTCTTCAGTGTCGATTTTGCTGAAATCATGGACAACAGATACCAGAATGACGCAAATAAGATCCGTCGCCGTGTAATAATAGAGGCTTATGACAGAGGAGAAGTGATCACAGCATGCTGCCATCTCAATAATCCTCTTACCGGAGGTGATTCATGGGACAACTCGAGAAACGATGTCGTGAAGGAAATCCTTACCGAAGGAAGTGATACACGTACGAAGTATCTCCAGTGGCTCGACAGATGTGCGGATTTTGCAAACAATCTGAAGGGTTCGGATGGAAAGCTGATTCCTGTCATCTTCAGACCTTATCATGAGCATACACAGACATGGTCGTGGTGGAGTTCGAAGTGTACTACGGAAACAGAATTCATAAAGTTCTGGAGATTTACCATTGAATATCTCAGAGATGTAAAGGGGGTGAGAAACTTCATTTATGCAATTTCTCCTCAGATGGATGGTAACTACGGAGACGGTACAAGAGCAAGGTTGCTTCACAGATGGCCAGGAGACGATTTTGTGGATTTCCTCGGAATGGATTGTTATCATTGGGATAATAAGAATGCCTTCAAGAGTAATCTTACAGCCATGTCTGCTCTTTCTGTAGAAAAGAAGAAGCCTTGTGGTGTTACTGAAACAGGACCTGAAGGGTTCAATTGGACTGACTATTGGACAAACCATATTCTTGCATGTGCCCTCAATCAGAGAGTCAGCATGATCGTGATGTGGAGAAACAAGTATGTCGGTAGTAATGAGAGCGACAGGCATTTCTATTCTGTTTATCCGGGCCATCCTTCCGAAGCAGACTTCCGCAGCATGTACGATAACCCAGCTACTTTCTTCAGCAAAGATCTTCCGGACATGTATAAAATGCCGAAGGGATATGAAGTGAAGTAATCCTTTCAAAGAATATAAACAACAAAACATAACCAAAATGACCAAATCACTCAAATTATTTCTGCTAAGCGGCATCATGCTGCTGTGCGGAGTCATTGCCAGCCCGCTTTATGCTCAAAGCAGGACTGTCAATGGTGTAGTGCAGGACGATAACGGTGAACCGTTATATGGTGCATTCGTAGTTGAGAAAGGTACGACAAACGGTGTTTCGACAGACATCGATGGTAAGTTCTCCATAACAGTACCTTCAGGCAATGCAGTGCTCGAGTTCCAGTTTATCGGCTTCAAGACACAGGAGATATCGGTTTCAGACCAGAAGATGATTCTGGTACAGATGGAAACTGACGCGAATCTGATGGAAGAAGTCGTAGTAACGGCTTTCGCCACTCAGAAGAAGATCAATGTCACAGGTGCCATCTCAGCGGTAAACGGTAATGAACTCGTTGCTGCACCGGTTGCGAACATCTCTAACGCCCTCCTCGGTAACACCCCTGGTGTCAGCGGTCTTCAGACCTCAGGAGAGCCAGGACGTAACTCGGCAAATATCTACGTCCGTGGTATTTCCACTTATGGAGAATCTACTCCTCTGATCATCATCGACGGTGTCGAGCAGGCTTCTGAGCAGGCATTCAGCGCATTCAACTCAATGGATGCAAATGAAATCGCCAGCATCTCAGTCCTCAAGGATGCATCTTCAACAGCCGTATATGGTGTCCGTGGTGCGAACGGTGTAATCATCGTGACTACAAAACGCGGTAATGTGGGTAAGCCTGTCATCAGCGCATCTGCAAACTTCGGTCTTACTGCAGCTACTCAGCTTCAGGAAGGTACCACAGCTTACGAGTATGCTCTCTTCAGAAATGAGGCTATCCGTAACGAGCAGCTCAGCTACGCTGGTAAAGAAGGACTCTCTGCGTACATCTACGATGACTACGACCTTTGGAAATTCAAGAACAACCGTGACTTCACTCCACAGGAAGTTGATGCGATGACACAGCTTACAGATGCACAGAAGGAGGAACTTAAGAATTCTCCAGCTCTTTACTATGCATCGCGTAACCTTTACAAGGAGCAGTTCAACAGAGTAGCTCCTCAGTATCAGGCAAACGTAAATATCAGCGGTGGTACAGACAGAGTGAAGTACTTCGTTTCATTCGGTTACTTCCGTCAGGAGGGTATTACCAACGCAGTTGAGTACTATGGTTCTCAGACAGGTTCAGTATTCAACCGTTACAACTTCCGAAGCAACTTTGATATCAACATCACCGACAACCTCAAGATCACTATCAATTCAGCAGGTCAGTTCGGTGAGACAACAGGTCCTGGTAACAGCGCTGACCCTTATGATATTTCAGCCCGTTACAAGGTGATCATGCAGTACATCTATGACTCAAACCCATTCATTTCTCCAGGTATCATAGATGGTAATCTTATCCGTGGATTTGCCGGTATCTCAGGTACAGTACAGAATCCTCTTTCTGCAAAGACCGACAGTAACATCGGTGAACAGAATGCTGTTTATAACCTCCTGATCAGTGGTTCAGGTACAATCTTCAACAGCCTCCTTGACAACTCGATCAAGCTCGACCATACCATGGATTATATTCACCCTAACCTCAGGGCATATGCGACAGTTTCTTATCAGGATAACTATAACCGCTATGTGAAGTATACTCCATCAATCCCATCATATACAGTTCAGAGAAGTCTTGAGAACCCTAACATTCTTGAATTCTTCGGTGGTTCAATGGGAGCAGGATCTTTTGAGTCATGGGGATACAGTAACTGGAACAAGCTTTACATGGACGCTGGTATCGACTGGTTCGAATCATACGGAAAGCACAATGTTTCAGCTCTCCTCCTCGGTAAGGCATCACGTTATACAATGCCAGGCGACTCATACCACGTGCCTTCAGGTATCATGGGTTTTGTAGGTCGTGTCACATATAACTACGATGACCGTTACATGCTCGAAGTGAATGCAGGTTACAACGGAACAGAGCAGTTTGCAGAAGGCAAGCGTTTCGGTCTCTTCCCTGCAGTGTCTGCCGGTTGGGTTCCTACTTCCGAGAAGTGGTTCCCTAAGAATGATGTCTTTACTTTCATGAAGATCCGTGGTTCATATGGTGAGGTAGGTAACGACCGTCTCGGTGGTTCAAGAAGATACTACTACCTTCCTAATACCTATAACCTTAATCAGGGCGGTTACTGGCTTGGTAACAACAACGGTTCTTCTGCAAACGCATATTTTGCAGGTGCAACAGAAGGTGTTCTCGGTAACCCTGACATCACATGGGAAAGATCACGCAAGTACGACGTCGGAGTTGAGACCAAGTTCTTCAGCAACCGTCTCTCAGCAGACTTCGACTACTTCTATGAAAAACGAGACAATATCCTTACAACACTCGGAACGATTCCTGCAATCTATGGTGTTTCTTCAGGTTCAGTACCTCCAGCAAACGTAGGTATTACACAGAACCAGGGTTATGAGCTCGTACTCAACTGGTCAGATAAGATCGGTGACCTTACCTATACAGTCGGAACAGACCTCAGCTGGACTCGCAACAAGATCATCTACAAGGCAGAGGCAAAGAATCCTTATCCTTGGATGAACCAGACCGGCCACGCTATCGGACAGCGTTTCGGACTTATCAGCGACGGACTCTACAACACTCCAGAGGAGCTTGCAAACCGTCCTTATAATACATATACATCAAATCAGGCAACCCTTGGAGATATCCGCTACAAGGATCTTGACGGTGACGGTCTGATCAATCAGAATGATATCGCTCCTATCGGCTTCCCTAACTATGCTCAGTACCACTTAAATGTGAAGCTTCACCTTGCATATAAGGGATTCGATGTAAGAATGCTCTTCACAGGCTCTGCGAACGGTTCATACTATCTCAACAGCGGTTACACCATGCCGTTCTACAAGAATGCAGGTAACGCATGGCTCTGGCAGTATGAGGGACGTTGGACTCCGGAAAAGTATGCTGCAGGCGAGGAAATTACATTCCCACGTGCTACATACAGTCCTACAACTTCTCATAACAACTACCTCACCAGCGACTACTGGATGGTATCTACAAACCACTTCAAGCTTAAGAATGTCGAGCTCGGCTATACATTTAATGTAAAGAGGGGTATCCTCAACCAGCTTCAGGTGCAGTCGCTCAGAGTGTTCATGAACGCAAATAATGTATACACATTCAAGAATGCATTGACTTCTTACGGAATCGACCCTGAGACAACAGACGGAAGTACATATGTATATCCTCTTACAAGAGTCGTTACATTCGGTCTGAATCTGCGTTTCTAAAATTAAAGAATGAACAAGATGAAAAAAATAACTACAATATTGGCAGTTCTCGGTCTCCTTGCCTTGACATCCTGCGACTTCTTCCTTCAGAAGCCGGATACCACAGGTACAGTTGACCGCGACGCAGTGTTCGGCTCCAAGAAGAACGCCGAAGCAGCATTGATGTCCTGCTATGCAAATGCCCTCGTTCATGGTCTTCCAGGAGGTATGGGTATCGCTCACGGTACTCTCGGTTCAATCTCCGGTGAGATCAACAGAGGATATGACTGGCATGGTACATATAAGGTAGCTCAGGCTGGCCTCAGCGTTAATGGTTCTGATGGTTCAGACGCCGGTGCAGACCACTATGGTAATAACTGGAGATTCATCCGTCAGTGCTTCATCGTAAAGGAGAACATTGATCAGGTGGTTGATATGGACCAGAAGGATAAGGACGCAATCAAGGCAGAAGTTACTGCACTTATCGCATATAGATATATGGGTATGTTCTACCGTTATGGTGGCGTTCCGATTGTAACAAAGTCTTTTGAGGCTAGTGATGACCTTACAGCAGGCCGTGCTACACTTGAGGAGACTCTTCAGTACATCCTTGATCTTTGCGACGAGGCTCATGCCGGTCTCCCTGCAAAGTGGGATGCGGCAAACACTGGTCGTATGACACAGGGTGCGGTTCTCGCTATCAAGGCAAGAGCGCTTATGTTTGCAGCTCGTCCCCTCTTCAACAGCGCTACTCCTTATCTTGATAATGGTGAGCTTAACAACCTCATCTGCTTCGGTAAAGAAGACAAGGAGCGTTGGAAGGATGCAATCGATGCAAACGAAGCAGTTCTTTCATGGGCTTCAGGAAATGGTGTGACACTCATCAATACAGGTGGAACTCCTAATGCAAATGCATTTGTTGACTATGCTACTGCAACCTCAACTCCTGCAAATGCCGAGATTATCCTTGCTTACAAGCGTAACAGTACAGATATGTACAGCAACTACATTTCTTACTATCACAACTGTTCTCCTTATTGGACTTACAACAGATACGATACCGATAATACCGGAGTTCTTTCAAATCATGTAAAGATGTATTATAAGAACGATGGTTCGGAAATGAGTTGGCCAGCTGTTGGAGATGCTGCTCCTAGGAACGGATCAGATTGGATTGCCAACATCGGTTCTATCGAAGCCAGAGCACTTGCAGATATCAAGTTCGGTGGTTTTGATTCTAAGAACAATGAAGGAAATACCAGCTGGTCAAATCTCGGATGGAACCGTGGTGGTTATGATGCAAAGACTAGTTCAGGCAACGCATTCCCTAACAGCGTAGGAGGTACAGGTCAGGCTTGTGGTGAAAGAACAAAGTTCTATTACAATGCAGGTTCAAGAACATGGTTCGAATTCCCACTCTTCCGTCTTGCTGAGACTTATCTCAACCTTGCAGAAGCATACAACGAGTATGGTAACCCTACCAAGGCTCTTGAGAATCTCAATAAGGTACACAACCGTGCAGGTCTTCCAAGCATCACTGAGAAGGATCAGGCTAAGCTCAGAGCTATCATCCAGAGAGAGAAGGCTATCGAGTTCTTCTGCGAGAACCATAGATACTTTGACGTAAAGCACTGGAAGCATAAGGATATTGCAAATGGTATCTGCGGAGGTTCAATGCGTGGATTTACATACAATATCAAGGCTGATGCAACATGGCCATATGCTGCTGAGAATATCGAGACTTATTGGGAGTGCGAACTTTATCAGGCATTCTGGTCTCCTGCAATGTATCTTGAACCATTCCCTCAGTCAGAGGTGAACAAGGGAACTACCACTCAGAATCCAGGTTATTAAAATATAGATGACAATGAGAAAACAGAATATATTCAGATGTCTCACTTTGTTGAGCGCATCGATACTGATTTCCACAGGCTTGACAGCACAGGAGAAATCCGATTCGTTGTCAACTGCCGCTGTGTCGACTGTATCCGGAGATGATCTGTACCACATCCAGTCAGCCAACCTTTCAAATACTTGGGTAGGTATGCTTCCTGGTCTTACAGTTCTTCAGGGTAACGGCGCTGTGGGATATGATAATGCACAGTGGCTCATCCGTGGTGTGAACAGTTATGGTTCAGGCGCATGGAACTCAGCCAAGATCTTCGTTGACGGCTTTGAAGTAAATTCAGAGTATCTCGTATCACTCTCTCCATCAGAGATTGAAAGCGTGTCAATCCTTAAGGACGGAGCTGCTCTCGCAATCTATGGTGACCGTGGTGCTAACGGTGTGATCAAGATCGAAACCAAAAGAGGAAAAATCGGTCCTGCTACAGTGTCGGCAAATGTGCGTTATGGTGCTACAACTCCTAACGTGATAAACAAGCCTCTCAATTCATACGATTTTGCAAATCTCTACAACCAGGCTGTTTCAAATGACAACGGTATGGTATGGACTCCTAAGTATTCTGATGATCAGCTTGCTGCTTATAAGAATGGTACTGGTGTCAATGTAGATTGGTATGACGAAGTGCTTCGCGACGCAGGTTCATACATGGACGGTGATGTCATATTCAATGGTGGAAACGAAAATGCACGCTATAATGTGAATCTCGGTTACCTGAACACTCAGGGTCTTTTCAATACCAAGAATACAGACAAGACAAAGAATCTTGGTTACGAGAGATATAACATCCGTGCAAACCTCGACTTCAATATCATGAAGATCTTCGAGTTCAAGGTAGACTTCAACGGAAAGATCGAGATGCGTAGGAGACCAAACTATGGCGTTACAGATCTTTTCAATGACCTTGCACGTATTCCTTCGAATGCATACAATATCTGGGATGACAAGGAACTCGGATACCTTTCAGGTACAGCCGTATATCCAAACAACCCATATGGTTCAGTAAATGAACTCGGATGGTATTCACAGAAGGCAAGAGCTCTTCAGGGTAACTTCCAGCTCAGAGAGAAGCTTGATGTAATCACTCCAGGTCTGTATTTTGAGGAAGCATTCTCATTCTATAGCTACACTTTGAGTACTTACAGCAAGACCAAGGATTACGCCCGTTATTTCAATGGCAACACCACTACTACAAACCAGACTACTTCAATTACAGCAAGCGGTTACGGTTCTGGTGGAATGCAGGACTGGAAGCAGGGACGCCTTGCAGTCGGATACGACCGCAACTTCGGTAAGAACGCTGTTTCAGCAAAGGTAAACTATGACATCTCTGCATATAAGGGTGACGGTTATTTCTCATACAAGTATAATTACCTTAACCTTAATGGTATCGTAGATTATAACTATGATAACAGATATGTCGCTCAGGCTGCGTTCTCATACTTTGGAAACGACTCTTTCGCTCCTGGTCACAGATGGCATTTCTATCCATCGGCATCATTCGGTTGGGTTGCTTCAAATGAGGACTTCCTCAAGGATAGTTCATGGGTTGACTTCCTCAAGGTAAGAGCATCATTCGGTATCGCCGGTGCAAGTGATTCAAATGCTACTTCTGCACTTTCTGAGTTCTCTTCAAACGGACGCTTCCTCTATAAGGATTATTATACTTATAGTTATATCGGTTCTTTCTATATGGGACAGAATGAAGGATCATGGCAGACCACTTATGTTCCTATGTTCATCAGCAATGTGAACGTGGTTCCTGAGAAGAGCGTTAAGTATAACGTAGGTATTGATGCTACCCTTTTCCAGGGTCTTAGCCTCACAGTTGACGCATTCATGGATAAGAGAAGCAACATCCTTACTCTCGACAATACAAAGATGGGATACTACGGAAAGCAGTATGTGTTCTCTAATGTAGGTGAGATGACAAACAAGGGCTTTGAAGCTTCTGCAGTTTATGCTGGTAAGAGCGGAGACTTCTCATACAGACTCAACGGTATGGTTTCTTACACCAAGAACGTGATTGATTATATGGCTGAGGTCGCTCCTGCTAACGCATTCAGCGCAAAGACAGGTCGTCCTTACGGAACATATATCGGTCTTGAGGCAGAGAGATTCTATGATGTCACTGACTTCGACAATGCAGGCAACCTTAAGCCAGGTATCCCAACACCTGCATTTGGTTCAGTTCAGCCAGGAGACGTGAAGTATCGTGACCTTGATGAGAATGGTGTAGTTGACCAGAATGACGTTACTCAGATCGGTAAGTCACCATATCCGGAGTGGTACTTCAGCTTCGGTGGCAAGATCGCTTATAAGGGATTTGACCTTGAAGTTCTCTTCCAGGGTGCTGCAGGTGCTTCAGTAAATCTTCTTGATAACAGAAACCAGGTAGTCGCTTTCGTAAACAATGGTAATGCATACGATATTGCCAAGGGCGCATGGGCTTATTACCCAGTTCAGGGAATTGATACACGTGCAACAGCAAGGTATCCACGCCTTACTACCCAGAACAACGAGAACAACTATCAGACAAGCTCCCTTTGGATCAAGAATGCTGATTACCTCAAGCTTCGCAACCTCGAACTCGGATATAACTTCGATGCACGCAAGCTCCAGCAGGCTGGTGTTGACAATCTCAGAGTATATCTGAGCGCTCAGAACCTCCTCACATTCAGCGGTCTCCTCAAGAACTACAACATGGATCCTGAGAAGATCAGCGGTTATCCTACAATCAAATCCTACAACGTAGGCGTATCGATTACCTTCTAAAGAATGCATATTATGAAAATAAGAACAATATTATCCGCTTTTGTGATTGCATTGGTATCATCTGCCTGCAGCGACTTCCTTGATACCAGCCTTGACAAGAGTCAGACTGGAGAAACGATTGCTACCAACAGGGGATCTATCTGGGGCTTTGCAAATGCCTTCTATTCTCCTATCGGATACGGCTTCGGTACAATCGACAGCAATATCTTCGCTACAGCATCAGATGAGGCTCAGCAGACTTCTGCTCAGTCTACTGTAATCTATTTCAATAAGGGTATGCTGAATGAGAATACCAACCCTCTCTTCACATACTATAAAAACTATTATGAAGGAATCCGCGCCGCTAACTTCTTCCTTGATTATGTTAAGGATGGTAAGGGTGAGGAACTCCTTGCTCAGAATCGTAACCTTGTTACTGATAAAGTGAACTATGAGCGTGATCTCCAGTCACTTGCTTGGTATAAGGCTGAAGCTCACATTGCAAAGGCATACTACTATTCTGAACTTGCAAAAATGTATGGCGGCGTTCCTATCATCGAGTCTTTTGTTGATAATGGTGAGATGGTGAAGCGTTCTACTTACGAGGAAGTCGTAGACTATATTGTGACAGAGATCGATTCTTACAAGTCAGAGCTTGCTTTGAACTGGAATGATTTCAGTGAGCGTCAGGGACGTTTCACTCTCGGTGTCGCTCTTGCAATCAAAGCCCGTACTCTCCTTTATGCAGCATCTCCTCTCCACAATCCTACAAATGACGTAAAGAAGTGGGAGGCAGCAGCCGCAGCGGCAAATGAGCTCATTACAAATACAGATCTTTCATACTCACTCGCTTCTGACTATGGTTCATACTTTGTGGGTGGTAACTCTGTAGCCAGCTCAGAAACTATCTACGCAGTACGCCGTGCTCAGTCTAATTCAATGGAGGTAAACAATTATCCTATCGCAACTCAGGGTGGAAAGAGTGGTGCAACACCTACTCATAATCTTGTGGCAGCATATGAGTATATCGGAACTCCAGATCCTACAAACCCTTATGCAAACCGTGACCCACGTCTTACTGCTTCTATCGTAACTAATGGAAGTACTTGGAACGGACGTACGATCGATCAGGCTGCAGGTGGTAGCGATGATATGGCAAGAGCTAACGCAAGCCGTACAGGATATTATCTCAAGAAGTTCCTCACTGACAACCTGAACCTTACTCAGGGACAGAATGCACAGCATAACTGGGTGGCTTATCGTTGGGCAGAGGTCCTCCTCAACTATGCTGAGGCTATGAATGAGGCTTATGGCCCTGATGCTGTACCTGCAGGTTATCTGATGTCTGCACGCCAGGCACTTCAGAAGGTGAGAGACCGTGCAAGCGTAAACCTTCCTAAGGTAACAGCCAGTGACAAGGAGTCTTTCCGTGACGTTGTAAAGCACGAGAGACGAATTGAGCTCGCATTTGAGGACCACCGTTATTGGGACCTTCTCCGTTGGAAAGATGCAATGGATGTTCTTAACAAACCTGTTCTTGGTGTTAAGATTACCAAGAACGGTGAGGGCTGGAATTATGAGGTGACAGAAGTAGCTACACGTACATTCTACGAAAGAAACTACTACCTTCCATTCCTCCGCTCAGAGATTGAGAATTCAAACAACACATTGGAACAGAACCCGAATTATTAATAGATTGATATGAGAAAGATTTTATATACAATAATGTCTGTCATCTGCCTCTTCGCGCTTGCTTCATGCGCGAAGGGTGATGGCGACAAGATTTACGGTGTAGAGAAGGTCTATATTCCTCAGTCAATGTCAGATGGTGGTATTACAAATGTATACAACGTACCGTCTGGTGGTGGAGAATATACTTATAACTTCTCTATTGAAGATGAGACTGTTGAGGTTTACCTTGGTGTTCTTCGTTCTGGAAAGCAGTCAGGTGAGGCTTTCACTGTAGATGTAGTTGTCAATAATGAGACTACTAAGGCTCAGGCAACTGCACTTGGTGCAACAGAAATGTCTTCAGATATCTACACACTTCCATCAAAAGTTCAGGTTGAAGCAGGTACAAATGGAACCACTTTCCATCTTAGCATGAATAAGACAGCTCTCAAGGCCCAGGCCGGTAAGAAACTCGTCCTTTGCATTGCACTTGCTAACCCTTCAAAGTATGAACTTTCGGAGAAAGCGGCAGAGGTTACAGTCCTTGTAGATGTAGATGCATTAAAACTTTAATCAATGAAGAAAATTATTTCAGCAGCATTTGCGCTTCTTATCGCAGCAGGTATGAATGCACAGATCACTTCTGTGACTCCGTCAGCGTCAAAGGTGAAGCAGTATGATGCAATATTCTTCGAGGTAGCCCTCGCTGGAGAATGGGAGAACCCATATCTCCAGGAGGAGGCTGCCCTCGACATGGTGCTTACAGCACCTTCAGGCAAAGAGCTTGTTCTCCCATGCTTCTTTAAGTCAGGAGACTGCGCAGCCAGTGTGTGGGAAGCAAGATTCACTCCACAGGAAAAAGGAAAATATTCTTATTTCTTCCGTTACAGCGAGGACGGTAAGGTAGCATCAGAGTCAGCACCTGCAACATTCAAGTCACGCAGGAGCAGACTTCAGGGTATTCTCCATGTGCGCGACAACTGGACTCTCGTTTATGACAATGGAAAGCCATACAGAGGAGTGGGTATCAACCTTTGCTGGGAGTCACGTTCAAATGATGACTCAAAGTTCTTCAGTGACCTTCATGAGCAGCACGATAGATTCAACTATGATGTGATGCTCCCTGACTTCGCTAAGAACGGAGGTAACTTCACACGTATGTGGATGTGTTCATGGAATTTCCCTATTGACAGACAGGATCATTTTAATAATCCTCGCTATACTGCAACAACCGAGTACATGAACCAGAGCGCAGTTGAGCGCCTTGATCATGTAGTCAATCTGTGTGAGGATCTTGATATCAAGATTATGCTCTGCATGGGTCAGGGAGACGTACGTGCACATCGCGAATTCTTCAACTGCCCTGATGCAAAGACCCGTTATCGCAATTATCTACGCTATATCGTAGCAAGATGGGGCTATAGCCCAGCAATCGGTATGTGGGAGTTCTTCAACGAGATTGACAATGTTCAGCATCGTGATCCTGCAGGTGTTATACCGGCAGAAGAAATCGTTGCTTGGCATGATGAGATGAGTACATATCTCGCAGGTCTCGATCCGTTCCAGCACATCAGGACAACATCGATTTCACATCGCGACCTGAATGGTCTCAATGATGTTGAAAATATCGATATAAACCAGAAGCATATCTACAATGCTACCCATGTAGTTCCTGAGACAATCGATTCATACTCAGCACGACACAACAAGCCATACATCATCGGTGAAGTCGGCTTTGAGTGGGATTGGTCAAAGAACTTCGACGATTTTGCAGACGGTATGATCATGGACTTCCGCAGAGCATTCTGGTATGGTCTCTTCAACCAGACTTCCGTTACACCGATGACATGGTGGTGGGAGTGGTTCGACGAGCACGGTATGATTCCTTACATGAGGAACGCACGTCTGGTAAGCGACCAGATGCTTAAGGCAGGCAAGGGTGAATTCAAGCAGTTCCAGACAGTTAAGAACGGAAAGGCTGAAGCTTATGCGGTACGTTGCGGAAAGAAGACATTCGTATATGTCTATAACGGCGGCGAAGATGTGCTTGACGAAATCAGCATTGAAATCGGCAAGACAGGAAAGGTAAAGGTTTCTGCTCTTGATACGGAGAATGTCAAGTTCGGCAAGGCTGTGACTATGAAATCAGACGGAACTCTCAAGTTCGAGGGCCTCGGTCTGAACAAATGGGAAGAAAAAGTATTTGTAATAAAGTAAATCATGACATTCAGAAATCACTTTGTCTCTCTTATAATGACAGTTGTGTGCTCGGCTTCGCTGTGCGCACAGGCTCCTCATAAGCAGATGCTGTCCACTAATTTCGGACTTCCTTCTCCACAGCCGAAGGAGACTCTGCCGGTATCATCGGTACCGGTACAGTTCCCTGAGCGCGTGGCCAAGACTCCGGTGCAGACAGTTCTGCGTCCTGTCAGCGGCAACGCTTGGGAGATAACTTCCGGCTGGGAACTCTGCGAGGGAGACAAGGTAATGACTGATGACTGGTACAACGCGACGGTACCTGGAACAGTGCTCAGGACTCTGGTGGACCAGGGTGTGTATCCGGACCCTTATTACGGTCTGAACAATCTGGCTATCCCTGAGGACCTCTGCAGAAAGGACTGGTGGTACAGATGCTCATTCGAACTGTCTGAAGACATGCTCTCGAAAGAGACGCTTGAACTACTTTTCAACGGTATCAACTACAAGGCTGACATCTGGTTCAACGGGCAGAAGATAGGAAACATCGCAGGTGCATTCATCCGTGGAAGGTTCGATATTACCGACCTAGCAAAGGCTGAGAACACTCTTGCTGTCCATATCTTCCCTCCTGCAAACCCGGGAATTCCTCATGAGCAGTCTCCTCGCTCAGGGGGCGGAAAGAACGGAGGAGCCCTCTGTCTTGACGGTCCTACATTCTTCTGCTCTGAAGGATGGGACTGGATGCCTGGAGTAAGGGACAGGAACATAGGCATATGGCAGGATGTGCAGCTGATAGCTACCGGCGGCATCTCATTGGGAGACACACAGGTCATCACAGATCTTCCGCTTCCTGATGTTTCATATGCAGACCTGTCTGTCCTGACATCCCTCAAGAATTCGACTTCTTCAGAGAAGTCTGTGATTCTTGAAGGAAAGGTCGGTGATATCGCCTTCACTAAGGAAGTGGATGTTCCTGCAGAGACAGAAGTGGAAGTATGCATTTCATCAGCAGACATGCCTCAGCTCAGGATGAAGAATCCGAAGCTCTGGATGCCTAACGGATATGGTGATCCTAACCTTTATGAACTGGAACTCAGATGTATTGAAGAGTCTGAAGTTTCAGACGTTCAGAAGACACGTTTCGGTGTAAGGGAACTCTCATACGAACTTACCGTAGATGCACCTTCGGCAAAGGGACTCAGAATAGAGCATAACCCTCTTGCAGATAATCATCTTGGTGAGATCCTCGACCACAGGATGCTCCGTGATACCCTTGGCGGTCTCCACATTCCTTCTCTTGCAGAAGGAATCAAGGTCGAAGACCTGAACAGGATTCCTAACGACGGAATGAGTCCGTATCTTGTAATAAAGGTAAATGGAGTAAGAATCTTCTGCCGCGGCGGAAACTGGGGAATGGACGACATGATGAAGAACGTTTCAAGAGAACATCTTGAGCCGTACCTCATCCTCCACAAGGAGGCTGGTTTCAATATGATCCGTAACTGGACAGGAGCCAGCACATCAGAGACTCTGTATGAGCTTTGCGACGAGTATGGAATGATGGTATGGAATGACTTCTGGCTTTCTACGGAAGGATTCAACCTCAACCCGCTGGACGAGGACCTGTTCATGCGTAACGCTATCGATGTGGTACGCAGGTTCCGCCACCATCCGTCCATCGCGATATGGTGCCCGAGAAACGAGGGATATGCGACAGAGACTCTTGAGAGAAGACTCTCTGCGATGATCCAGGAAGAGGATATCACACGTCGTTATCATCCTAACTCACGCCGATGCAACCTCCGTTGGAGCGGTCCTTGGCATTATTACAAGGATGCGGGAGTGTACTACAGCTACGATGCACACGGATTCAATACCGAGCTTGGATCGCCATCTGTACCTACAGCCGCATCGATGAGGAAGATGATGCCTGAGGCAGACCAGTGGCCGATTTCAGATACATGGCACTACCATGACCTTCTCAATGGTCTTGATGAATATGTAAATGCTGTTGACAGACTTTACGGAAAGGCTGAAAGCCTCGATGATTTCTGCAGAAAGGTACAGCTTATAAACTACGACAGCTACAGGGCGATGTTCGAGTCATGGAACAGCCGCCTCTGGGGTGACGCTTCCGGAGTTCTTCTCTGGATGAGCCATCCGGCTTGGCCGAGCGTCGAGTGGCAGACATATTCATGGGACTATGAGACCTTCGGTTCATATTTCGGCTCGCGCAAAGCATGCGAGCCTGTGCATGTGCAGATGAATCTCGATGATCATGATGTTGTCGTGCTCAATACCACGACGTCAGCTCTTGACGGCATGAAAGTCAGCCTTACATGCTACGACCTTGCAGGAAAGAAGATTTCTGCGAAGACTGTCAAGGAAATCAGTGTACCGGCCAACTCGAGGAAGGATCTCTTCAAGGCTGAACTCGAGGGCATCAACGGAAACTTCATTGTGCGCCTTGTTCTTTCCGACAGGAAAGGTAAGGTTGTTACAGTCAACGACTATATGATGCGCGGAGAGGGTACTGAAGACTTCAAGGCATTGAATAGTGTCGGCAAAGCTCAGATAAAGGCGCGTAAGGTTTCGTCACAAGACGGAGTGTTGCGTTACGAGATTACAAATACAACAGGAAATATAGCATTCAACCTCAAGTTCAATCTTTGCGATGAGAAGACTGGCGAAATCATCCTTCCTGCTTACTTCAGCGACGGATATTTCCACCTTCTTCCAGGCGAGAAGAGAACTCTCGAGGTACACTCACCTTCGACCGGAGCAATCATGGTTGAAGGATATAATGTAGACAGCACGATAATCAGCAGATAATGAAGAAAGTTCTGTGCATATTCCTGAGTATCATGCTCTGGCAGATTTCCTCGGCTCAAGAGTCGAGGAGGATAGATCTGTGTGGAGAATGGGATTTCAGACAATCCGGAAGCGAACACTGGATAAGGGCTTCTGTACCGGGATGTGTGCATACCGATCTCATGTCAGCAGGACTTATCGATGATCCTTTCTATGGAAGAAACGAGAAGTCAATCCAGTGGATAGGAGAAAAAGATTGGGAATATAGAAAAACCTTTACCATTTCTGAAGCTGATTTGTTGGTTAGTAATATGTGGGTGGTACTGGAAGGGGTTGACACTTATGCAGATATAAGTGTCAACGGCCTTCCGGTAGGAACTACCGACAATATGTTCCGAACTTGGAGATTTGACGTCTCCGATAAACTGAAAGCAGGGGACAACCAACTGACCATACGCTTCGAATCCGTATTCAGGCATGATATGCCTAGATATCTTGATGCCCCGTACCGTCTGATGGCATGGCCGAACAATGACCAGAGTGATATCTGGCTTAGTGTATATGCTAGAAAGGCGGGATATCATTACGGTTGGGACTGGGGACCGCGACTTATAACTGCTGGGCTTCATGGCTCCGTATATGTAGAAAGCTGGAATGATTGGAAAATACAATCTGTATTTTTCAAGACATTATCCCTTGACAAGCCTTCTGCAAAAACAGGAAAAGCCAGAACAGCTGATATGCAGGCGGACATAGAGGTTCTCTCAGATATGGAATGTGACGCATTCATTACTATATCCAGAGGAAGTCAAAAGGTCTGTGGTGAGAAAGTCGTACTTAAGAAAGGTCTAAACTCGTATGAGTTGCCTTTTACTATTCGTAACCCTCATTTATGGTGGAGTAACGGATTGGGAAAGGCTCATATGGAAGAGTTTACAGTCAGAGTAGATGCATGTGGTAATACTGCATCTTTAACTGATGATATTGGCATCAGGACTGCTGAGGTAATTCGTGAAGACGATGACCAAGGCAGGAAGATGACAGTCAGGCTGAACGGGTATGATGTATTCTGTAAAGGAGCAAACTGGATACCTATCGATAATTTTCCGCATATGAGAGAGCGTAGGGACTATGCCTACCTCTTGGAAAGTGCAGCGTTATCGAATATGAACATGATACGAGTGTGGGGAGGCGGACTTTATGAGTCGGAAGACTTCTATGAACTATGCGACAGTCTCGGAATCATGGTATGGCAGGACATGGCGTTTGCATGTGGTATGTTCCCGTCTGATTCAACTTATCTTTCCAATGTAAAGGAAGAGATCAAAGACAACGTACGCAGGTTGAGAAACCATCCGTCACTTGTACTTTGGTGTGGCAACAATGAAAATGAAATATCGTATTTCGAATGGGGCTGGAACAGGACCCTTACCCATGATCAAAGGATAGATTATGAGAAAGGTCTGAAGAAACTGTTCTATGACGTGATTCCTTCAACGGTAGATGCTGAAGACGGAACACGTTATTACCACCCGACATCTCCAGTTACAGGACATAGCGGTGTTCCATATTCAATGGGAGATGCTCATATGTGGAGTGTCTGGAAAGGTGGATGGGTGGAAGAGTATCTGAAACCCCATAATATAGCAAGGTTCATGAGCGAATACGGTTTCATATCATATCCCGATATGTTCTCTATGAAGAAATTCATACCTGAATGGGATATGTATACCGGTTCACCTAGTATGCTTGCTCACCATAGGGCTTATGACGATACGACCCGCGATCCAAACTATTCGGACAATACCATATGCAGGTATATGAACCGCTATGCATGGGTCCCGGAAAAATTCGAAGATTATGTCTATATGACCCAATGGTTCCAGGCGGAAGCCGTCAAAGTTGCGATGGAAGCCCATAGAAGAGCTAAACCATATTGTATGGGAACCTTGTTCTGGCAACTTAATGACTGCTGGCCAGTGGTTTCGTGGTCAAGCATCGATTACTATGGCAGATGGAAAGCTCTGCAATATTATTCAAGAAGGGCGTATGCTCCAGTGCTTGTATCACCATATCTGGCAGAAGATGGTACAGTTTCGGTAAAGGTGGTTTCAGACAGAATTGAGGAATTCAATGGAACTCTTGAGACGTATGTCATGGGATTTGATGGGAACATCATTAAACAGACTGACGTCAGATGTTATGTCAATGCTGAAGGAACAAAGGATGTTTTTCGAATTGAAAGTCATGAACTTGATGGAGATACATTCCTATATGTAAGGCTTGTCGAGGGCAATACCATAGTTTCAGAAAATATCTTCTTCAACAGGTATCCTGATGAGTATACACGATTAAAGCCGAACATAAGCATCGAGGCTGTAAAGACGGATGATGGAATTGAAATGATATTATCGACCGATAAGTTGGCACGCTGTCTATATCTATACACAGATAATGAAAACGATATTTTTGAAGATAATTATATAGATCTGATTCCAGGATTCTCACGCAGAATCTTTGTGAAGACAGATAAGGATATTGAAAAATTTAATACCATAATAAATTATCAAACACTATGAGAAGAATTTTTATTCTTGGATTGACGCTGACTATGTCCGCGTTCACATTCAACAATTGTGCTTATCCCGATTGGGAACCGGAGCCATCGACTGGAAATACCGATGGAGACGGTACTACTAATCCGGAAGGTCCTTCAAGCACAGCTTTTTCTGTAGTAGCTTCTATTGCACAGACAAAATCTGAAGCGACAGCAGAGGGTGTTCTTGCTTGGAGCGAAGGTGACCAGATTAATGTATTCCATGCAGTGTCGGGAGAAAATACCTACACTGCAGACAATGCAGCTACTTTTGACAAGGATAACACATTCAAAGGTATGCTTGCAAAGGGACTCAAGAAGGGATACACTTATGACTGGTATGTGTTCTACCCATATACTGAAGGCCTCAGCATTCTCGGCAACAAGGCACAGGTAACTATCGGTAACGTAGCTACAGGCGCACAGGCTCAGAAAGGAAATGATGATAAGTCTCATGTGTCGGGAGAGGCTATGCCTCTTTATGGCACTGCAATGGGTGTTGATGAAAGCAAGACTCCAAAGACCGAACTTCAGCATCTTTCATCTATCATAGAGATCAATGTAATCAATGGAGTTTCACCGCTTCTTGAAGTCTCAGAGGTTAAGGTTACTGCAAAGGAAGCTATTGTCGGCTCATTTACTATAGACTTTGAGAAAGGTAACATAGTACCTGTAGAAGGTGCTTCAAGCAATACTGCAACTCTGGCAGTAACCGGTGCGACTGGAATAGAGAAGAATCAGTCTGCAAAGTTCTATCTCGTTGTAAAGCCATTCTCTGCAACACCTGTGGATGGGCTCAAGGTCAGCGTCAATGGTGTAGAGAAGGAACTCGTACTTTCTGAAACTTTGAACTTTACACCGGGCTCAACAACTTCAATTGACTTTACATACTACAATATTGATTTCAAGGAGTCACTTGTAGGTGCTTATCAGATCAAGAATCTCTGGGTTTATGGAGGTACAGGTCCAGAGTACAATTCTACAGCATATCTCAAGATGCAGGAAAAGACATGGTGCTTCGATGAAGAGGCTGGCCACGGTATCACTGCCGAGATGGACAACTATCTTGAATTTACCCTCATCGACCTCATCGAAGGCGGTAACAAGACAACAGGTAAGTGTGTCAACTGGGCAGGTAAGGATGGCAAGAACTGGAGTTGCTGGTACAACCAGACCAAGGTTCCTTGGAACAAGGCTGACCTCACTTATTTGTATCGTCAGATTCCTGTCGGCGAGAGCACATGGGTACGTGACTATACTGTCGAGCCTAATACTGTGACATTCACCGACTCTGACGGTAAGACAACAGTTCTTGAACTGCTCGCGCCTCAGACTATTACTCCAAATGACGGAAGTACACGCAGTCTTACTCTTGAGAATGAGGCATTCCATGTATCATTCAAGAACCTCGGCCTCAAGGATAATTGGACACACGCATATGATGATCTCGGCCGTATCTACTACAAGCCTCGCAACTATTTCGTTGAGGTTGTCAAGGTTGATGAAGTTCCTGCCGAGGCAAAAACAAGCGAGCCAGTGTTCGTTCCTACACTTCCACCGGATCCAAGCGTAGTGCCTGCAACCATCGCAGGAACATATATCCACTCTTATGCTTACTGTAATGGTGGTATAGATCCAGCATTTGTTGCCTTCGTAGATAAGCCTTGGGCATTCAATGAGAATGGTGCCGGCAATGTATATAAGATGAAGGATGATATCTATGTATTCACTGCGACAGGAACGGACAGCAATGGTTATGAGACAGGTGAAGTTGACTTCCAGCCAGGTGCTGACGGCGAATATTGGGATATGATCTATCCTGCAGCCAAGCATAAGAAGGAAGGTCTTGGTGATCTTGACATGTCTTCATTCTATGGAAAGATTCCTCACGGCAAGTCAACATATGTATATAACAAGGACAAGCTGACCGTGACCATCACTCAGGGCGACCATACAGCGACTGCCAATTATCTGATGCCGGGTGAACATACCATATCCGGAAAGGCTCACACTGTGACAGCATCATTCGCTCTTGACTTTGACCTCAACTATACAGGCCCTAACGTACCGGGTTATGCTCAGGACTGGTCAGACTTCGAGAGATTCTATGTGGCGCCTCACAACTATGTGCTTCATCTTCAGAAGCAGTAAGCCTGAATCAGGATATTGATGATTTGAGAGCGGCAGCGTATTGACGCTGCTGCTCTTTTTAAAATTACCTTCCTTTATGAAAAGAATCTTTTTGTCTTTACTCGTAATCCTGTCGGTCGCTCTTGCTCTCAAAGGAGAACCAGCCAATCCGCGGGATCGTGTGGTAGTAGCATATGTAACCTCTTGGAGTTCAGTGATTCCCGATCCGTTCGTCATGACGCATGTAAATTATGCGTTCGGTCATGTCAGTGATTCTTTCGATGGAGTACGGATCGATAATCCGGAAAGATTGAAAATGCTTGTCGATCTTAAGAAGGTCAATCCGGAACTCAAGGTCGTGCTCTCCATCGGAGGCTGGGGAAGCGGCAGGTTCAGTGAAATGGCGGCAGATAAGAAGCTGCGTAGAAGTTTTGCTGCAGATTGCCGCAGGACGGTGGAGCAGTTCGGCCTTGATGGTATAGATATCGACTGGGAGTATCCTACAAGTTCTGCAGCAAATATCTCCTCATCAGAGAATGATACCAAGAATTTTACAAGACTGATGAAGGATCTGAGGACAGAACTGGGACCGGATATGCTTCTTACCCTGGCATCTGCCGCATCTGCTGACTATATTGATTTCAGGTCAATAGATCCGTATGTGGATTTTGTCAATATCATGGCTTATGATATGGCGACGGCTCCTAGACATCACAGTTCGTTGTATGAGTCCGCATTCAGTGGAAGGATGACATCGGATAAAGCAGTGATAGCACATCTTGATGCAGGAATACCTCCTTCAAAACTTGTATTGGGAATGCCGTTTTATGGCAGAGGCGGAAGTTATTTTTCGAGTTTCTGTGATTATAAGGATATAAAGACTGACGCACAGACCGTCGAAAAATGGGATGATGCGGGAAAAGTTCCGTACATCAGCGATTTGAACGGCAATCTTGTGCTGGGCTATGATAATCCTCGTTCTTTGAAGATAAAATGCGATTATGTAAAGGAAAAAGGCCTTCTGGGTGCAATGTATTGGGACTATGATGGTGATACGTCAGATGGTGTCCTTGCCAAGACTGTCGCCAAGGCGATACTCGGTGACCGATATGCTCAAACCAGAAATGCGGATTATGCAGGAAACAGGGTACGTTTCAAGGCTCTGCTGTATTATTCGGAATATGTCGAGGATGCTCATCGTCAATTTGCGGAACAGACTGTGGACTTTTTCAGAAAACTATCTCATGGAAACGGCTTTTCATTGGATGTGACGACCACTCTTTCCGGATATCCGTATGAAAGACTGGCAGGATACGACATCATCATAATGCCTGATGTGATGCCGGGTGCAGAGGAAGAAAGAGCCGCTTTCGAAAAATATATGGAAAATGGCGGCGGTTGGTTAGGATTTCATGCTGCTGCATATAATGACAGAAATACCAACTGGCCCTGGCTGTTGAAATTTCTTGGTGGCGGAACCTTCTTGTGCAACAACTGGCCTCCACAGCCGGTCTTATTGGAAAAGGATGCTCAGGACCATCCCGTGACCAGGAATCTTCCGGATGAATTCGTGGTTCCGGCAAGCGAATGGTATCAGTGGACCCCTTCTCCGCGAGAGAATGAATCGGTTCAGGTGTTGTTGTCTCTTTCTGCAAAGAACTATCCTCTTGGGTTGAAGGATGTGGTCTATTCGGGAGACTGGCCTGTCGTATGGACCAATACGGATTACAGGATGATATATCTGAACATGGGACATGGAGACGAGGAATACTCGGATGCAGTCCAGAATCTGTTGTTTGTCAATGCTTTCCGCTGGGTCGTAAGTCAGGACCATGATGGGGATCCGTTCGACTGATGAATAATGAATATATTAAAGTTCAAGGCCACCTGTTCAGTTGCTGAGCAGGTGGCCTTGACTCTAATTCCAGATTATTTCAGATTCCTGTCAATGAGTCTGTTAAGTCTCTTTACAGTCTCGCCGGTCGTGAGAGCGTCAGGCTCTGTGTTCATGCAGTAGTCCACAAGGCGGTCTACAGTCGATGTGGCAACGTGCATTCTTGTATCGCTTGATGCATAGTAGATGAACACCTTGCCGTCTTCGTCTGCAATCCATCCGTTAGTGAAGAGAACGTTCATTACGTCACCGATATACTCCCAACCCTCAGGCACCATGAAGAATCCGGCTGGTTCTGCGATTACCTTGGTAGGATCCTCGAGCGATGTCATATACATGTAGAGGACATAGCGGAGTCCTGACGCACATCCACGTACTCCGTGTGCCATGTGGAGCCAGCCTCTGTCGGTCTTGATAGGGTGCGGACCCTCTCCGTTCTTCACTTCCTTGATTGTGTGATAGAACCTCTGGTTGATGATGGTCTCTTCCGTAACCACAGCCTTCTCCATGCTGTCTACAAGAGCCCAGCCGATTCCACCACCGCTTCCTGCGTCAATGAATCCGTCCTGTGGACGTGTATAGAGGGCATATTTGCCGTTGACGAACTCCGGATGAAGGACAACATTACGCTGCTGTGACTTTGACTCGAGGTCAGGAAGACGCTCCCAGTTCACGAGATCCTTGGTACGTGCTATGCCGGCAGCGGCAACAGCAGAAGAAAGATCGCCAGGGGCAGCATCAGGATCTTTGCGCTCAACGCAGAAGATACCATAGATCCAGCCGTCCTCATGGGCGGTAAGACGCATGTCATATACATTAGTGGCAGGTTCTCCGTATTCAGGCATTGTTATAGGGCGGTCCCAGAAACGGAAATTGTCAACACCGTTCGGACTTTCTGCAACAGCAAAGAACGACTTGCGGTCGGCACCCTCTACGCGTACGACAAGAATGTATTTGCCATTCCATTTGATCGCACCTGAATTGAAGGCAGCATGAATGCCGAAACGCTCCATCAGATATGGATTGGTCTCCTGGTTGAGGTCATATCTCCAGTGGAGTGGAGAGTGATCTCCTGTAAGGATAGGATTGGTATAGCGCTCATAAACGCCATTACCTTCTATAGGCTCATTCTTCTTAGTGATAAGAGCCTCATGCTCTGCTTTTAGCCAGGCAAGTCTCTGCTCGAAATTCATAAAGATATAATTTAAAGTATTTTATAAAAAAATCATCTGATCCAATGCGGCAAATTCCTTGAAGTCTGCCGCAGACTCATGCTCAGGGAACGGAGCGTAAAAATGGTGCTGCATATTCTCGTCGCATGCATTTCTCCAAAGAAGGACATATGATACCGGAAAGTCCTTGATTGCAGGATAGAGTACTTCTGTCCACCATTTCTCATATTTCACTCCCTCGCATCCTGCCTCTGTTACAGCCATAAGTTTGCCGTGTTCCTTTGCAAAAGCCTCTGTCAGTGCAAGGCAATGTCTGGTCCTTTCGACATATTCTTCGTTTGAAGTGAACTGGTAGAAGTCTATTCCCACCATGTCCACAAAGTCGTCGCCAGGATATTTTTCTCCGAAATTATCGTCGGTAAGTCCGCCGGCATCAGGAGAATATGACCATACAAGATGGTCAAGCCCCCTTTCCTTTGTCATATAATCATGTGTCATCCTCCATAGAGCCACATATTGCTCTGTCGTGCAGAGATTCTGACCCCACCAGAAGAAATCTCTTGTGTGTTCATGCCAAGGACGGAATATTACAGGAATAAGGTTTCCGTCAGCGTCCTTGACCGATCCGAGATAATCGGCAGCCTTGGAAAGCCATCCCATGAACATCTCATGCTTCTCACCGCCTGGAAGGATGGATGCAACGACTTCGGCAGACTGTGTGTCCCAGGTGTCTCCGCCAGTGAGAGGGTTGCGCGGATGCCATGAGAATGTGATGACGCCACCTCTTTCATGATGAGCCACAGCGGCTGCCCTCATATGGTTAAAATCGTTCTTGTCTATGTTGAGCGGCGAATCAAGTTCGATACCTCCCAGGTCCATTCCATATAATGCCGGATATTTTCCGCAGACGTCGTGAATGTCGGACCTGTTGAATTCCGTTCCGTTTTCCTCCACCTTCCATGAGTGTCCGTAAAGGTAACTGTCCTGATGCCCGAACATGATCTTTCCCTGTCCGATCTGTTCTCCCAGACGCTTTGTCAAAGATTCAGCAGGTGTAAGGACTTCCGATCTGTTTCCGCATGCCGAAACAGCAATTGCTGCAGCAATCATAGCCATTGTCTTTAATTTTATCATCGGTTGTGAAAAGTAGTGGTTTTCTATGCAAATTTAATTGTTGGAGGAATGTTCTGCAAGTATATATTTGTTCTTTCATAATACTTTTTTGACATACTGATTTTAAAGTTCTTCTGCTCATCATTTTATTCTCATTTTTCTTTATATTTGTAGAAAATGATTTAACGATGACTGCTATAAACAAGACTTCCGCCGAGTTGCTTGCATCCAAGGCTCTTGCTTCCGGAATGAAAAAGGAACTGGTAGAAAATATTCTCCCTTATTGGATCAATAATATGTCTCATGCGTCAGGTGAAGGTTTTTATGGACGTATTGACGGGCATGACATACTCGACCCCTCAGCCCCTGTCGGAGGAATCATGACTGCCCGCATCCTATGGACTTTCGCTTCTGCGTACAGAGTCCTCGGAAATCCCGAATACCTGAAGGTTGCCCTCAGGGCGAAGAATCTTATAATCAATAAATTCTATGATGCGGAGTTCGGAGGTACATATTGGGCACTTGATGCGGAGTACAGGCCTCTTGATACAAAGAAACAGATTTATGCCATCGCCTTTGCCATCTATGGACTGTCGGAACTGAACAGGGCGACAGGAGATGCCGAGGCTCTGGAATATGCAGTCAGACTGTTCCATTCGATTGAAGACCATAGTTTCGACAAGGAAAAGGACGGATATTTCGAGGCCTTCACCCGTTCCTGGGAACAGATCGAAGACATGCGTCTGAGTGACAAGGACGCGAATGAAAGCAAGACCATGAACACTCATCTGCATGTGATCGAAGCATATACATGTCTGTATCGTGTATGGAAAGACCCATTGCTTGAGACACGTCTTCGCGGACTGATCAATATATTCGACAAATATATACTTGACAGCAACGGTCATCTGAAACTTTTCTTTGACAATGACTGGAACTGCAGTTACGACATCTTCTCATACGGTCATGATATCGAGGCTTCGTGGCTTCTTCATGAAGCGGCCGTCGTTCTTGGTGACAAGGAAATGATTGCGAGAGTGGAAGCAAGAGTCCCTTCTGTCGTTGAGGCCGCTTCAGAAGGCTTTACGACGGAAGGAGGAATGATCTATGAGAAACTCGGTGATGAAATTGACGGTGACCGTCATTGGTGGGTACAGGCAGAGGCTGCGGTAGGATATTTCAATCTTTGGGAGCATTTCGGTGTGCAGGAAGGCTTGGAGAATGCACTTCATTGCTGGGAATACATCAAGAACAACATCGTAGACCGTGAGAACGGAGAATGGGTATGGAGTGTCCGTGCGGACGGCACTATAAACCGTGATGAAGACAAGGCCGGCTTCTGGAAATGTCCTTATCATAACAGCCGCATGTGTCTGGAAATAATCGAGCGTACAAAATAGCGGATAATGAATCGTTTTATAGTCATGGCAATGTTTCTGCTTATGGCGGGGGCATGTAAAGAGGATTGTCATCTGGTGATGTCACACATGTATTCCGACGGTATGGTTCTTCAAAGGGATGTGCCGTTGGTCATCAATGGAAAGGCTTCTGCCGGCAAGAAAGTGACTCTTGAACTGGAAGGTCCTTTCCGTACCATAAGGAGAAAGGCGAAAGCGTCACAAGACGGAATATGGGAAGTGAAGATCTCTCCGTTGAAGGCTGCAACCGGACTTACTCTTACCATCAAGTGCAAGGATGAGACGTTGGTTTATGAAGATGTGGCGGCAGGTGATGTGTGGGTATGCTCAGGTCAGTCGAATATGTTTTTCCGGGTTTTTGAGGGTGTTGACATAGGGGAGACTCCGGCAGATCCGGATCTCCGCCTTTACAACATGAAGCCAAGGCTCTATGTAAACAATGAGAGATGGCCGGATGAAGGAATTGCTGCGACCCAGGCTCTGGATTTCTATCACCCGACTTCATGGCAGGCTTGTGACGGGGAAAATATGAGGGATTTCTCGGCTGTGGGCTACCATTTTGGAAAGATGCTCCGTGACAGTCTGGATGTTCCTGTCGGTTTGATCTGTAATGCGATAGGAGGGTCTCCTGCGGAGGCTTGGATAGAGAGGACTGCACTGGAAGCAGGGTATCCTGAAATACTTGACGACTGGTTTGACAACGGGCTTCTCAACCAGTGGTGCAGGGAAATGGGTATGGTGAATCTGGGATATCCGGAGACCGGAGCCACTAGACATCCTTTCGAACCATGCTATCTCTTCGAGTCGGTAATCGCTCCTATGGGAGATTTCCCTGTCAAAGGTGTAATCTGGTATCAGGGAGAGTCCAATGACTACGACATACCTATGCATGAGAGGCTCTTCGGCCTGCTTGTGGACAGTTGGAGAGATAATTGGAACAATCCGGACATGCCGTTCCATTTCGTGCAACTTTCAAGTCTGGACAGACCGTCCTGGCCAGCGTTCAGAGACAGTCAGAGAAAACTGGCGGAAATGATCCCGCACTGTGAAATGGCCGTTTCAAGCGACCTGGGAGACTCTCTGGATATCCATCCTCGTCAGAAGAGACCTGTCGGTGAGAGGCTTGCCCGTCTTGCCCTGCATCATGACTATGGAACAGACATCGTCCCTTGCGGTCCGGTTCTGAAAGAGGCAGTATGGAACGGTGAGGAAACGGTTCTTTCTTTTGATTTTGCGGACGGATTGAAGACATCTGACGCGCAGGACATCAGATGTTTTGAAATGGCATCCGAAGATGAGAAATTCGTCCCAGCAGAGGCAGTCATCAGAGACGGAAAGGTTGTACTTACATCAGAAATAAGGTCACCAAGGTATGTGAGATACGCTTGGCAACCTTTTACACGTGCAAATCTTGTAAACGGTGACGATCTTCCGGCATCGACCTTCTGCGCTCCTGTTTCAAGATAAGATTTATCTGATGAAATTCGTCGGGTGGCATGTCACTCTCCATATTGCGGCATCGGATCTTTATGTGAACAAATCCCGACTTTCAGGTGATTAAATTGCACCCTGTGCCATGAAATGACACCGCTAATGCTTATATTTGCATGACACTAAAACGGAAGATATGAAAAATCGCGTGATTATCCTGGTTCTGTTGCTGTCGGCAGTCGCTTTGTCAGCTCAGGACAAGCCTTTCCTTGAGGACATTCCTTATTATATTGAGAACCTTTCGGTTTTCGAACTCAATCAGGAAGACAGCAGGTCTTATCACATCCCTGAAAAGAGCATCTCATTGAACGGTAACTGGAAATTCAGATATGCCGAGTCGCCTGACGAGATTCCTTCTGACTTCTTCAGACCGGGTTTCAATGACAGGAAATGGGACAATATTCCCGTGCCTTCAAACTGGGAGATGCAGGGTTTCGGAGAGCCTCTTTTCCGAAACATGACGACTCCTTTCCCGAACACGCTGCCTTCTACGATGCGTGACTCTCTGGAGAAGGTCGTTGACGGACGTTTGCCGGCAAGTGAAATGGAGAAAAGATGGGCCAGATATCAGCTGTCGGGAGTCAGCAGGGATCCTTTCGCTGTCGAGGTGCCGTATACTCCGGAATTCAATCCTACAGGTGCCTACAGGACCAGCTTTACGATACCTTCATCATGGAAGGGGGACAGGATCTTCCTGCGCCTGGAAAAGGTGGCTTCAGCGTCATTCATCTGGGTCAACGGACAGCAGGTTGGTTATAACGAAGGCGCTCAGGAACCGGCAGAGTATGATATCACTGATTTTGTCAAGACAGGAAAGAATTCCCTCTCTGTCCTTGTCTTGAAATACAGTGACGGCTATTATCTTGAGACTCAGGACTATTGGAGGCTCGCCGGTATTTTTGATGATGTCTGGGTATTCGCAACTCCGCAGGCGCGCATCTTCGATTGGCAGGTCATCACAGACTTCGACAAGAGCTATACGGACTCGGAACTTGACATAACCGTGGATGTACGCGGCTATAATCCTGCTTCTGAAAGCTATAAATTGAGCGCCGAGGTCAGCCGTAACGGCCGTAAGGCCGCGGCCATGACCGGCGGTCCGTTCACCTTGAGGCAGGGCGGAAGGCATACGGTAAAGCTTCATTCTCTTGTGAAGTCTCCGGACAAATGGACGTCAGAGACTCCGGATCTGTATGACATGACCTTGGTTCTTTCCGATGCTACGGGCAATGTCGTGGACCGGGTCACCATACGCATCGGCTTCAAGAAGACCGAGATCATCGACGGAGTCTTCCATCTCAATGGAGTGGCGCTGAAGGTAAACGCCCAGTGTTCTCACATGCAGCATCCGTCGACAGGACATGTAATCACGGAAGAGGTCATCAGACGCGACATGGAGATCCTCAAGCAGTTCGGATTCAATGGAGTAAGGACTTCTCATTATCCTCCTGTAAACCGCTATCTGGAACTGGCTGACGAGTACGGTCTTTATGTCATCGACGAGACAGGAGACGAGGCACATTCTACAGAATATGTGAGTTCTTTGCCTGGATTTAGGGAAATGTACAGGGAAAGGGTCAGAAGGATGGTGCTGCGCGACAGGAACCATGCCTGCGTGCTTTTCTGGAGTGCGGGAAACGAGAGCGGAGAAGGCTTTCTTATCAATGAAGTCGTGAAGGAAGGTAAGAAGCATGATCCTACACGATTCTGGATGTATGGCGGCAATGCTGCCGTCCATCCGGCTGAGGACATCATCGGACCTCGCTATCCGTCTCCTATAGAGCATGAATTCCGTTATGGGTTCAATCCTCAGGACAAGCGTCCTTCATTCATGGATGAATATCTTTCTGTGGCAGGAAACGGTGGCGGAGGAATGGATGACTTCTGGAACGAGATATATGACCATCCTAGTCTTATGGGCGGTGCGCTCTGGGATTTCGTGAGCGTCGGAATATACCAGCCGGTCCGTACATTGAAAGACAAGTCACCATACGATACTCCGGCAAACATCATGGGACGTGCAAAACTCGTGTCAGGACCTTCTGGAAAGGCGATAGATTTCAATAAGCAGGACCAGTGGGTGCAGGTCTATAATGCGGACAATGTCGAGATATCGGGCGACAGGCTTACCCTGACGCTTGACATATTCCCGCGCAGCTACAATGCAAGCGGGGGATACATGATCAATAAAGGCAGCAATCAGTACGGCCTCAGGCAGAACGGCAATGACAAGCTTGAATTCTATATCGATACAGGCCGCAGAGAACTTCTGAGCGTTGCCCTTCCTTCAGACTGGCAGGACAGGTGGCACAATGTAACAGCTGTCTATGACGGCGCAAAGATGACTGTCTACATCGACGGCGAGGAGGCAGGCAGCAGGTCGGCAAGAGGCCGTATACGCAATCTTCCGCTTTCGCTCTGCATCGGCAGGGATGAGGAAAGATGCGGACAGGAGACCATCTATACCTGCGATGCGATAATAGATAATGTCGGCATATTTGATGCGGCAGTTACGCCTGCAGACGGATTCAATGCCGAAGACGCAGCCCTTTGGCTGGATTTCGAGGAAGAGGGCGGTGAAGGTACGTTCTGGTCTTATGGAGTGGGTGCGAGAACTTACGGCAGCATATGGCCGGACAGGACCCCGCAGCCGGAGATGTGGCAGATGAAGAAGAGCGTGCAGCCTCTTTCATTCAGCCTTCTCGATCCGGAGAACGGGATGGTCGAAGTATGGAACAGGAATCATTTCATAAACGCCGACTTCTATAAGACTGAATGGAAGCTGACAGCTGATAATGAGATAGTTGCATCAGGAGAAATGACTCTTGACGTCGCTCCTTTGTCACGCACTGTGGTAAGGATTCCTTATTCGAAGCCAGACGTAGTTCCAGGCAAGGAATACAGGCTGGAAGTGAGCTCTGTCCTCAAGAAAGACGAGGTCTGGGCGAAGGCCGGACATGAGGTTTCATGGGAACAGTTCGAACTCAAGGACTGGAACGTGCCGGCGGAAAAGGCTCGCCGTGCAGGAGGGGAAGTGGCTGTCAAGGAAACTGATGGAAAGGTTGTTCTGGCAGGAAACGGATTCTCATATTCTTTTGACAAGGCTACTGGAGAGCTTGTCTCCATCATATCGGAAGGCCGCGAGATCCTCACCAGCCCTGTGACGCTGAATGTGTGGAGAGCACCGCTTGCCAATGAGGTCGACGGCTGGAACGCCTACAGCGGAGGTTCCATAAATGCATCAGGATACGGCGGCATCGGACATTCGAATGTCCTCGCCGCGCATTATTATTCCGCAGGACTTGACAATCTGGGTCATGCCGTGGCCTCTGTGAATGTCCGGGAATTCGAAGGCGGAGCAGCTGTAGACGTGCGTGAGCTCGTGCTTCTCGACGGAGGGCATGGAGAAACCCGACAGCTCGACCAGTATATCAGCGGAATGGCCTTCGACGGATTCGAAAGCACATGGAGGTACATCGTATACGGCGACGGCACGCTGACCATCCGCCATATCATAAAGCCGCAGGGCGCCATGCCGGCATGGCTTCCGCGCATGGGAGTCACATTCGGTCTGGCCGGCGGTCTAAGCAATGTCGAATGGCACGGAAGAGGCCCGCAGGCGAACTATCCGGACCGCAAGAGCGGATACCGTCTCGGCATATGGAAGACCACTGTCGATGACATGTACGAGCCATATCTCATACCGCAGGACTACGGCCTGAGGACGGACAACAGATGGGTCAGGATGACAGATGCCGAAGGCAGGGGAGTGGAATTCTCCGTCGACCAGCCTTTCAACTTCAATGCCTACAACTATACCACAGAGAATCTGACGAAGGCAGTCTACACCTACCAGCTCCGCAGGACTGAAGACATAACCTTCAACCTCGACTATGCGACTTCCGGCGTAGGCTGTACCGCACGAGGTATCTTCAACTCATACAGAGTCTACCCCCAGGCCTACGAAAGAACCATAACCGTCAGACTTATCAGATAGCTATCTTATGAAATTGGTCATGACGGGCTTTTCCTTGACAGGGTCTGGGATGCCGGCGGCGCGGCCTGCTTCGATGCATTTGAGAAGCCAGGCCATGTTGCGGCCGAGTTCGCGCATGACCTGCATGCCTTCCTCGTCCTGACGCACCTGGTCAGGGGTGCTGCCGTGCACCATGTTCCAGTATTTTGAAGATACGACAGGCATTGACGAGATCGTGAAATACTTGTTGATCTGGTCGAAAGCGGCCGTCGTGCCGCCTCTGCGGGCGCTTACGATGCCCGCAGCCGGCTTGTAACGGTAGATGGCTCCCTTGCCATAGAATGCACGGTCCATGAACGATGTCAATGCTCCTGAAAGGGCTGCGTAATGTACCGGGCTGCCGAAGATGAATCCGTCGGCTTCCTTTGCCTTAGCGATGAATTCGTTGACTATGTCGTCGATCACGCAGAGTCCGCTTGGCTTTTCACCCTCCGGACCTCTTCTGCAGCATGCGCCGCATCCCAGGCAGCCGGAAATCGGCTTGGTTCCAAGCCAGAAGATTTCCGTTTCGATTCCTGCGGCATTAAGTTCCTTCTCCACCTCTGTCAGAGCGGTGTATGTGCATCCCTCCTTGTGGGGGCTTCCGTTTACAAGCATTACCTTCATGATACGATTTTTCTTTGTTGAACGTCAAAGATAAGCAATAAATGATTAACTTTATCGGAACTGATTGACGATACTATGAGAAGAGTTGTTTTTTGTCTTATGATGCTGGCTTTCTGCGCCTGCGCTTCACCGTCTGAGGTCGCGGAAAAAGACAGCGTTGTCGTAGCTTATGTGACTTCATGGAGCGATGTGATTCCAGATCCTTTCTGCACGACGCATATCAATTATGCCTTCGGGCATGTCAATGCCACATTTGACGGCGTAAGGGTAGATAACCCGCAGAGGCTCAAGGACATGGTGGCCTTGAAAAAGGTGAATCCAGACCTGAAGGTCATGCTCTCCGTCGGAGGATGGGGCAGCGGCAGGTTCAGCGAGATGGCCATGGACAGGAAGCTGCGCAGATCCTTTGCCGACGACTGCCTGAGGGTGGTCAAGGAATTCGGGCTTGACGGAATCGACATCGACTGGGAATACCCTACCAGTTCCGCTGCCGGGATCTCATATTCTCCGGAAGATACGGGTAATTTCACAATGCTGATGAAGGATCTTCGTCAGGTTCTGGGGGACGGACTGCTCCTTACCTTTGCCAGCGCCGCTTCTGCCGAATATGTTGACTTCACGGCTGTTGAGCCGTATGTTGATTTCGTGAACATAATGGCTTACGACATGGCCACTGCACCGAAGCACCACAGCGCTCTGTATGAGTCGGAAATCAGCGGAGGAATGACATCCGACAAGGCGGCCAGGGCACATATGGCCGCAGGCGTGCCGGCGCACAAACTTGTGCTGGGCATGCCGTTCTACGGCCGCGGAAGTGGCCGCTATGCGGATTTCAATGACTTCAAGGATATAAAGAAGGATATTGAAGCGTACGAAATCTGGGATGAAAAAGCTCAGGTGCCGTATATTGAAGACACGGACGGAACCCTTATTGTCGGATATGACAATCCTCGCTCTCTGAAGATAAAGTGCGGGTATATCAAGGCAAACGGCCTCAGGGGAGCTATGTACTGGGACTATGACGGAGATGATTCAGACGGTACCTTAAGAAAGACCGTTGCACGTGAGATTCTGGGCCGATACGAACTCTAAGCCAGTTTCAGTGTAAGCGAGATGAAGTCCTCGACGCTGAGGCGCTCGGGACGAAGGTCGAAGACGGGGTCGGATGTGAATTCGGCTAGCTGCTCCTCTGACCATCCTTCGCGGTCCGCCTTTGCCCGGACAAGGGGTTTCAGCGAGTTGCGCAGGGTCTTGCGGCGCTGGTTGAATCCGGTCTTCACCACGGTCTTGAAAAGGGCCTCGTCGCAGCCAAGTTCGGTACGCTGGTTGCGCACAAGTCTGATCACAGCCGACTTGACCTTCGGAGGAGGGTTGAATGCGCCTTCGCCTACGGTAAAGAGATATTCTATGTCATACCATGCCTGGAGCAGGACGGAAAGTATTCCATATGTCTTGGTTCCGGGCTTTTCTGCAATACGTTCTGCCACTTCCTTCTGGATCATGCAGACAACCTGCGGAACCTGCTCCTTGTAGTCAAGGATCTTGAAGAATATCTGCGAAGAGATGTTGTACGGGAAGTTTCCGATTACGCAGAATTCTCCCGGGAAGAACCTCTCAAGCTTCAGCTTCAGGAAGTCCGCCTCGATAAGCTTTCCGTTTACCTGCGGGAAATGCACGAGAAGGTAGTCAACAGATTCAGTATCAATCTCTACCATGCGCAGATCCACCTCCGGTCTCTGGAGCACATACTGTGTCAGCACGCCCATTCCCGGTCCGACTTCAAGCGCAGGCATAGGTTTTGACGCATCGTGCTGCTTTTCCGATCCCGGACAAGGTACTATGAGCGCATCGGCGATACGCTGCGCAATCGACAGGTCTGTCAAGAAATGCTGGCCAAGGGCCTTCTTCGCTCTAACTTCCATATCAGCTTTAAAAATTTACGCAAATATAATTGCTTTCCGCTGAATTCCCTTTCAAAAGCACAAAAATGGCCCGATTTGTTCTTTAGACCTCAAAATATCCAGTCAAAAGTACAAAAAGGCCTTGTTTTGTCCTTTAGAAGCCTAAATATCAGGATAAAAGAACAAAAGGGGTATGTTTTTGTGCTTTTAACCGTTAAAAAATATTATTTTTGTCAGTTTTTAACAGGAATCTGTCGGACTGGCTGTGGATTCCATTGACCCCCTCCCACTTCGTGGGCCCCTCCCCCTAGCCGGGGGTGGCAAAATGTCAATTCCATCCATCAGCCAGTCCGACAGGACAGACAGGAATAATAAATACCAGACACATATGTACAGAACACACACCTGCGGAGAACTCCGCATCGAAAATGCAGGCCAGACAGTGACCCTGGCCGGATGGGTACAGAAGAGCAGAAAGCTCGGAGGAATGACCTTCGTGGACCTTCGCGACCGCTACGGCATCACCCAGCTTGTAGTTGACGCCCATGCTGCACAGGAACTCCAGGACACGGCATCAAGCCTCGGACGCGAGTGGGTGCTCCAGGTTACAGGACAGGTCATCGAGCGCCAGAGCAAGAACCCTAAGATGCCTACAGGAGACATCGAGATCAGCCTCAGCGAGATAAAGGTCCTCAACAAGGCTAATACACCTCCGTTCACAATCGAAGACGAGAGCGACGGCGGAGAGGAACTCCGTGCGAAATACCGTTACCTCGACCTCCGCAGAAACCCTCTCCAGAGGGCCCTCAAGCTCCGCCACCAGGTGGCTCATGAAGTCCGCAACTACCTCGATGCACAGGGATTCCTTGAGATCGAGACCCCATATCTGATCAAGTCGACTCCGGAAGGAGCGCGTGACTTCGTGGTTCCTTCACGCATGAACCCGGGCCAGTTCTACGCCCTCCCGCAGTCTCCTCAGACCTTCAAGCAGCTTCTGATGGTGGCCGGCTACGACCGTTACTTCCAGATCGTGCGCTGCTTCCGTGACGAGGACCTCCGCGCAGACCGCCAGCCTGAATTCACCCAGATCGACTGCGAAATGTCGTTCGTGGAGCAGGAAGATGTTCTGAACACATTCGAAGGCATGATGAGGACCCTCTTCAAGAACGTCCTCAATGTAGAGATCGCCGAGCGTATCCCTCGCATGAGCTGGTACGACGCCATGGACTTCTACGGAAGCGACAAGCCGGACATCCGTTTCGACATGAAGATCCATGAGATCACAGACCTCGTGAAGGGCTACGGATTCTCTGTATTCGACGGAGTAGACTATATCGGTGCGATCAATGTGGAAGGCACTGCAGGATATACCCGCAAGCAGATCGACGAGCTCACAGAGTGGGTGAAGAGGCCTCAGGTAGGCGCCAAAGGCCTTGTATACATCAAGCTCAATGAAGACGGGACGATCAAGTCTTCGATCGACAAGTTCTATACTCCAGAGCAGCTTCAGGCCGTTGCAGACCGCCTCGGCGCGAAGAAGGGCGACATGATGCTCGTCCTCTGCGGCGCAAAGAGAAAGACCCAGACCATGCTCGGAGTGCTCCGTATCGAGATGGGTAACCGTCTCGGACTCCGCGATCCGTTCAACTTCGCACCTCTCTGGGTCGTTGATTTCCCTCTCGTGGAGTGGGACGACGAGACCCAGCGTTTCTACGCTATGCACCATCCGTTCACCGCACCTAAGCCGGAGCATCTCGAACTCTTCTACAGCGACAGGAAGGAAGACCTCGAGAAGGTATGTGCAAATGCATACGACTTCGTCCTCAACGGCACTGAGCTTGGCGGCGGATCGATCCGTATCCATGAAGCGGCAATGCAGGAGCGTATGTTCGAAGTCCTCGGCATCAGCAAGGAGGACGCTGAATACAAGTTCGGATTCATCATCAACGCCTTCAAGTTCGGTGCTCCGCCACATGGTGGACTCGCATTCGGATTCGACCGCGTGTGCTCTCTCTTCGGAGGTCAGGAGACCATCCGTGACTACATCGCATTCCCTAAGAACAACCAGGGCCGCGACGTGATGATCGACTCTCCATCATACATCGACCAGGAGCAGATGGATGAGCTTTTCCTCGAGTCAAAGGCTGAACGTAAAGAGTAAATATCATGAAGAAGCTGCTTTTCCTTTGTGTCGGCATGCTGCTGGCCATGTCTGCATTTGCGCAGAATGAAGAACCGACGACCACCTGGCCTTATCTCTATCCTGAGTTCAAGGAAGGTGAACTGATCCGTACCAACAGGAAGCCTGAAAAGGCTCTGTACAATGTCCATCTCAGCTTGAGCGCCTTGCATTATGTCGCCAAGGGCGGCAAGATCAGGGAGGTCGACACATGGGGTGTGACCGGCGTCAACATCGGTGAGGATTCGTTCCGCTTTGTGGCCGGCAAGATGCTGAAGATCATGGCACAGGCGGAAGGCGGCTGCATCGTGCAGGAGACCAAGGCAAACTTCTCGTCTGTCATCAAGGATGACGGCGCATACGGAAGTTCGACGCTGACCAGCACCACTACAAAGTCTTACCTCTACAACGAGAATGCCCTCAACCAGTACAACGGCTACCTTATGACTGATGTCTACAAGGATCTTCTTGGAATGAGGAGCGGCGGCGAGAGGCTTCCGGTTCTGACGGATCTGTATATCGTGATCGGAAACAATCTGATCCCGGCGAACAAGAAGAGCGTGTCAGATCTCGAAGGCGTCGACAAGAAGGCCTTCTCAAAGTTCCTGAAAGCAGAAAAGATCAAATGGTCAGACGTTGACGACCTTGTAAAGGTCCTCGACTACATCACCTCGACTACATTGCTGTAAAGTAACTCAACAACATATGTGACAACCCTCACAGATCCGCGGGTCCGTGAGGGGTGTCATATTGAAAGGGAAGTGACCTGCTAGTGAAACCTAGATTTCGGTGAACTTTTAAACTTATTAATAGGCCGCTTCCCTGAATTAATGGCAAAAGCATTGATAATCAAAAAAATGACTATATTGCAAAACCGTTGGTTTAAATGTAATATGCTATGAAGAAGTTAGTTTTTCCCGTTCTGCTGATAATGATGACAGTCGGCTGCGGACAGGCGGATCCTGACAAGCCTGCAGGAGAACCGGATCCGGAGGTGGAATATGTTTTCCATGATGATTTTTATTATTTCCATGCCAGTGATTCCAATGGGAAGGTGTATCTTACTCCATGCGAAGATGAGTACATGATAGCATTCAAGGCGGATGATGCTGAGTCTGTCTTGAATTATATCGATGCGAACGGGTATGTCCACCTTCAGGAACATACAGGAAGCATCTCGAATACAGTGACCGAACTTCCGGAGTTGTGGCGTAATTATATGGTTGCATGGATCAAGGGACCAAAAGAGATACTTGATCTGCCGGAGGTTTTCTATTCATGTAAGATCTATGATCGTCACAAAGAACCGGCATCTAAATTCTATGATCCTGAAAGTAAGTTCGAGGGTAAGTTCTTTCCTGATGGTGGATTTTCGGTTGTTCTGGATGATGAACATCAGGAGGATATGTTGAATAAAGTTATTCAGTATGCTGAAGATTTCAATGCTGTGCTGAACTATGTGACTGAATATCCAAAGACTGTACGCTTCATGTGTATGCCTGATTCTCCTTATAATCCTGTAGAAATAGCGAACTGGTTCTGTGAAGTTGCAGGATTTCATGCTGAGCCGATTTACTGGAATATGTATTCCGGCTTCGATTGATGACTTCGGCAAAGAATGTCTTACCAAGAATCAGGAACCGGAGCAAGGAGAGTTAGATGCTCGCTCAACATCTGTGTCAGAAAACCGTTAGAAACTGTCACAGGTGTCTTCAAAGACCTACAAATACCATTATTATAGCAACACCTGTAGCAGTAATTACCTCAGAACTGTCACAGGTGTTTTTGCTGAAAGGATATTAAGAACTGTGTAAAAAAACTGCTTCACTTCGTTCAGCATGACATTGAAGAGAGAAAACAGTCAAAGTTTTTTAAATTTGTCGTTAACAAAATCCAAGCTGGTGCGTCTTTAATGGTGAGCGCTCGAAAGAATGTTAAACGGATTTAATGAAAACTGACATGAAAAGATTTATTGCAATAGTGCTGCTTGCGGCTTTTGCGGCCGGGATAGGATCCCCGGAGTCAAAAGCCGCAGGCAGGAAGGTCAATTCCGGCGATATGGCCAGCCTGGTGAGGGAGTATAATCTTTACCAGGGTTTTGATGTGGTCTCCGTCGGCGGACTTGGTCTCGGACTTGTAAAGATGATAGCCAAGGCCAGCGCCGAAAACGAGGAGGACAGGATGGCTCTGGAGGTTATTGACGGACTCAGGAAGATCATCGTTGTGGATTACATGGCGGCAGAGCAGGACCGGAAGGACTCTTTCAGCAGGAAGGCTGCCGGGATTCTGAAGCATGCGGAGAAGATCATTGAAGTCAAGGAGGACGGCGAGACCGTCAATGTCTACGGCACAGCTGCGTCGGATGGCGAAAGGATCGATGATCTGATAGTGTTCATCCCTGAAGAATGTACCCTGATATGCCTTTTCGGCAGCATCAGCGCAGACAAGATAGCGGATATCGTGGAAATGGAAATGTAGGATGACAGGGTTCAGGGACATATGGATGCCGTATGCTGAGAGGTTCTACCGCGCCGCTTTCTATATGCTGGAGTCGCAGCAGGATGCGGAGGATGCCGTGCAGGAGCTGTATCTCAAGCTCTGGACCGGCCGCAGCGGACTCGATGAGGTAAGGAATCCGGCGGCATATGGGATGGCCCTTCTGAAGAACATCTGTCTGGACAGGATACGGCGTCGCGAGATAAGGAGGCATGAGTTCCCGGATGTTGGGATTCCTGCCGATGATCCTCCTCCGGAAAGCAGCCTTGCAGCAAAGGACCTTCTGACCAAGGTGCTGGAGGAGATGGACAAGCTGCCCGACAGGCAGGCGGAAGTGATGAAACTGATGGTCCTGGACGGACTGGAATACAAGGAAATATCAAGACGGACCGGCCTTTCACAGGTACATGTAAGGGTCCTGGTAAGCACGGCAAGAAAAACCCTCAGGCAAAAGTTAAGGATATGAAATCATCAAAGGATATAGAAAAGATGTCTCTGGAGCAGCTGGAAGCTGCATCCATGGACGAAAACATCTCTGTGCCGGACGCTTTCGCATCCCGTCTGGAGGACGGTCTGGAAGTCCTGGAACGGCTGACGGAGGATGAGTCCCGTAAGGGTGGCCGTGTCAGGATGGTGAGAGTTCTCTCTGCCGCGGCGGCAGCTGCTCTTCTTGTCGGAGCCGGACTGGGCCTGTCAGGCCGACAGGATGAGCCTGAAGACACCTTCACAGACCCGTATCTTGCATATGCAGAACTTGAAAAAGCCTTTGCAATAATGTCGGGCGAAATTCATAAAGGCCTCGCCATGGCGGAAAAAACAGAAGAAATAATTGACAGGACCTCTTCGGTCTTTTCAGAATAACAGGAATATGAAAAAGATAATTTTAATAGCATTTGCCCTCCTGGCGGCAGTCGGAGCGTACGCACAGGAAGGAAGAAACATCTACAACAAGTATTCTGACTCGCAGGGTGTGTCTGCAGTCTACATCTCACCGGCAATGTTCAAGCTCATAGGAAAGATTCCCGAGCTGAACGTCGAGGTGGCGGAAGGGGAGAACATGGATCTGGCGCCGCTGATCCGTTCGTTCAGCGGGTTCTATATGCTGGACATGAGCGGATCCCAGCAGGGAAGCAGCCTTGCCGAGGATGTCAAGGTAATGATCAGCAAAGGACGCTATGAACTGCTGATGGAGGTAAAGGATGACGGGGATAATGTGAACATATACACTGTCGGAAATGACAAGACCATTGAAAATTTTGTCTTCCTGTGCCGTTCCGGCAATGATGTCCAGTTCATCTGCATAGACTGTACCATGGACCGTAAGGAGGTCGAAACCCTGATCGCCAAAGCTGCCGCCTCTTCTATGTAGAACACACAAAAAAATCAGCGGCTCGTGATTACGGCGACCCCCTTCCTCTTCGAGGATATCCCCCTAGCCGGGGGTGGCATGTCGCTCTCCATCACGAGCCGCTGATTTTTAGCGGTATTCGAAATAATCGAAATCGGCATATCCCTTCTGCGAAGGGGACTGGGCCCAGAGGCCCAGCATGATGCCGGTGAAGTTGCCGAGAGTTTCTGTACTGATGAACCTCGCGTCAGCTACGCCGGTTTCCTTGAAGTTCTTGCCGTCGGTAGAGTACCAGAGATGATACTGCATGCGGTTTCCTGTCAGACGGAGCCATACCTTCGAAGCATTCACAGGGATTTCCTCGACATGGTTAACAGGACCGAAGGTATAGTTCGTTCCGACCACCAGCTTTCCTCCCTTCTTCTCGACATATACGTCATAATGTCCGTTGTAGTCCATATAGACGGTCATTCCGGCCTTGTCTCCCGAGCGTGCGTTGACGAGCTGCACGCATGTCTCTGCCAGGAAATCGAACTCCTTCTGGCGGAAACCGACGAACGACGGAGACACCCTTCTCTCGTTGAGGCCCTCAGCCGATCCCCACATGCGCAGCCTGCCGCCCTCGATGCTGTAGCGTTCCTTTACAGGATTGCGCAGCCATGACCATTCAGGTCCGAGAGGCTCGTCGAACTCATTGCGCGCAGGCGCTGGTTCGAATGGCTTGAGAGGGAGGGTAGGGACGTCCATCTTGAGCGCGATCTCGCCGTTTCCGTTGACCACCGGCCATGCGTTCTTGTCCCAGCGGACAGGAGCGAGGAAGGTCTCGCGGCCGAGAAGGTGGATGAGTCCGTGGTTGACGCGGAAGGCCAGGCACACGAGCCACCATGAGCCGTCGTGGGCCTGTACGAGGTCGGCATGTCCCACGCCCTGGATAGGGCTGGTCTGCGCAGCGGCAGTGAAGTGGGTCATGATCGGGTTGTGTGGTGCCGGATCGTACGGACCTTCGATGTTGCGGCTGCGGGCGATGGTCTCGCTGTGGGCGAATTCCGTGCCGCCTTCGGCTATCATCAGATAGTACCATCCGTCCTTCTTGTAGATATGCGGTGCTTCAGGATATCGGCCTCCCATGCCGTTCCAGACCACTTTCGGCTTCGAAAGAATCTCTCCTGTGTCCGGATTTATCCTGCTTATCATCACGCTTGTGCCGGTCGAGCCGGTGTACCAGCAGCTGCCGTCCTCGTCCCAGAAGAGGGAAGGGTCTATGCCGCCCATCTTCACCGGAATCGGGTCCGACCACTCTCCGAGCGGGTCTTCCGCCGTGACGATGAAATTGCCGAGGCTTGAGATGTTGGTCGTGATCATATAGAACTTGCCGTCATGGTAGCGGAGGGTAGGGGCGAAGATGCCCTGGCTCGAATTCGCATTCTCGAGCTGGAGCTGCGAGTCGCGGGTCAGCACATGTCCCACCTGCTTCCAGTTCACGAGGTCCTTGCTGTGGTAGAGCGGAACACCCGGAAAATACTGGAAGCTGCTGGCCACCAGATAGTAATCATCGCCTGCCCGACAGATGCTCGGATCGGGGCAGAATCCGGTTACGACAGGGTTTGTGTATCCCTGGGCAAAAGCGCAGACCATCATGAATGACAGCGCCAGCGATGTGATGAATCTTTTCATAGTGTGGTTGTATAAAATGTTGATTATTAGTGATTTGCATTAAATCGCCTGCGGCGTATGGAGCAGGCGATTTAGCGTAAGGGATTGGTAGATAGCGAATTATGCGATCTGTGCCATCCGTTCGATGACCTCCATGCACATGCGGCCGTTGTGGTAAGGGCATTTCCAGAAGCCGGCCTTGTCGTCGTCCCGGTTCACGGTGCCCTCTGCGCGCAGACTCCAGTGCCATTCGCCGTTTTTCTTGTCGATTATGTGCGCTTTGATGAAATCCCAGCACATCAGGGCGTTTTCAAGGCCTTCGGTCGAGCCGAAATGCTCCCAGAGGTTGAAGCATCCTACGACCGTCTCTGCCTGCACCCACCAGTGGAAGTCAGCGTCGACATGGCTTCCGGACCTTTCGTAGATCATGCCTCCGTTCTCCTTGAATCCTTCCATAGCGGCTTTGTAGATTCGCGGCACGACTTCGTCCATTCGCTCGAGTACGGCAGGGTCGCCGAGTACGAGGGCGGCCTCATGCATGAGCCATGATGCTTCGATGTCATGACCGTATGAGAATATGTCGTATCCGCAGTGCCAGTCGTCGTTGAAGAAGAGCTTCAGGTGGCCGTCGGCTCCGAGGATCTTCTCTTCGAAGATGGAGATCAGCCCGCGCAGACGCTTTTCCAGAAGAGGGTTCTTCCATACACGGAAGAGGCATGTGTATGCCTCCAGCACATGGAGGTGCGTGTTCATCGTCTTGCTTTCATTGGCATCCTTGTCGCTCAGGCGCATGTCTTCTATCTTCTCCCATGTGCGGGTGAAGGCCTCGAAATATCCGTCCTTCTCTGTGTCGAAGCTATGGTCTTCGATCGAGCGGAAGAGCATGATTGCATACTCCAGAGCCTGTGCGTCTCCGGTCGCACGATTCAGTTCGGCGAGTCCGTATATCGTGAATGCTATCGCATAGATCTGCTTCTTCGTGTCGAGCGGGGTGCTGTCCGGATTCAGAGACCAATACGTTCCTCCGTATTCAGGATCGACGAACCTGTCTATGATGAACTTCTTCGCCTTTTCGGCCATTGCCAGATATTCCGGATTTCCGAAGATTCTGTATGCGGATGCGAATGTCCATAACACTCTGGCTGTCATTATGTTTCCTACCGGCGCTTCTGCGTGCAGCTCTTCCTGTCCGGTGATCTGTCCGTAGAATCCTCCGTCCGGAGAGCACATCCGTTCCATCCAGTACGGGAGGATGTTGCCTGTTATTTCCTTCTTTACCTGAGAGGCCAGCGCCTGTGCCGCCAGCAGCTCTGCTGATGTTATTTCTGTTGTTGACATTTCTGTTTTCGGGGTTTTTACAAATATAGCAATTCAGGCGATAGAAGTGTATAAATTGTTAAAAAAGTATAATGAATTGTCAAATATGTATTTGTCAGACCCAAGTCGATGATTTAATTTTGTACACTCCAAAAAAAGCTTTAACTTTATTAATTAATTTTATAATCATGACTTTTGAAAAAAGACTTGAGTGGCTTAAGGCAGAGCACGAGGCCCTCATTACCAGAAAGAATGAAGCTATCGAGGGAAACGGCGTCTATGAGCGCTACAGATTCCCTATCCTTACCGGAGACCATGCTCCTCTGTTCTGGAGGTATGACATGAACAAGGAGACGAATCCGTATCTCATGGAGCGTTTCGGCATCCATGCCGCATTCAATTCCGGTGCAATCAAGTGGAACGGAAAGTATGTTCTCGTGGTGCGTGTCGAGGGTGCTGACCGCAAGTCTTTCTTTGCTGTCGCTGAAAGTCCGAACGGTGTGGACAACTTCCGTTTCTGGGACCGTCCGATCACTATGCCGGAATATGGCGAGCCTGCGACAAACGTTTACGACATGCGTCTGACTGCACATGAGGACGGATGGATCTACGGCATATTCTGCGTAGAGCGCAAGGATCCTGATGCTCCAGCTGGAGATCTTTCTTCTGCTGTTGCTGCAGCCGGCATCGCACGTACCAAGGACCTCGTGAACTGGGAGCGCCTTCCTGACCTCGAGTCGAAGTCGCAGCAGCGCAACGTCGTTCTCCACCCTGAGTTCGTGGACGGCAAGTATGCCCTTTATACACGTCCGCAGGACGGATTCATCGATGCGGGCAGCGGCGGCGGAATCGGCTGGGCCCTTGTAGACAGCATGGAGCATGCCGTCGTTACCGAGGAGAAGATCATCAACCAGAGGTTCTACCACACCATCAAGGAAGTGAAGAATGGCGAAGGTCCTCATCCGATAAAGACCGACAAGGGCTGGCTCCATCTTGCCCACGGCGTACGCGGCTGTGCTTCAGGTCTCCGCTATGTACTCTACATGTACATGACATCCCTCGAGGATCCGACAAAGGTGATTGCAGATCCTGCAGGATTCTTCATGGTGCCTGAGGGTGAGGAGTACATCGGCGACGTGATGAACGTCCTCTTCTCGAACGGATGGATCGCTGACGAAGACGGAAAAGTGTTCATCTATTACGCATCGAGCGACACCCGCATGCACGTGGCGACATCAACGGTAGACCGTCTCGTCGACTACTGCATGAATACAGAGCCGGACGCATTGACTACCGGAGAGTCTGTGAAGCGTCTCAACCGTCTGATTGACAAGAATCTGAAATAACAAACACAAAAAACTAATAACCAATGAAATTATCAGAAAAGATCGGCTACGGATTCGGTGACATGTCATCATCGATGTTCTGGAAGCTTTTCTCGTACTTCCTTCCGTTCTTCTATTCGAACGTGTTCGGACTCAGCCTGGCTGATGCAGGTATGCTCATGCTCATCACACGTCTTTGGGACGCGGTTTCAGACCCTATGATGGGTATCATTGCGGACAGGACCAAGACAAGATGGGGCAAATACCGTCCTTATCTCCTGTTCTTCGCCCTTCCGTTCGCAGTCTGCGGTATCCTGCTTTTCACTACTCCTGAAAACGGAAAGACCGTCTGGGCTTATGTGACATACATCATGATGATGACCGTATACACCGGCATCAACGTGCCTTACGGTTCCCTCCTTAACGTGATGACTGCGGATTCGGATGAGAAGTCAGTACTTTCTTCATTCAGAATGTTCTTCGCATATGCAGGAAGTTTCATCGCCCTGGGTCTGTGGGAACCTCTCTGCAACATGTTCGACAAGACACGTGTCGCTGTCGAAGGCGCAGAAGGCGGTCTTGCATCCATCTCGACAAACCCTGCGGCATGGCAGAGCGCTATGATCCTCATCGCTTCTATCTGCTTCGTTCTCTTCATCCTCAGCTTCCTTATGACCAGGGAGCATGTGAAGAGCGAGTCTACGGTATCTGTAGGAAAGGACCTCAAGCTTCTTCTGAAGAACAAGCCTTGGTGGCTGCTTATCGGCGCTGCCCTCGCATCCAACCTCTTCAACACCGTGCGTGGAACGACTGCGGCATATTTCTTCGCTGACTATCTCCAGAAGTCTGTAGAACTTGCTCCTCAGTGGGCTTTCCTCGTGTCTGCAGGTATCTTCCTTTCTGCGGGAGAGATCGCAAACATGGTCGGTGTGGTTCTGGCGGTTCCTCTTTCAAAGAACCTCGGAAAGAAGTCTACATACATGCTTTCTATGGCAGCTCTTGTAGGCCTCAGCGTCCTTTTCTTCTTCCTGCCTCCGACTGCAGGCGGATACTGGGCGATGTTCGGCCTTCAGATCGTGATCTCTGTCTTCACCGGTGTCATCTCCCCTCTTATCTGGAGCATGTATGCCGACGTGGCGGACTTTGCAGAGCTTAAGGACGGCACAGCATCGACAGGACTCATCTTCTCTTCTGCCTCAATGGCCCAGAAGTTCGGCGGCGCGTTCGGAGGTTCTGCTGTGATGTGGATGCTTGCTGCATTCGGATACAATACCGTTGCAGGTGCAGTGCAGACAGAGACAGCGATCCTCGGCCTCCGCATGCTCATGAGCTTCGTTCCTGCAATCATTGCAGCCCTTGCCATACTGGTCGTATGGTTCTATCCTCTGACCAAGAAGAAGATGGAAGGCGTGCAGGTGGAGCTTGCTGCGAAAAGAAACAGTTAACACATGATCATTGAAACTTTGACCAGATGAAATCTATAAGGAATATTTCTTTACTGATCCTCGCCGTTGCCTTGACATTGTCTTCATGTCAGGATCAGAAGCCCTCTTTCGCCCGCGTGGAAGACGGTCTGTTCGTTTGCGAGGATTACCCGTCACACTATATCGGAACAAACTTCTGGTATGGCGCCATCCTCGGCAGCGAGGGCGCCGGCGGTGACCGCGCGCGCCTTGAGGCCGAGCTCGACACGCTCAAGGCCTTGGGAATGACCAACCTGCGTGTCCTTGTCGGCGGCGACGGCCCTGACGGAATACCTACCCGTGTCTCTCCGACCCTCCAGAAGGAGCCGGGAGTCTATAATGACACCATCTTCCGCGGTCTGGACTATCTCCTTGCCGAGATGGCCGAGCGTAACATGAAGGCGGTCCTCTATATCAACAATTCATGGGAGTGGTCAGGCGGTTACGGCATGTACCTCGAGTGGGCAGGTGCCGGAAAGGCTCTGATCCCGGCAGAAGTGGGATACAGTGCATACTGCAACTATGTCTCTGAATTTGTTACCAATGAAAAGGCCAAGGAGATGTTCTACGACCATGTAAGACACGTCGTAAGCCGTACGAACACGGTTACCGGCAAGCCTTACAAGGACGATCCTGCCATCTTCTCATGGCAGATCGGCAACGAGCCGCGCTGTTTCAGGGCCGATTCTCTCGGTCAGGCAGCATTCGTAGACTACATGTGGACTACAGCTGCCCTCATAAAGTCTCTCGACCCTAACCATATGGTGTCTTCGGGAAGCGAAGGCAAGTGGGGATGCGAAGGCGACATGGAGCTTTTCGAAAAGATCCATTCATGTCCTGACATCGACTACATGAACATCCATATCTGGCCGTACAACTGGAGCTGGGTGCGTGAAAAGACCCTCAAGACAAATCTTCCTATAGCGATAAAGAATACCGACGAATACATCGACGAGCATCTTGCTGTTGCTGCAAAGTACGGCAAGCCTGTGGTTATGGAGGAGTTCGGCTTCCCTCGCGACGACTTCCAGTTTGCGCAGGGTTCTCCTACCACTGCACGTGACGCTTATTACAAGCATGTCTTCAACCGCATAGTGGAGTCAGCAAAGGAAGGCGGCCTGTTCGCAGGTCTCAATTTCTGGGGCTGGGGCGGCCTTGCAGGTCAGTCCGAGACCAATATCTACTGGCAGCCGGGCGACGATTACTGCGGTGATCCGGCACAGGAACAGCAGGGTCTCAATTCAGTTTATGCCTGTGATGTAACGACTACAGGCATCATCAAGGAGGCAGCTCAGGCTGTCGGGAAGGCTCTTCTTCCGAAGGCGTGGTTCGTTCTTGACAAGACATCAGGCATATTCACAGGAAAGGGTCCTCATGCTGTTGAGGTGGGAATGAAAGCGGACGGATATGATACCGACGACCTCGTCCTCGATGTATGTACCGATTTCGGTGAGCCGGTCATCTCCCTGAAGAGGGCTTCGAAGTTCAGTCTTGACCTTGAGCCGGGCTTCTATCAGGCTGTTCTCAGCGTGGTTCTCAATGACGGAACGAAGGTTGAGGTTGACCGCACGAACCTCGGTTTCAATCCTGAACAGATCGTGTCTGACCAGGACAAGCAGCCAGATTTCGACGCTTTCTGGGAAAATACCCTTGCCCAGCTTGCCGCTGTGGACATGAAGCCGGAGTATACGCTTCTTAAGGAGCATTCGAATGATGTCCGCAAGGCATATCGTGTCGATATGAAGTCTTTCGGAAACGAGACTATCAGCGGGCTTCTCTATGTGCCTGTGGCAGAGGGAAAATACCCTGCCATGATTTCCTACATGGGATACGGCAGCGACGTATATTATCCTAATCCTTCCCACAATCCGGAAATGATCGAGTTCCAGCTCTGCATCCGCAATCAGGCCTTCAACCGAAAGCCCGGGGAGGAAGGTGACTGGTGCGTACGCGGCCTCGAGAACAAGGATACATATTATTATAGAGGAGCCTTTGCGGATGCCGTGAGGGCTGTCGACTTCATATGCTCCCTTCCTGAGACGGACCTCTCGCATGTGTATGCGAACGGAGAAAGCCAGGGAGGCGCCCTGACGCTCGTGGCGGCTTCTCTTGACCACAGGATCAAGGCTATCGCTCCTTCTGCACCTTTCCTTAACGACTATAAGGACTATTTCGCCCTGGCACATTGGCCTGCGGAGCCTATCCTTAAGGCGGCAGCCGAAAAGGGCATGCCGGAAGAAGAACTCTACAAGGTGCTCAGCTATTTTGACGTGAAGAATTTCACGGACAGAATCCAGTGCCCTGTCATCATGGCCATAGGTCTCCAGGATGTCACATGTCCTCCGCATACGAATTTTGCCGGATACAATCATATCAAGACCGAGAAATCATGGGTGTGCTACCCTGAAGCCGGACATAACGTATGGCAGCAGCCGGAGTGGCCGAAAGTCAAGAATGCGTTTTTCGAAAAATTCATCAAGGATTCATTTTGAACCCTATAAGGAAACATTCGAAGACGTATCTTGAAAGACATGCGGGTTTTCGACTGAAAGAAAACCTTAACTTTGATGCAAGCATTTGCGTAAATCTTAATTAATAACCATCCCTTACGGGAAAAACTTCAAATTAACCCTATCATGATGAAAAGAAAGCTAATTCATCTGTTCGGAGTCGTGGCGATTCTGCTTATGGCGTCCGGACAATCTTTCGCTCAGAACATGCAGGTGCAGGGCCGGGTTCTGGACGAACTTGGGGAGGGCTTGATTGGAGCTGGTGTGGTCATCCAAGGAACCACCCAGGGTACAGTCACAGACATTGACGGATATTACGAACTTTCCGTTCCCCAGGGTGCTACGCTCGAATTTTCTTGCGTGGGCTACAAGACTCAGCAGGTCGTGGTAAACAAAGCCCGTCTTGACGTGACTCTGGAGCCTGACTCAAGACTGATTGACGAGTCTGTAGTCATCGCCTATGGCCAGCAGAACAAGGTGACCATCACAGGTGCCGTGACTGCTGTAGGTGGCGAGACCCTCATGAAATCACCGGTAGCGAACGTTGCTAATGCACTTCAGGGTAACCTCCCTGGCGTTTCTGCAGTCCAGCCTTCCGGTATGCCTGGTGCTGATGAACCGGTCATCAGAATCCGCGGTGTCGGATCATTGAACAGTGCAGACCCCCTTATCCTTGTCGACGGTGTAGAGCGTCCGTTCTCACAGCTCGACCCTAACGAAATCGAGAGTATCTCTGTCCTCAAGGATGCATCTGCGACAGCTGTATTCGGTGTACGTGGTGCAAACGGTGTCATCCTCGTTACCACAAAGCGTGGTGAGGTAGGAAAGGCTTCCGTAACCGCTTCTGCAAGTGCTGCGGTACAGACCATTTCGAAGTTCATCGATTTTGCCGATTCTTATACTTATGGTCAGATGTGGAACTATACTGCCATTACAGACGCTCTTCCAATGAGCCAGTGGCCGGGTACGGTGAACATTCCTGATTATACTCCTTATGCTGACAACGGTATCCGTTTCAGTCAGGACGTGATGGAGCATTTCCGTCTTGGTGACATGCCTACCACTTTCCCTGACACTGACTGGATCGACTACATCATGAAGGATGCTGCTTGGCAGGAGCAGGCCAATGTAAATGTTTCGGGTGGTACTGAAAGAGTACGTTATTTCGTATCGGCAGGTTACCTGAACCAGAACTCGCTCTTCAAGACATTCTCAAGCAACAAGGGTGAGACATTTGATTATCAGCGTCTGAACTATCGTGCCAACCTCGATATCGACGTTTCAAAGTACAGCCAGCTTAACCTTACTATCGGTGGCCGCATGCAGGACCGTAACACGATGGGAGGCGGTGAGGGCTTCCTCTTCCGTTATCTCCAGGGTGCCACCCCTTATGCAGGCTGCGGAATCGATGAGGACGGCCGTCATATCGTTTCGGATCCTAGCATCGTAGGACCTTTTGACCGTTCTGCTCTTTCAAACTACTATAACCTCGGTTATGTAAACGAGAGTACCAATGCCCTTAACTTCGACCTTCAGTACAAGCTGGACATGAGTTTCCTTACCAAAGGTCTGGGATTCAAGGCAAAGGCATCTTACAACTCTGAATATACATCTCAGAAGAACCGTCAGAACGGTTACGGTACAGGTGTGACATATGTAGCTACGCTTGTAGACGGCAAGGAAGTCCTCAAGAAGGAAAACGTGACCTGGCCTCTTCCTTACAACGAAGGAAAATGGGGAAGCCGCAACTGGTATGCTGAGGCAAGCCTTGACTATGCCCGCAGATTCGGCAAGCACAATGTCGGAGCCCTTCTCCTCTACAACCAGAGCAAATCTTACTATCCATGGGATTCGGACGGAAGCATCTATCAGTCCATCCCTAAGGGCTATGTAGGTCTTGTAGGTCGTGTAACATATGACTATGACACAAAGTATCTGCTCGACCTTAATATCGGTTATAACGGTTCTGAGAACTTTGCTCCTGGTCATCGTTATGGTCTCTTCCCTTCGGTTTCTGCAGGTTGGATTCCGTCTCAGGAGAAATGGTGGGAACCTATCAAGCCTGTTGTCAGCTATTTGAAACTCCGTGCATCTTACGGTATCGTAGGTAATGACAGCACAAACGGTGCACGTTTCCTCTATCTTCCAGGTACATGGCAGTTCTATACCGGATCGATGACAGTCAACCCTCAGAACCGCGGTACGAACTTCGGTACCAACGGCAACTGGCTGCAGGCTGTCAAGGAGCTTACCGCAGGTAACCCTAATGTGACATGGGAGACTGCTACCAAGACCAATATCGGTATTGATGCCGGATTCTTCAATGACAAGCTCCACGCATATGTGGACGTTTTCTGGGAGGACCGCAGAGATATCCTCGTATCAAATGCCAATACTCTGCCTGCAGTCACATCTCTTCCTTCAAGCTATGTGAACGAAGGCCGCGTGAAGAACCATGGATACGAAGTGACATTGAACTGGGAACAGAAGATAGGAGACTTCCGTTATTCGATATCACCTAATTTCGCATTCGTAAGAAACCAGGTTATCGAGATGCTCGAGGTTCCGCCTATGTACTCTTACCTCAGCCGTACAGGACTTCCTGTAGGTCAGCGTTTCGGATACGACCTCTTCGAATTCTATGAAGCAGGTGCTACTGAAGAACGTTACCTTGCGAAGTATGGTGTGGAAATGCCGGATCAGAACATCGCCCTTAAGAATGGTGACGCTGTTTATGTAGACCTTAACGATGACGGCATCATCGACCAGAACGACCAGAAGCCTCTCGGCTACACTGACAATCCTGAAATCACTTATTCAGTCAATTTCAACTTCCAGTGGAAAGGCCTCGATTTTTCTATGCTGTGGATCGGCGCAGACCACGTAAGCCGTCAGCTGAACGGATATTTCCGTGACCAGTTCGGTTCTACCAACACATCTGCCCTTACTCAGTGGGTTGCAGACAACTCTTGGACAGAAGACAATACGGACGCTATCCTGCCTCGTATTTCTTTCACCAACCGAGTTCACAATAACCGTGACTCACGCGCATGGGTGGTTGATTCGAAGTATGTACGTCTGAAGAACGTCGAGATAGGTTATACTTTCTCTCCAAAGAAGAGCGATGCATTCTTCAATTATATAAGAGTGTACGCTTCTGGAAACAACCTCCTTACTTTCGCAGACTTCAAGGGTAACGACCCTGAAGCTCCTGGTTCAGGACTTGACTATGGAATGCGCTACCCGATGACACGACTTTTCAACATCGGAGCACAGTTTAACTTCTAATTGCCATACTAAATGAAAAAGATATTAAACAATATACTTGTTCTGGGAATCTGTGCGGCATTCTTCAGCACATCCTGTGTTGAGAAGTTCGCTGTCGGAGACGACTTCCTTGAGAAGGCCCCTGGCGTAGATGTAAACATAGATACGGTTTTCTCGAATGCCGAGTATACCCGTAACTTCCTGTGGAGCGCCTACGGACAGATCTACTGCACATATACTTCCGGAAACATGATGAACGGAGCGCCGATCGACGCCCTTTCTGACTCATATCACTGCTACTGCACTTGGGGTGGCCCTATCCAGAGCTACTATCCGGGAGCGCTTACCGAGGATGCCCAGGATACCGAGGACGGTAACTATCAGGGCAAGTTCTCATACTCTACCAAGACAGGAGGTCTTAATGCGGATTCCGGCGGACGTGTCTCAATCTATGAGACAGTACGTAAATGCTGGCAGATCATCGAGAACATCGACAGGGTTCCTGACATGTCAGATGATGAGAAGAGCCGTCTCCGCGGTGAGGCTTACACTATCATGGCAAGCCGCTATTTCGATGCATTCCGTAACTTCGGCGGACTCTGTCTCGCAAGGAAGGCATATGAGGTAGGTGAAAACTTTACAGGTGGCCGTGCTACTGCAATGGAGACTGTGGAGTTCATCGACTCTCTCATCGTATGCGCAATCGAGGAGCCAGGTTTCATCTGGAATCTTGACAATGCAGACCAGGGTCAGTGGTCAGGTCGTCTGACACGCGCTTCTGCACGTGCGCTTCGCGCAAAGGTTTGGATGCATGCTGCATCGCCTCTCTTTAACAATGACAAGCCTTATATGGAGTACAATCCTCTCAAGACGACTGAATTCACCGACATCAATCATGTATGGTTCGGAAAGAAGGATCCTACCCTTTGGAACCGTTGCCTTGAGTACTGCGAAGACTTCTTTGAAGATAACGCTGCTAACGGAAACTACTACCAGCTGATCCAGCCTGCAACTCAGGACGAAGGCGGCTATCGTATGGCTTACCGCCGTGCATACAGGTATCGTAACGATGCTAACAACCACGAGAAGCTTTTTGATGCCCATCCTACACAGTGGATGTCAAGTACCGGTTCTGACGGTGTCATCACCGAGAATGGCTGGGGCTGGGGCTGGAGAGGCTTTGCAATCGACTGTCTTCGTCAGGGAGGAGCCGTTCCTACCAATGAGCTGATGGAATGCTTCGGTATGGCCGACGGAACCAACTTCCCATATGCCGACATCTATGGTCCTGGAAACAATCCGGAAGGAATCGACATGTTCGAGAACCGTGACCCTCGTCTTTATGAGACAATCGTCGTTCCAAGAAAGGAATTCCCTTCAGGCGTGGTAGGTGACTATAATGGCTTCATTTACATTGATACATGGGTAAATGGTGCAATGTATAAGGATGCCGGCAACTTCGGTGACCTTTCTGCAGATGCAGCGTCGAATTACAGGAAGTTCAAGTGGCTGCTTGATTACTCTGGCGGAAAGATGGATGACGAGTTTATCGGCGTCTCTTATATCCGTCTTGCTGAAATGTATCTCATCTATGCTGAGGCTCTTGCTGAAACAGGTGACCTTAAGGGTGCTCTTGACCAGCTCCATGTTGTCCGCAGCCGCGTAGGTCTGGGTCGTCTTGAGACCATGAATCCTGAACTCAACCTTACCACAAACAAGGAGAACCTCATCAACGAGATTCTTCGTGAGAGAAACTGTGAGATCGGAGCTGAGTGCGGTGACCGCGTCTATGACATGATCCGTCGTATGCGTGAGGACCTCTTCACCAAGCCGCTTCACGAAATCAGAGTTTACCGTCTTGACGAGAACGGCAAGCGTATGGAAGGTGACGATCTTCGTTGGGATCCATCTACTCCTTGGCCTAAGTTCGAATACGAGAAGCCGCAGATCTCAGTCGGCGCACGCCGCTGGTGGGATGAGGGCTACTGGACAAACAAGTGGTATCTTGACCCTGTTTCACGTGTTGAGATCCAGAAAGGCTACGGTCTTACTCAGAACCCAGGTTGGTAACAATTAGAACTTATTATTATGAAATTACGTAATATATTTATATATAGTCTGTTAGGGTTCTGCATCGCTCCTATGGCAGCTAATGCTCAGTCTGAGCTCGGCGACAAGAAGTCGCAGACTGTAGATCTGGGCTATGGCGTAGAGAGCACGGAATTCCTGACTACTGCGGCGACTTATACCATCACTGCAGAAGAACTTGGCCGTACTTCCGCAATCAGTCTTTCTGATGCGTTGTATGGCAAGCTGCTGGGTCTTACAGCAGTTCAGAATACCGGCTTCAAAGGTGAAGAGGGAAGAGGCGCTTCCTTCAACATCCGTGGAGTCCAGACAACAGGTGAAACAGATATCCTGATACTCGTGGATGGAGTAGAGCGTCCGATTGACAGACTTTCTGTTGAAGAGGTCGAGAGCGTTACTGTTCTCAAGGATGCGGCAGCTGTTGCACTTTATGGTCATGAGGCTGTAAATGGAGTCCTTCTCGTGAAGACAAAGCGCGGACAGGCAGGCAGCGGCTTCAATTTCAAGGTTGGCGCTTCACACAAGCTCCAGTTCGATCCGGATTTTGCTCCTATGGTAAGTGCATATGATTATGCCAATGCTCTTAACACTGCAAGAGTGAATGATGGAAACACTCCTATGTACAGCGAGGCTGAACTTCAGAAGTTCCTCGATGGCAGCGATCCTTTCGTTTATCCGAATGTGAACTGGAAGGACGAAGTCTTCAGAAATACTGCCAACGAGACCAACGCGTTCATTTCGATGTATGGCGGATCTGACAAGGTTCAGTACTATTCTCAGCTTGATTATACTGATGCACGCGGACTTTATGCCAACCCTGATCAGGGTGACTGGAACTCCCAGCTCAAGTATTCGAAAGCGAATATCCGTACCAATGTAGACTTCCAGGTTACAGAATCTACAAGAGTCAAGACAAACATCCTTGCTCTCTTCATGGAGACAAACGGCGTTCCTAACATGAACTCCAATGATGCCTGGTGGCATCTCTACAAGGTTCCTGCACTTGCATTCCCTATCAAGACACAGGGCGATGTATGGGGTGGAAGCCAGACTTACGGAGACTTCAACCTCCTTGCAAAGGCAACAGGCACAGGTTTCCAGAAGACACATCAGCGCCAGATCTGGGCTGACATCACTCTGGAGCAGGATCTCGATATGTTCATCGAAGGACTTCAGTTCTATGTCGGTGGTTCATATGACAACTCATCCAATACTATCGAGAGACGTTCAAAGGGCTATCAGTATGGTTGGAACTACTACTCTGACGGCGTGATGAACGAGGCTGTGATGGGTACCATCGAAGATAAGCTTGTGTTCAATTACTGGGTGGACAGCCAGTGGCGTATAGGATCTGCCAATGCAGGTTTCAAGTATGCCACACAGTTCAAGAACGGTGACAATTTTGCCGCAAACCTCGGATACAACATGAAGAGCGAGTATCGTGACGGTCGCAGCAACACATGGCATCGCCAGAACGTGAGTCTTGCTGCGCACTACGACCATGCTGACAGATTCATGGCTGATCTCGTCCTTGCAGCAAACGGATCGAACCGTTCATATCCTGCAAAATGGGCGTTCTCTCCTACATTGGGACTCGGCTGGATCTATGCGAACAATCCTGGCAAGGGACTCTACGGTAAGCTTCGCGCTTCTGCCGGTATCCAGCATACCGATTATGTTCCTCAGGCAGGTCTGTGGCTCGAGAACTGGAACAACTCACACGGAGACTTCTATTATGGAAACAACTTCGCTCAGTCATGGGGAGCATTCATGACCCAGTTCCCTACATCTGACTTCAGACAGGAGGCAGCTTACAAAGCCAACCTCGGAACTGACATAAGGATTGCAAACTGCATCGATATCGTTGCAGATGTGTTCTATCAGCAGAGACGCAACATCCTTGTAAGCGCAAGCTCATTGAATTCTTCAGTTGTGGGACTTCAGTCTTCATACGATGACAAGGGAGTTGTGGCAAGCTATGGTGCTGAACTCGGTCTTCGTTTCGCCAAGACTTTTGACAACGGACTCAATCTCAACGCAAGCGGTTTCGCAACTTATGCAAAGAGCGAAATTCTTGAGTGGATCGAGAATCCTGCATATCCGAACCTCTCGGTAATCGGTACATCAGCAGATGCTGCCCGTGGCCTTGTCGCTCTCGGATTCTTTGAGAGTCAGGAGGATATCGACAACAGTCCTCTCCAGCAGTTCGGACAGGTGAAGGTCGGAGACATCAAGTACAAGGATGTCAATGAGGATGGTGTTGTCAATCAGAACGATGCTGTTGCTCTTGACTATGGCACAGCATTCCCTTCTCTGAACTATTCATTCTCTCTCGGACTTGAGTACAAGGGATTCGGAATCAATGCAACCTTCCAGGGAGCAGGCAACCAGATCAAGAACATCCGTTATGTTGACGGTGTATGGGGTGCCCTTTCTGACAACAGGAACATGTCCCAGGAGTATTATGACAACTGTTTCGACGTAGCTGGTGCAAACGCACTTTATCCTCGTCTTTCTACAACAAATGTTGCCAACAATGCACAGGAGTCGACAATTTGGTATCGAAACGTGTCTTGGCTCAAGATGCGTGACTGCGAACTTTATTACAGACTTCCTGCATCACTCCTCAATAATATAAAGCTTTCAGATGTGAAGGTGTTTGCAAAGGGACAGAATCTTCTGTCATTTGACAATATCCCTGCTATGGATGCTGAAAACCTCAATACAGGCTATCCTGTGATGAAGGCTGTTACCTTTGGACTTTCTGTAGTATTCTAATAAAGACTGAATTATGAAACTTGATAAAATCTGTTTGTTTATTCTTGCCTGTCTGATTCCGGCAGCGTGTGCGGACCTCAACTATACTGAGGAAAACACACGTGACGAGGACTGGACATACGAATACTTTGGAGAAGGTATTAAGAACATGGTGTTCGATGTCTACGCACAGGTATATACCCAGGAATTCGAGTCAAACAGCTCATATTTCCTTGCCGGTGCTACCGACGAGGCAATGTATGCGCTCGAGACCGGAGCTATAAATAATTATGTCAACGGCGGATGGAACCCGGCAAATCCTAATTCCACCATCTGGGACAAATCTTACACAGCGATTGCTGAAGTGTGCATGTATCTGGAAAAGATACATAAGGCGGACATCTCTGAATGGGAGCATAATGACAGTTATGCCAATTGGGTGGCACAGCTGGAACTCTTCCCTTATGAGCTGCGTTTCCTCAGGGCATACTTCTATTTTGAACTTTTCAAGGCATATGGAGACGTTCCTCTTGTAACGACCACGCTTACAAACGCGCAGGCTAACAGTGTTGAACGTACACCGGCTGCCGATGTCGTGAAGTTCATCGTGGACGAAATCGATGAGATCGCTCCTCATCTTCCTGTTTCTTATGCGACAGAAGTGAGTGCGGAAATAGGACGTGCAACACGTGTGGCAGCATATGCTCTCAAGGCACGTACTCTCCTCTATGCGGCTTCTCCTCTGTTCAATGAGAACAACGACAAGACCAAATGGGAAGCAGCTGCCGAGGCTTGCAAGTTCATCCTTGACAATGCAGAAGCATGGGGTCTGAAGCTCAGCAAGTATGCTGACCTCTGGGGAGAAAACGCATTCTTCAACCAGGAACTCATCTGGGGTATAGGACGTAATGCAAGCAACGCATTCGAGATGGCACATTATCCTGTAGGAGTCGAGAACGGTTCTTCAGGAAACTGTCCTACCCAGAGCCTTGTAGACCAGTACGAGTTCCAGGCAGATGGTGTCACTTTCGGCGAACGTTACTCAGGCAGCATTGACCTTACCGCCAGTGATCCTTACGAAGGTCTCGACCCACGTTTTGCACTCACAGTAGTGAAGAACGGCGACGAGTGGCCTTCAAACGGTTCGCAGAAGAAGGTGATCGAGACTTATGTCGGCGGATTCAACGCATCTCCAAAATATGGTGCCACCCCTACAGGATATTACCTGAAGAAGTATGTGGACGGATCTTGTGTGACTACAGCCGACAATCAGGTTGCACGCCGTCATACATGGATCGTATACCGTCTCGCAGAGGTATATCTCAACTATGCGGAGGCTGTATATTACGCTACAGGAAGCGCAAATGACAAGACTTATGGTCTTTCGGCAAACGAAGCGATCAACGTGCTCCGTAACCGTGCAGACATCATGATGCCTGAATTCACTGAAGACGGTGCAGCATGGGTTGAGCGTTATGAACGCGAGCGTCTTGTAGAGCTTGCATTCGAGAACCACCGATTCTGGGATGTACGTCGCTGGAAGAAGGGTGCACAGTATTTCAAGACTATCCAGGTTGCGAACATCAGCGCTGACAAGCAGCTTACAAGAACTGCTGTGACTCGTGAGTGGGATGACAAGTACTACCTGTATCCGATCCCTCAGAGTGAAGTAAAGAAGAATCCTAATCTTGGACAGAATCCTGGATGGGAGTAATTATAAGGAGTACAATTATGAAGAATATATTTAAATTTTTCAGTGCTTTTCTGGCAGCACTCCTCACTGTCGCTTTGACCGGCTGTGTTGAAGAAAAGTTAGAAACTGCCGATGTCGGACTGCACATCAAGGTGTTCTTCCCGACCAAGGTGGTTGCAGGACAGCCAATGACCATCAATGGTAGCGGCTTCTCTGATGCTACAGAGATCGTGTTCCCTGGTGACATAAAGGTTACTGATTTCCAGATTGTCAGCAATGACATGATCAGGGTCGATGCACCTTCGGGCATTCCTGCCGAAGGCGGACATATCGTTGTACGTACAGCGGAAGGTGAGGCAGAGTCTCCGCTGCCGCTCACTCTTGGAAATACCGTTGTTTCCGGCTATTCGGTAAATGCCGGTGACGAAGTCGAGGGCGGAAGCCAGATCACTGTCTATGGTACTGACCTTGAGTTCATCAAGAAGGTAGAAGTGATGGACGAGGAAGGTAATCCTCTTTTCGTTGAGGACAAGGTGTTCAACCGCAAAGGTACCAGCACCATCATCTTCACTCTCCCTAGAAAGGTCTATGAAGGTACATATGTAGGCAAGCTTCATGCTGTTGACGGCAAGGTCTTCAATATGCCTGAACTTTCATACAAGCCAGCTTCAGACGGCGGATACTGGGAGACAGTCGAGACTGTCCTCTGGGAGAATGCTGATCCTGAGGGTGTAGGTTCTGTATCCTGGAGCGGCCAGTATCGCTTCGGTCTCGAAGGCAAGGATGGCAACAACGAGTGTATCGCTACATTCCCAGCCGAGACTTGGGACATCATCAAGAACGGTACATTCATCCTCAAGTTCGCTCCTGCAGCTGATGCATATCAGATCCGTGCGACTACAGGATGGTGGTCATTCGACGGTGACGGTGCCCATGACATCCATGGTGGTGACGAGCGCATCATTGACAATGGCGACGGTACATTCTCTCTTGCATACACTATTTCTGAGGAACCTCTCAAGAGCGGTATCTATGATCTCATCGACGATCAGCACCTCCTCTTCACAGGTAGCGGCTATACTCCTCTCAAGCTCGTTGTGACTGAGGAAGTATGGGTGCCTGGCGGTTCTGTAGAGATCGTAAGGACTTCTATCTGGAAGAATGACGGTTCTGTTGCAGCTGCTTCCTGGTCAGGCAGTCCATATCGTTTCGCTATGGATGGCAGGGATGGCAATAACGAGTGTGTTGCAACCATCGCTCCTGATATTTGGGAGAAGATGAAGACCACAGCATTCAAGGTTGATTTTGCAACAACAGCAGACTGGTTCCAGATCCGTATCCTTGACGGATGGTGGTCAGTAGGCAACAACGATGCCAACGACATCACTCCTAACTATGAGGGTCTTGTAGACAACGGAGACGGAACCTTCACTATCGAGGTCGATCTTTCCGCTAATCCTGATCTTGTAGCTGTTCTTGACGAAAAGCATCTCCTCTTTGCAGGTGACGCCTTCCAGATTCTCGAGATGTACTGGGAAGAGGAAGTTCTCGTTCCAGGTGGCGGAACTCCTGTCGAGGTTGTCCTCTGGGAAGGCGAGGCAATCGCTGACGACTGGAAAGATCAGCCTACAATTCTTTCAGATGCAGGTCTTGAGCTTGCTGAGGCAGGTGCAGCAGCTGGTCAGACATTATACTTCTACTTCGAACCTCTCGAGGACGCTTGGCAGGTCAAGATCGTAGAAGGTCACTGGGGACCTACATATGCAGCTATCTGTTCGGATGGCAATGACAATGGCGGTGAGTTCACACCATATGACCTTGCCGGTAACGGTGGCAGGTATGGCCTCGAACTTACTCAGGAGATTCTTGATGCAGCTCTCACACAGCAGTGGTGGGGCGGTGCATTCCTTCTCAATGGTGATAACATCAAGTGTACAAAGGTGACACTTCTGTAATCCGATACATTTTCCCAAGGAGGCCTGACCGCCTCCTTGGGAGCCGATATGAAACGATATTTTTTAGGATTTCTTGCTTTCGTCCTTCTTTTGGCGGGATGTCAGGATAAGGATCAGGGACCGGTGAAGATGAATCCGGCTCCCAGACTTCTTTCGTGCAATCCGTCTGACGGAACCCAGGGATTGTACGGTGATGCATTGACGGTGAAGATGACTTTCGATCAGAACGTCAAGTGCACTTCCGACAAGAAGGGTCTGATTTCGATAAGCGGTTCTGCTTCAGTGGAAAGCGTGAGCGCATATATGGCCGAACTTACGATTGAACTTGCGGGACTTCAGGCAGGCGAAACATATGCGCTTGTCATCCCTGCCGGCACTGTTGAAGGCAACCGCACCAATCAGGAAAAGATGGCTCAGATCCGCCTTACCTTCTCTATGAAGGGCGTGGAATCATATGTGCCTGCGGATCCGGACAATCTCAAGCCCCTGGTAAATCCGAATTCATCGGAAGAGGCGCTGCATGTCTATAATTTCCTCTTCGAGCAGAGCGGAAAGAAGACCCTATCCGGAGTTCAGTCCAGCCATTCCCACAAGAATGATTTCGTCGATTTCATATATCAGAATCTAGGGAAGCATCCTGCCCTTGCCGGCTATGACTTCCTGTTCCTGCATTTCTCTCCGACCCCATCGGGCTGGAGCTGGATCCAGAACTATAACGACATCTCCGCACCTAAGGAACAATGGGCTGCCAACGGTCTTGTAAGCTATATGTGGCATTGGAATGTTCCCGACAGCAAGGAAGCATGGGACAACGGTCTGAAGAACTACAATTTCGACGATTATGCATTCTATTGCGACCAGACCTCTTTTGACATAAGGGAAGCCTTGAAGCCGGGTACATGGCAGAACGACTTCATCATGAAGGACATAGAGGAAGTCGCCGGCTATCTCCAGCTTCTGGAAGACAGGAATATCCCTGTAATCTGGCGCCCTCTCCACGAGGCGGCAGGAAACTACGACCTCTATGGATCGAACGGAGCATGGTTCTGGTGGGGAAGGCATGGCGCCGAACCTTGCAAGCAGCTATGGAGACTTCTTTATGACCAGCTTGTGAATGTCTACGGCCTTGACAACCTCATATGGGTATGGACTGTGGATGTGACCAAGGGTGCCGAAGACCAGTATATGGACTGGTATCCTGGAGATGAATATGTGGATATCCTAGGAGTCGACATCTATGCAAATGATACCGAAGCTAAAAACCGTCAGTATCAGGCTCTTGTGGATATGACTGGCGGTCAGAAACTTGTTGCCATCAGCGAATGCGGCAACATTCCTGACCCTGACAAATGCATGAAGGCAGGCAACAGATGGTCGTGGTTCATGGTATGGTGCACCACAGATCCGAACGGAAACCTCGCCCTCAACACGCCGGACTGGTCCCATAATACCCTTGACCATTGGAAGAAGGTCATGGGCAGTTCATACGTGCTTAACCGCGAAGACATGCCATCATTCAAATAAATGACTATGAGAAGAATAGCATACATAATCACGTTACTGTTCCTGGCTGTAGGATGCGGTCAGGACGACAACAGACAGTCTGAGTCAGTCAAGCTGTCTGTTGACAAGACATCATTGCAGTTTGCTGCAGCAGGTGGCGAACAGACTTTCACTGTGACTTCATCGGAACTCGTCCGCGTCTCTTCTGACGAGAGCTGGATGAAGGTCACCAAGGGCATCAAGAACAAGGACCAGAAGACTGTTGTTACGGTTTCTGTGGAAAAGAATCATGCTGCAGATGTGCGTCAGACAAGCATTTCTGTAGTTGCCGGTACAGAAAGGATTTCTGTGGACGTGAAGCAGGAGGCTGACGCAAGTTCCTCTTCCGGAAACAATCAGTATGTTGGAGAGCTTGCATCGAATGCTTCCGAATGGCTCGGAATGGGCTGGAACCTCGGAAACCATTTCGATGCCTATAATAACGGCGTAGCAGGGGAGACTGCATGGGGCAATCCGAAAGCCACGCAGGAAGCCTTCAGCAAGATCAAGGCAGCGGGATTCAAGACCGTTAGAATCCCTGTGACCTGGCTTGGCCATATCGGACCGGCTCCTGACTATAAGATAGACGAGAAGTGGCTCGGCAGAATCGCCGAAGTTGTCGGATATGCCGAGGCGGCAGGTCTGAATGCCATCGTGAACATCCATCACGACGGAGCGGACAGCAAGAACTGGCTTGACATCAAGACAGCGGCTAAAGATGCTGACGTCCACAAGCAGATCCTCGCGCAGGTAAGCGCCATGTGGGGCCAGATCGCCGATAGGTTCAAGGACAAGGGCGACTTCCTCATCTTCGAGGCCTTCAACGAGATCCATGACGGCGGCTGGGGCTGGGGCGAGAACCGCAACGACGGCGGCAAGCAGTACAGATGCCTTAACGAATGGAACCAGGCTTTCGTTGACGCGGTTCGTGCTTCGGGCGGCAGGAATGCTGACAGAATCCTCGGCATCCCGGCATATTGCACCAACGTGGATCTTGCCATCAGCACATTCGTGTTCCCTAAGGACACAGCAAAGGACCGCCTCATGATGGCTGTTCATTGCTATGATCCATATGACTATACCCTTCCGGCAACCAAGTCCGAGTGGGGCCACACCGCAGACGCTTCAAAGAAGGTCAACGGCGACAACGAGGCCGATCTCAAGAAAGTCTTTGAAAAGCTGAACAGGAATTTCATATCGAAGGGTATCCCTGTCTATATGGGCGAGTTCGGCTGCGTGAACCGTGCGACCGCCCGCGAGCAGGCGTTTCAGCAGTACTATTTCAAGTACTATGCGAAGCTTGCCAAGACCTACGGCGTTCCTTCTGTCCTCTGGGACAACGGCGCAAAGGGGGCCGGCAACGAAAGACATGCCTTCCTGGACCACGGAACAGGCGAATACTGTTCTCCGGAAGCAGAGGCCGCCATCAAGGCCCTGGTAGGCTCATACAACGATGATCTGACATTGGAAGAAGTTTATAATAACGCTCCGAAATTCTGATAACCATGAAAAATACACTGAAAACTTTGACCTTGGCGTTTATTTCTGTCGCCATCATTTCATGCGGCGGTCCTAAGGAAGCCGCAAACACTCCTGCCGACGCTCTGCAGGACCGACTCACAAGCCTTGTAGAGGACGGAAAGATAATGTTCGGCCATCAGGATGACTACATGTACGGTCATTCGTGGAAACTTGCTGACGATGCATCAGAGTACGTGCAGTCGGACGTCTACGCTGTATCAGGAAAATATCCTGCAGTATACGGAATGGACCTCGGCGGCATAGAGATGGACTGGCCTGCAAATCTTGACAAGAACCTGTTCGATCATATGCGTGCCTCTGCTGTCGCACACCACGAGCGCGGCGGTATCGTAACGTTCTCATGGCACCCGCGCAACCCTCTTACCGGCGGTGATGCATGGGATGTATCTTCAGACCAGGTGGTGGCATCCATCCTCCCTGGCGGCGAGAAGCATGACTATTTCATGACATGGCTTTCAAAGGCTGCCGACTTCATGCAGTCTATCAGGACTGCAGACGGAGAGCAGATTCCTCTTATCTTCAGACCATGGCATGAGCACACCGGAAGCTGGTTCTGGTGGGGCCAGAAGCTCTGTACCACAGAGCAGTACAAGGCCCTCTGGCAGATGACATACGACTATCTGGTGAACGAGCGCGGCATGACTAACCTCGTATGGTCATATTCTCCGGGCGCAGGCGAGCTTTCTGCTCCTGAAGTGTTCGGCGAAAGATATCCGGGCGATGAAATCATCGACATGGTGGGCTTCGACTGCTATCATTCAGGTCCGAAGGAACGTTACATGGCTTCAATGAAGAACGCCCTCGACATTTCTTCTGCATTTGCAAAGGAGCATGGAAAGATTCTGGCCATCACGGAGACCGGACATGAGACCCTCAAGGATCCGAAGTGGTGGACAGAGGTGCTTTATCCTGTAATGAAGGACTATCCTGTATCGTATGTGCTTGTATGGAGGAACGCATGCGACCAGCCGAACCATTATTATGCTCCGTTCCCTGGCCAGCAGTCCGCTGACGACTTCAATGAATTCGCAGCTCTTGAGGACATCGTGATGCTTTCTCCCAGGGTCCAGGCCCTCCATGTAGAGGGCACGGCTCTCAAGAACGAGTCAGGTGAGACTGTGGAACTCAAGGGCGCGAGCTTCGGATGGAACGTGCTCTGGCCTCGTTTCTATAACGCAGGTGCTGTGAAGCATGTTGTGGACGAGTGGGATGCGGAGATCGTGCGTGCCGCCATCGGAGTCGAGATCGACAACGACGAGTGCCAGGCGCAGTGCTATCTGAAGGATCCTGAATTCGGAAAGAAATGCGCATGCACAATCGTGGACGCAGCGATCGCCAACGGCGTATATGTGCTTGTGGACTGGCATGCACATGGTCTTCACACCGATGCGGCAGTGGAGTTCTTCACATATATGGCTACAAAATACAAGGGTGTTCCTAACGTGATCTACGAAATCTGGAATGAGCCTTCATACAAGGATCACGAGAAGCAGATCGACTATACATGGGCGGAGATCAAGGAATACTCTGAAACGGTCATCAAGGCTATCCGCGCCATCGAGAAGGATGCTGTCATTGTTGTCGGCACTCCTAGATGGTCACAGAACGTCGATGACGCTGCCAATGACCCTATCACAGGTTATGACAACCTCATGTATACCCTCCATTTCTATGCCGGAACCCATAAGGAGTGGCTCCGCGAGAAGGGTGACTATGCGATGAGCAAGGGACTTGCCCTCTTCGTGACAGAGTGCGGAGGCATGAATGCAGACGGCCAGGGCCCTGTCGACAAGGAATCTGTCGAGGAGTGGGTAGATTGGATGGATGCAAACGACATCAGCTACCTCTTCTGGTCGATCTCTGACAAGAAGGAGACATGCTCTATGCTCTATCCTTCGGCTCCGTCTGAAGGACCGTGGGCGGAAACAGACCTCAGCCCTTGGGGAAAATATGTAAAGGAACAGCTTTAAGGAAGAAAGCATATGAAAAGAATATCATTGATAAGCGCGCTGCTTTGCGTGGCGCTTTCGGCAATGGCCCAGGTGCGCATCACCACTCCGAATACGGAGATGGTCCTGAAGGCCGACAACGGCAGCGACCTGAAGGTATTGTATTATGGTGCACGTCTGTCTGATGCGGATGTTGCAGGACTCGAGGCTTCAGGCGTCGCAGGAATGGACGCATATCCGGCATACGGATTCAACTGTGCTTCCGAGGCATGTGTAGGTGTCACACATGCTGACGGAAACATGTCCACCGTACTGAAGGTGGAATCTGTTTCCCAGACTCAGGAGAACGGTGCCCGGATTACACGCGTGAAGCTCAAGGATACCGTATATCCTTTCTATGTGACCGTATGCTACAAGGCATATCAGGATGTGGACATGATAGAGACATGGACTGAGATCGAGAATCTTGGCAAGAAGTCTGTGACTTTGACACGCTTCGATTCAGGTTTCCTTCCTATCCGTGTCGGCAACGTATGGGTAAGCCATCTCCATGGCACATGGGCTGCCGAGGGACGTCTCTCGCAGGAGCCTCTGGACCGCGGTATGATGGTAATCAAGAACAAGGATGGTGCACGCAACTCGCATACAGACCATTCGGAAGTGATGTTCTCTCTGGACGGAAAGCCGCAGGAGAATTCAGGCCGCGTCATCGGAGCAGCCCTCTGCTACAGCGGAAACTACGAGCTCCGCATCGATACACGCGACATGGACTACCATCAGTTCTTTGCCGGCATCAACCCTGACAATTCAGAATATGTACTTGAGGCAAAGGAAGTGTTCAAGACTCCTGAACTTGCCTTCACATATTCGAATGAGGGACTCAGCGGTGCCAGCCGCAATTTCCACAAGTGGGGACGCAGCTACAAGCTTGCCCATGGAAACACCCTCCGCAAGATCCTCCTCAACAGCTGGGAAGGTGTATACTTCAATATCAACGAGCCTGGAATGGACCAGATGATGGCTGACATCGCCTACATGGGCGGCGAGCTCTTCGTGATGGACGACGGATGGTTCGGCGAGAAGTATCCCCGTCTTACCGACAACTGCGCCCTCGGCGACTGGAAGGTCGACAGGAACAAGCTCCCTAACGGCATCGGCTGGCTTGTGGAGCAGGCTGACAAGCATGGTATCAGATTCGGCATCTGGATCGAGCCTGAGATGACCAATTCTGTAAGCGAACTGTACGAGAAGCATCCTGAATGGATCATCAAGTCGCCTGAACGCGAGCCTGTGCTTGGCCGCGGAGGCACACAGCTCGTGCTCGACCTCGGAAATCCTGAGGTGCAGGACTTCGTGTTCAGCATCGTGGATGACCTTATGACCGAGAATCCGAAGATCGATTACATCAAGTGGGATGCGAACATGCCTATATCGAACCATGGATCGCAGTATCTTCCGAAGGACAGGCAGAGCCATATGTACATCGAATATCATCGCGGTTTCGCAAAGGTATGCGACCGCATCCGTGCGAAATATCCGGATGTGACCATCCAGGCCTGCGCATCAGGCGGCGGACGTGCCAACTGGGGTGTCCTCCCTTGGTTCGACGAATTCTGGGTGAGCGACAACACCGATGCCCTCCAGCGCATCTACATGCAGTGGGGAACATCTTACTTCTTCCCTGCGATTGCGATGGCTTCGCATATCAGCGCGACTCCGAACCACACCGTGTTCCGCACCACTTCGCTCAAATACCGCATCGACGTGGCGATGAGCGGACGTCTCGGAATGGAGATCCAGCCTCGCAACATGACCCAGGAGGAGCGCGACCTCTGCCGCAAGGCCATCGCCGAATACAAGGAGATCCGTCCTGTGGTGCAGCTGGGCGACCTTTACCGCCTTGTGTCTCCATATGACGGTCATAACATGGCGTCCCTGATGTACGTCGCTCCTGAAAAGGATGAGGCCGTATTCTACTGGTGGAAGACCGAGACCCTCTATGATGACCATCTCCCACGCGTGAGGATGGCCGGTCTTGATCCTGACAAGATGTATAAGGTTACCGAACTCAACAGGATAGACAATGTCCCTCTCAAGTATGAAGGAATGTCGTTCAGCGGACGTTTCCTAATGGAGAACGGTCTTGAAATCCCTGTAAAGCACATCGTTGACTACCACAAGCAGGACGACTGGAGCAGCCGCGTCCTTCGCCTGACGGCAGAGTAATAGCTGTAAATCAAGTACTTAAGTAAAAACGCCTGCGGCAATTGTCGCAGGCGTAAAGTGGTAAACAGTTGGAATTCAATAATATAAGTGACATATTGTAAAATGAAATTCGGACATTTTGACGACGCGAACCGCGAGTATGTAATCACGGACCCAAAGACTCCGTGGCCATGGATAAACTATCTCGGTAACGAGGATTTCTTCTCGCTTATTTCAAATACGGCAGGAGGATATTCATTCTATAAGGACGCAAAGTTCCGCAGGATCACCCGCTACCGCTACAACGGCGTCCCTATGGACAACGGCGGAAGATATTTCTATATCAATGATAACGGAACAGTGTGGTCGCCGGGCTGGAAGCCTTGCAAGACTCCGCTCGACTTCTACGAGTGCCGCCATGGAATGAGCTATACACGCATTACCGGTGCAAAGGACGGAATCGAGGCCAGTGTGCTTTTCTTCGTTCCTCTCCACACATGGGGAGAGGTACAGAAGATGACCTTGCGCAACACCACTTCCCAGACCAGGAAGTTCAAGCTATGGTCATTCGCCGAATGGTGTCTGTGGAATGCCGCTACCGATATGGAGAATTTCCAGAGGAACTTCTCTACCGGCGAAGTCGAGGTGGACGGCTCTGTAATCTATCATAAGACCGAATACAAGGAGCGCCGCAACCATTACGCATTCTACAGCGTGAATGCTCCTGTTGACGGCTTCGATACCGACAGGGAGACATTCATAGGCCTTTACAACGAGTTCCGTGACCCTCAGAACGTCCTTGCAGGCGTTGCTTCAGACAGCATCGCCCATGGCTGGAGTCCTGTTGCATCTCATTATATCGAGGTCGAGCTTGCTCCAGGTGAAAGCAGGGACTATATATTCCTTCTCGGATATGTCGAGAATGAGCAGGATGAGAAATTCGTTGCAGAGGCAGAACCGGGCCTTCTCCACAGCGGCAGCTCGCCGATAATCAACAAGGCCAAGGCCAAGGCGATGATCGGATCCTTCGATACTTCGGCAAAGGTAGACGCTGCGTTCTCCGAACTCAAGGCTTACTGGGATGCCCTTCTTGACGTCTATTCTGTGAAGAGCCCTGAAGAGAAGCTTGACAGGATGGTCAACATCTGGAACCAGTACCAGTGCATGGTGACCTTCAACATGTCCCGCTCCGCATCGTTCTTCGAGAGCGGAATCGGCCGTGGAATGGGATTCCGCGATTCGAACCAGGACCTTGTCGGCTTCGTGCACCAGATTCCTGAGCGTGCCCGCGAGAGGATCATCGACATCGCTTCCACCCAGTTCCCTGACGGAGGCTGCTACCACCAGTACCAGCCGCTCACCAAGAGAGGAAACAACGATATCGGAGGCGGCTTCAACGATGACCCTATGTGGCTGATCTTCGGTACTGTAGCGTATATAAAGGAAACAGGCGACTTCACCATCCTCGACGAACCGGTGCCGTTCGACAACCAGCCGGGTTCTGAAGTGTCGCTCATGGAGCATCTCCGCATTTCGTTCGACCATGTAGTGAACAACCTCGGACCGCATATGCTTCCGCTGATCGGACGCGCGGACTGGAATGACTGCCTTAACCTGAACTGCTTCTCATGGGATCCTAACGAGTCTTTCCAGACGACTGAGAACAAGACGGAAGGCTCGAAGGCCGAGTCCCTTATGATTGCGGGACTTTTCGTGGTATGCGGACGAGATTATGTTGAGCTTTGCCGCCATCTCGGACACTCGCAGGAGGCCGATCGTGCGGAAGGCCTGGTCGAGAACATGGTAGAGGCCGTGAAGAAGCACGGCTGGGACGGCGACTGGTATCTTCGTGCATATGACTATTTCGGACGCAAGGTGGGTTCGCATGAGAATGAGGAAGGACAGATATTCATCGAATCGCAGGGATGGTGCACCATGGCCGGAATCGGCCTGGAGGATGGCATGGTCCGCAGGGCGCTCGACTCCGTCAAGGAGCGCCTGGACTGCGAACACGGCATCGTGCTGAATAACCCTGCATTCACGAAATACGTCGTAGAGTATGGCGAGATATCGTCATATCCAGCAGGTTATAAGGAGAATGCCGGCATATTCTGCCACAATAATCCTTGGGTGATCATCGGCGAGACAGTCCTCGGACGCGGTGACTATGCATGGGATTATTTCCGCAAGATATGTCCTTCATATACAGAGGAAAACAGTGCCCTTCATAAGGTAGAGCCTTACGTATACTCACAGATGATCGCAGGCAAGGATGCGGCGAAGCCGGGCGAAGCCAAGAACAGCTGGCTTACCGGTACTGCAGCATGGAACTGGTACGCCATAACCCAGTTCATCCTCGGAATCAAGCCTGGATACAACGGTCTGGAGATCGACCCATGCATCTGCTCTGAATGGAAGGAGTACACCGTGCGCAGGAAGTTCCGTGGAGCATCATATGAGATCAAGGTCATGAACCCTTCGGGCGTATGCAAGGGCGTCGCTTCGATGACTGTCGACGGAGTTCCTGTCGACGGAAATATGATTCCTTTTGCTCCGGGGGCACATACCGTTGAAGTCGTTTTAGGATAATATAGGCCATCATGACAAGATTCAGGTTATTGGCTTTGCTTGTCTGCCTTTTCGCAGCTTCAACATTTGTCTCATGCATGCCCGACGGCATCATAAGATTCGAAGATGAAGACGGGAAGACAGATGTGGAAACTCCGGTCACGCCTGACCCGGAGCCTGAACCTGAACCGGATCCTGACGGGCCTGCTTTGCCGTTCGAGTCTTCTTTCGAAGCTGTGGCCAATATGGGTGTGGGCTGGAATCTCGGCAACACCCTGGAGTCCCTATGGGGAGGAGACGATGACGGCAGGGATTGGAAGAAATGGGAGACCGGCTGGGGTCAGGCTGTGACGACTCCCGGACTCATGACCATGATGAGGGATGCCGGCTTCGGTGCCATACGCGTTCCCGTTTCCTGGGGTGTGCATATGGATGCCGACGGCAAAGTCTATGACGAATGGATGAACCGTGTCAATGAGGTCGTGGATTACGTCCTCGATGCCGGCCTTTATTGTATAATCAATGTCCATCACGATACCGGAGCGGATGAGGAACTGGCGTGGCTTGTATCTTCTCCGGAAGGCTATGCTGCTGAAAAGGCCCGTTTTGAAGGTCTTTGGAGGCAGATAGCCTTACGCTTCAGGGACTATGACCAGCGCCTTCTGTTCGAGTCCTACAATGAGATGCTCGACAGGAACCGTTCATGGTGCTTCGCTTCATATAATGTAGGCTACGATGCCGAACTGTCTGCAGGTGCTTATGAGGCTATAAATGACTATGCGCAGAGCTTTGTTGATGTCGTCCGCTCTACCGGAGGCAACAATGCTGTCAGGAATCTGGTTGTGAACACCTATGGGGCATGCAGCGGCGCAGGTGACTGGAATCCGCACCTGCAGGACCCTCTTAAGGAAATGAAGATGCCTTCCGACAAGGTAGAAGATCATATCCTTTTCCAGGTGCATTCATATCCGCATATCGATGATCTTGGAGCGATGGAAAGGGAGGTCGGCAGGATGCTTGATGACCTTGAGAAATATCTTGTATCGCTCGGCGGACCGGTAATCGTAGGCGAGTGGGGCACTTTCAGCGAGAATCCTTCACTGGAGAATTACTGCTATTATGCCGGATGGTTCGTAAGCGAATGCAAGAGACGCGGGATCGGCACCTTCCATTGGATGAGCCTGTCGGACGGAATATACAGGTCCATCCCATGCTTCAGCCATCCTGAACTGGCGGAAGCCATCGTCAAAGGCTATCACGGGGATGGCTTCGTTCCCGTCATTCCTGATGCAGATGATCTCACGCTGTTGTACAGGTTTACATGGAAGAACCTCTGGTCGGAAGTGAACCTCTGTTCATCGGCTATAGACCTGTCTGAATACAAGGGGATTGTCTTCGAACTGGACAAGGCTCCTTCTGAAGGTACCCTTCATGTAAAGGTCTATGGAGAAGAGGATGGAAAGGAGCAGTATTCCGGCTTTGAAGGAGCATCTGCTTCGATTTATTTTGACCGGTCAGCCCTTGGCTCCAAGGCGCAGAGGGTTACTCTTCAGAAGCTGGTGGAAGGGGAACTGTCCTATACCTTGAATCGCGTTGCCTTGATAAGGAACGACGGCACCGAGGAAGAATGCGTCCCTTCAGTCTTCTGGGGCTGCAGCGTCGAGCTGGTCGCTATTTGACTCCTTGTTATAATAATAGTAATCAGTCTTTTACAGAAAATCGCCTGTGGCATATGCCGCAGGCGATTTTCTGTAAGTTGTTGATGTTTAATGGATTCTATGAAACGTGTCCGATCAACTCCAGATTTATCAGTTCCCGTTTCAGACTGCGGCCGAGGGAGTATTCTCCGAAATCTATCGATTCGTCTTTCAGTATGCTGCCAAGGCATAGGTCTTCTCCCTTGAATATCGTTGATTCCGCCTTTCTCCGGATCGCACTCATCTTGTCTACCGACTCCTTCGGGATGACAAGATGGCATGGTATGATCACGGAAACCGGATTCAGCCCGATTGCATGCGCCACCGCACGCACTCCTGCACGGTTCCTGCACAGGTCTGCGAAGTCGCTGTAGCTGATAAGACGGGCTTCCGGTCCCGGCCCTGCATGACCGTCATTTCCAGTAGGTTCGGCCGTATGAGTCAGCTCCCAGAGCTTCCTCCACACGCTCTTCTGGAAGTCGGTCCCGAACAGCATGAGGTCATCCCATCCGACCTCATTCCTGAGCTTCCAGACTTCGTTAAAACCTACGGCAACAGCGGTTATTTCATCATGGCAGGCATTTTTCCTTGCCAGGCGCTCAGTGATGGATGCAAGCATCCTGTAGTCAGTCGATACGGCAGCAATCTTTCCGTCTATGCGGACGACTATCCATTTCTTGTCTTTCGGGTCAGTTTCCATAGCAGCGTCTCATTTGGAGGTTTGAACACACAACTCCAAAGTTACAAAAGAAAAGCAGGTTATCAACAATCCAAGGCGCTGAAATTCAATATTATTGTTGATAAATCAAAAATTATTCGTATATTTGCAGCCCCCAAAATATGGGGAAATGAACATAAATTATTTATTTACAAACATTTATGCCTACAATTCAACAATTAGTTCGCAAAGGACGCGAGGTTATCGTCGAGAAGAGCAAATCTCGCGCG
>JAFQAT010000079.1 GCA_017399865.1 Bacteroidales bacterium | reverse complement strand
GACACCAGAAGGTCGATCGCAAGGATGAGCTTCGAGTTGAAGAACCTGTCGAGATGAAACCTCGACACGAACCTTTCCACTATTTCCATAGACACAATTCCAGATTACAAAAAAAATCCCCAATGGCGGACATTGAGGATTTTCGTATTTGTTGAACCTCAGAGGGAATGATGTGTCGCTTGACAGGAGTGTGGCGATGTTGTATGGGGTAGAGACCAGGATTGTAAATCAAGCGGTTCGGAATAATCCGGTAAAGTTTTCCAAAGATTATATCATTGAGTTAAATGAAGAAGAGTCATCTGTTCTAAGATCAAAAATTTTGACCTTAGAACCTAAAGGTGGAAAGGGATGACACTCTAAATACAATATAAAAGAATAATTGTAAAGTAGCAATCTACAAATTTTACTTTATTTGGTGATTCTGGTTACATGAGGCCTCAGTAGCTGTAACCTCCATCTGAAAATCAACCTGAACCTCATCAATCAGAAGATTCGGAAGCGGGACAAGTCCAAGGAACGGAGCCTGAACCTTTATATCCTGAGGCTTTGGTGAACCTTCTATCGGTCTCTGAAGATCAAACTCTACCATGCGGGTCTTTCCTTCATCATTGAAACCGATCTCATTCATGAACTCATAGGCAGACTGAGCAAGTTTCTTCTGAGAATCACATACCGCTACCAAAGGAGCAGCTACGAGCTCTGCAATAGGAATTCCAACGAATTTATTTGACACGTTGTTAGGATCAGGATTAGTAACCTGTTTATTGCTATCTGCCATAGTGTAAATGTTAAGATTGTTTATTTAAGATTATTATTTAGCTTGGAACTTTTGAGATGATTGTCAAAGGCAACTTCTTTGATGTTGGCTGTAGAAGGATTTTCGATGGAAATGAGAGGAATATCAGCTGCATTCTTTTCATCAACCACAATACTCAATCTTGCGACCAAACACTTTAGCAAATATAATCTTAATATCGTAAACAATGCAATAATTTCAAAAATAATTGTAATTCAAACGGACTATATATGGCTTAATATGTTCAACTATTGAGGATTTTGAGGTATATTTGTAAGACCTGGCTTTCTGATAGGGAAGCGGACTTTTATTTGTTGTAGATATGATGACTGTTGGAAGTGCCTTGTCTTTTATTGCTGAATATTTTGTCGGCAGGATGCTTGACAAGATCATTGACCATAAGACCGTAGCTGAGGGGCTGAAGGCTGCATATAATAAGTGTGCGGCCCCGTTCATCAGTGAGGGTGATGGTGGCAGATATCATTTTTCTCAGTCACAAACTGCGGAGCAAGGTACCTTGAATCTGTTTCTGATGCCCGAGTCTTATGTAATCCGGGATCTTGTCCGTGATCTGAGGAAGACTGACAATCTGCTGGAGTTTTCAGATGAGGATGTATTCACATTTGTCGGATCCATTGAAGCGGAATGCTGGAAATCATCAGACTTGATGCCATTGATGGCATATAGGCAGTCTGCCCAGATCATGAAAGAGGTAAACAGCCTGTCACGGACTGATGACCTCATGACCCCGGAAGCCTTCAGGGCGGCATATAACAAGTCCGTTTACAAACTTGCCACAGACCTGAACAACAGATTTGTCGGAAGAGACGAAGAAATCCGGCGCTTCATGGAGCACATGGGTGAGGAAAATGCTGTAATGATCATTTCCGGGCGTCAGGGCACGGGGAAGACCAGATTTGCATTGGAGGCCTGTTCTGCCTATGCGGCGAGGTCGGGATATGCTGTTGTATGTCTGTCATCCATGGCCTCCGATGTCGGCACGACACTAAGAAGATATCTGGACAGGTGTCCGGAAACAATCATATTCGTAGACGATGTCAACCATTTGAGTGGAAGTCCGGATACGGTGCTGTCCCTTCTTCGACACTATGATTCGCTGAAGATAGTCTGCACAGTCCGAGATTATGCTCTGGAAGGTATAAGGAAACATTTCCGACCTTTCAGGCATGAAATAATGGCTTTAGAATGCCTTGCCGAATCGGAACAGAAGGAAATCATAACGACTCTTTCCAACAGGCGTCTCAGCAAGACCGAAGTAGACCGGATCATAGAAAAGTCCAGGTCCAACATAAGGATGGCTGCCATGATGGTCCGGAAGATGAATGAGGGAATGAGTCTGGACAATATAGAGGAGGTCTCCCAGCTTATGGACTGTTACTACCTTCCGGTGATTGAACTTGTAGAGGAAAGCATGGGCAGGAATGCCTTGAAGGTTCTGGCGGCCATCTCTTTCCATCGGGTCGTAAGTCGGGATGACCGGAACACCAGGCAGATATATGACTTTACAGGAGTACAGGAAAACGAATTCTGGCATCTTGCCGAAAGTCTGCACAAGCTGGAGATTGTCGACATGTTTGAGAAAGAGGTCGTAAAGTTCTCCGATCAGCAGCTGATGGCCTACACATTCTACAACATATTCATTGACAGAAAGATATTGCCGTTCGCCGATCTTGTGGCAGACAATCTTGATGAATACCGGATCACCCGTTTGAGAAATACGTTCGATTCTGTCGAAACTGTATGGGATAGGAAATGCGTCGATCAGTGCCGCGACATATTGAGAGGGCGGTCAGACTCTCTGGACGAAAATGAAAAACTGCTGTATTATTCTGTGTTCTGGAAAGTCTTCCCGGAAGACGCCTTTATATATTATGCTTCTCTTGTGAGTCCTGATGCAGCAGAAAGGACTGACTTCAGCGATACTCCCGACCTGTATCTTCATGCCTTTTCTGTAGAGACCCCGACTAATATACTGGCCATGATGGCCGGACGCTGGCCGGATAAGAAAAAGCTGTATTACAGACTTATGGTCAGGCTGGTCCGTTTCGGAGTATTGTACTATCCGTATCTTGAAGAAGCATTCCAGGATTTTGAAATCAATATGCATAACGATGGGACATCGGCTTTCGAAAGAAGATGTGCCTTTCTGGATTTTCTGCATGAGGAACTGAGTGCAAAGCCATCAGACCTTACTGTCGGCAGATTCGTGCTTGAACACTGGAATCATCTCCTCTGGGTTCCGGAAGATTGTGATGACGAAAAGGTCTCGTCAAAGGTGTGGGGACTTCTCGGCTTGTTCCCGGAAGACAAATACCCTGATTTGAGAAAATCATTGGCCGGTTGTCATGTGGACTCATATGTCGACTTGGAACTCTTTGACAGGATCTTCGATTATACGGATTTTGCCCAATGCTATCAGATATGGAAATGCCTCAGGTATTCCAAAGGAATCTCGAAGCCGGTTTTCGCCAGGTTCAGATCGCCGTTGTGGCCTCTATTCATGAAACTGCATGACAAGAAAGGAGGGCTCCCAAGAGGTGATGATCTTCATATCGCCAATCAGATCCTACGGATACGCGAGGCAATTTCGGAAGTTGATGAAGAGTGGCAGGAATATAATGAAGAGTTCATGCTCAAGGTCTTGCTGGGACGTAGCAGGAATCGGTATCTTAAAGTACTTGGATTCTTTCTGAGCCGATGTCCGCTAAACATAAGGCCATATGTGATGGTTGGATATCTCGCCGCCTATAAGTCTGAAGAGGACTTCCGTGTGTTTATGGACGTGCTTGAATCATCATTGTCCGGTCAGATCCTGTGCTATCATAAGATCATGGCTTATGCTTGTCTTGATGCTGGGCTGGTATCGGAAGAACGTCTGATGACGGCTCTGAATATTTTCCGGACATGTGATTTTTCAAGGATGTCGTTGTTTTATGTGTTGATGCTCGTTGATACATATGAACATGTCATGCCACGCGAAAAACTGTGGAACATCATATTGGATGATATTCATCACAAGATTACGGTGGGGGAGGAGATCGAGTTCAGCGTGGCATGTTTCGGAAAGCTTGCTGTCATGACCGACGAAGCCCATATGGAGGCTCTGATGGATGTCCTGCATTACATGGAGGAACATTCGTTCGGAGGATCTCTTTCTGATGATTTCTATGCGTTCGTTCTGGAACGCCGTCCGGAATTCTTCAGGATAATGTTCAGGCATAGGACGTCCGGTACAAACAAGGTCTATCGCTGCAATTTCATATGGAAGCTGCCGAATGTCAAGGAGATAATAAAATCCGTCTTTACTTCCTCAGAATTCAGATGGACCATATCCAAGATAGAGTATTCCATAAGCGGTTCTCCTGAAGAATATATGATCCTGAAAGAATTGTTGGCGGAGATGGCGGATGATCCTCATGCCGTCCGTGTGATCTTTACAATCGTTGCCAACAGGTTCAGGAGCATGATTCCGGATCTTGCGGTATGCCTTGTGGCACACAACAATGACGTCGAGTTGTTCAAGAGCGTCAGGCTGACTCCGGACCATTACACGTACCATGGCAGTTTCATGCCGATTCTCAATGGAGAGATCAGCACGCTTACAGACGTAAGAGACGCACTCATGTCATCCGACCCGCTCCCGACCGCTCATATCGCCCATCTGAACCACCGCATCTCCCTGAGCGAATCATACAAACGAGACATCCTCAAACGCGAGTTTGCTGAGGTCTGATTCTGCCGGAGCAATATCACAGCGTCGCTTTGTCTAAGAAAGATTTTGCTCTGGCAGTACTGAACGGTAAGCAAAGCCATGCAGATGTCGACTTGGATGCATTCAAGTCAATATTTGAGATGTTTGAGAATATCTATATATCCTGATGTAAATAAATTCTCGTAATGGTAAATATTATGCGTGTTAACACAAGTAAATTATTATTTAACATAAATAAATCGTATTTTTGTATGTTTTAGAAAATTCAATAACATGCCAAAGATATCCCAGCGCGGCAAAGAGATGCCGTCGTCACCTATACGAAAGCTTACCCCGCTTGCCAATGAGGCGAAGGCTAGGGGAGTGAAGGTGTACCATCTGAACATCGGTCAGCCGGACTTGCCGACTCCGCAGAAGGCGCTTGATGCGCTTAAGAATATTGATCGTAATATACTTGAATACAGCCCTTCGCAGGGTTTTCTGTCGCTTCGTGAGAAGCTTCAGGCTTATTATCGTAAGTTCCGTATTGAGCTGTCTGTCAATGATATAATTGTTACCTCCGGTGGCTCGGAGGCTGTGCTTTTCGCCTTCCTTGCCTGCTTGAATCCTGGCGATGAGATCATCGTTCCGGAGCCTGCATATGCGAACTATATGGCTTTCGCGGTTTCGGCGGGTGCGGTCATCAAGACCGTGACTTCGACCATAGATACCGGCTTCGCCCTTCCGCCTGTGGAGAAGTTCGAGGAGCTCATCACAGAGCGTACGAAGGCAATCCTCATCTGTAATCCGAACAATCCTACCGGCTATCTCTACACCCGTGCGGAGATGAACCAGATCCGCGACCTTGTGATGAAGTACGATCTTTATCTCTTCTCCGACGAGGTTTACCGCGAGTTCATCTATACAGGTTCGCCGTATATCTCGGCTCTGAACCTCGAGGGCATCGAGAATAATGTTGTGCTCGTGGATTCGGTGTCGAAGAGGTATTCGGAGTGCGGTATCCGCATCGGTGCGCTCGTGACCCGTAATGCCGATGTCCGCAGGGCGGTCATGAAGTTCTGCCAGGCACGTCTGTCGCCGCCGCTTCTGGGACAGATCGTGGCCGAAGAGTCGATTGAGGGAACGGAAGACTATGCGGCAGAAGTATACGAAGAATACGTTGAGCGCAGGAAGTGCCTAGTGGACGGTCTGAACAGGATCGAAGGCGTGTATTCGCCGATCCCGATGGGTGCATTCTATACCGTCGCAAGCCTGCCGGTCGACGATGCGGACAAGTTCTGCGAATGGTGCTTGAGCGACTTCAATTATGAGGGCGAGACTGTAATGATGGCTCCTGCCAGCGGATTCTATTCGACTCCGGGCATGGGACGTAACGAGGTCCGTATCGCATACGTCCTTAAGAAGGAGGATCTTCAGCGCGCCCTTTTCGTACTGGAGAAAGCTCTTGAGGCCTATAATAAAAGATAGATTTCGAGCGAAGCGAAAGTAAGTCCCCTTCCCGAGGAAGGGGATTTAGGGGATGGGTAACGTAGACATATTTTCATATTTTATGTACGACCCAGAATAAAGAGAGTAGTTAACAAATATTGAATAAATAATTAAATGTTTTGAAAATATGAAAATAGCAGTAGCGGGAACCGGTTATGTCGGCTTATCGATGGCCACGCTTTTGGCGCAGAACCACACAGTCACGGCTGTGGATATCATTCCGCCCAAGGTGGAGATGATCAACAATCGTAAGTCTCCTATTCAGGATGAGTACATCGAGAAGTATTTCGCAGAGAAGCAGCTCGACCTTACGGCGACTCTTGACGCCGAGGCTGCGTACAAGGATGCTGAGTTCGTCATCATTGCGGCTCCAACGAATTATGATGCAAAGAAGAATTTCTTCGACACTTCTGCTGTGGAGTCTGTAATTGACAAGGTGTTGAGCGTCAATCCTAATGCGGTCATGGTCATCAAATCGACCATTCCTGTGGGATATTGCCGCTCGCTTTATGTGAAGTACGCCCTTCGTTTTGCGTATGACGAGAACCTTCGCGGAAAGAAGTTCAACCTTCTTTTCTCGCCTGAGTTCCTCCGCGAGTCGAAGGCTCTCTACGACAACCTCTATCCGTCGCGCATCATCGTCGGAACTCCGAAGTTCATCAATAATTTCGAGGACGAGAACCGTGCGATCGCGATGATCGCCGACTTCGACCGCATGAAGGCGGCAGCCCGCACATTTGCAGGTCTGCTTCAGGAAGGTGCGATAAAGGAGGATATTCCGACTCTGTTCATGGGTCTGAAGGAAGCTGAAGCTGTGAAGCTTTTCGCAAATACATACCTTGCTCTCCGCGTCAGCTATTTCAATGAGCTTGATACATATGCGGAGGTTAAAGGTCTTGATACCCAGCAGATTATCGACGGCGTCTGCCTGGATCCCCGTATCGGTGCGCACTATAACAACCCTTCATTCGGCTACGGCGGTTACTGCCTGCCTAAGGATACGAAGCAGCTTCTTGCGAACTACAACGATGTGCCTCAGAACCTGGTCCGCGCAATCGTGGACAGCAACCGTACCCGCAAGGATTTCATCGCTGACAGGGTCCTTCAGATGGCCGGATATTATGACGACAATGCGTCGTACGACGCAGACAAGGAGTCAGGTTGCACAATCGGCGTATACCGTCTTACCATGAAGTCGAATTCCGACAACTTCCGCCAGAGCTCGATTCAGGGAGTGATGAAGCGCGTGAAGGCAAAAGGTGCGACTGTCGTGATATATGAACCTACCCTTGAGGACGGATCTACGTTCTTCGGAAGCCGCGTCGTCAACGACCTTGAGGCTTTCAAGGAGCAGTGCGATGCGATCATTGCCAACCGTTATGACTCTTGCCTGGACGATGTCCAGGACAAGGTATATACCCGTGATATCTTTAAACGTGATTAATAAGCCGTATGGAAAACTATCAGTACCACATTTTTTCGCCTTACCGCGTATGTCCGCTTGGCGCTCATGTCGACCATCAGCATGGTCTTGTGACAGGTTTCGCCTTTGACAAGGGAGTGGATCTCTGGTTTACTCCTACTGACGACGGAAGCGTCCACTTGAAGAGCCTTACCTTTGACGGGGAAGTGTCATTCGATGTGACGAAGCCTTCGCAGGTGAAGGAAGGCAATTGGGGAGACTATGCCCGCGGAGCAAAATATGCATTGAAGAAGCGTTTCGAGCTTACCCGAGGCATCGAAGGAGTCATCAAGGGAAGCCTTCCTGTCGGAGGCCTTTCCAGCAGTGCAGCCGTTCTGACTGCATATGTGATGGCCCTCGCTAAGGCAAACAACATCACTCTTTCGAAGATGGAGGTGATCAAGACTGCCAGTCAGGCGGAACGTGAGTACATCGGCCTGACCAACGGTATCCTCGACCAGGCCTGCATTGTTCTGGGCGAGAAGGATTCCCTTCTGTTCCTTGATACTGACTCTGAACAGTACCGTATCATAAAGAAGAATCCGCGCATGCCGGAGTTCGAGATTGCGATCATATTCTCGGGCCTTACCCGCAGCCTTGTGAGCAGCGATTACAACCTTCGCGTGGCTGAGTGCAAGACTGCAGCATGGAACATGATGGCTTACACAGGAATGCCTCTCAAGTCGTTTGACAAGACTTATCTTCGCGACATTCCGAAGGAGACATATGACCTTACAAAGGAGAAGATGCCTCCTCGCTTTGCACGCCGTGCGGAACATTTCTATAGCGAGTACAAGCGTGTGCGCAAGGGCGTAACCGCTTGGGAGACAGGAAATCTGGTCCTTTTCGGCCAGCTCAGCTTCGAGAGCTGTCAGAGTTCGATCAAGAACTATGAATGCGGCAGCGAGGAGCTGATCGCGATCTACAATATCATGCGTCAGTGTGAAGGCATATACGGCGGCCGCTTCAGTGGCGCCGGCTTCAAGGGCGCATGCATCGCCCTTGTAGACCCGGCGAAGAAGGAGCAGATACGCGAGCAGATCACCAGCGAGTATCTCCGTATGTTCCCTGAATACACAGATTCATTTGAAATCCATTTCTGCAAGACCGACGACGGAGCCAGATTTGTATGAAAAATATAGTTATAGCCGCAGGTTACGCCACCAGGCTTGGCGAACTGACAAGGAACTTTCCGAAGCCTCTTCTTCAGATAGGAGAGTCGACCATCCTCGGACGTATGCTGGACGATATCGACCGAATTCCGGAAATTGATGAACATATAATCATCACCAATCATCGCTTTGCCCATATCTTCGAGGAATGGGCTGCCGCACAAAGTTATGTGAAGCCGGTGACTATTGTAGATGACGGGACTTCGACCAACGAGACACGCCTTGGAGCGGTCTGCGACCTGCTTTTCGCGATGGAGAAACTCTCCATCGATGACGATCTCTTGGTTGTGGCGGCAGATAATATCCTGATGTTCAGCTTCCAGGAATTCGTGGACTTCGCTCGCGAGAAGGATTCGTCATGCATAATGTGCCACGAGCAGCCTAGCATCGAGCGTCTCCAGCGCACCGGTGTGGTGGTTCTTGACGAGAACAACAAGGTGCTGAACATGGAGGAAAAGCCTCAGGTGCCGAAGTCGCATTGGGCTGTGCCTCCGTTCTATATTTATCTTAAGAAGGATCTCGACCTTGTACGCCACAGTGTCGAGAACGGATGCGGCAAGGACGCTCCAGGAAATCTTGCCCACTACATGGTGGACAATACCGTAATGCATGCATGGCCTATGAGCGCAGGACGTTTTGATATCGGAAGCCTCGACAGCTACGAAGAGGCGAAGCAACTCTTCGGCTAGCCTCATGTCATCCTGAGCGAAGCGAAGGATCTTTATATAAATAAGTAAACAATACCAACAATGACAATACTAGTGACAGGAGCAGCCGGATTCATCGGCAGCAATCTGGTGAAGATGATTTACAAGAGATACGACAACCCGGTGGTTGTCGGTATCGACAATATGAACGACTACTATGACGTACGCCTCAAGGAGGAGCGTCTCGCGCAGCTTTCGTCATACCCGAACTTTACGTTCGTTCGTGGCAATATAGCTGATAAGGAGCTGATAGACAGTATCTTTGCAGAGTACAAGCCGCAGGTTGTAGTGAACCTTGCCGCCCAGGCCGGAGTGCGATACAGCATCACGAATCCAGGTGCATACATCGAGGCCAACCTTATTGGTTTCTACAATATTCTTGAAGCTTGCCGCCATTCATATGAGCAGTATGAGGGTGGAGTGGAGCACTTGGTTTATGCTTCTTCATCGTCTGTATACGGTTCGAACAAGAAGGTTCCGTACTCTACAGATGATAAGGTAGATAATCCTGTTTCTCTTTATGCAGCTACCAAGAAGAGCAACGAGCTGATGGCACATGCATACAGCAAGCTTTACAACATTCCTTCGACAGGTCTGCGTTTCTTTACTGTATATGGTCCTGCAGGACGTCCTGATATGGCATATTTCGGATTTACCAACAAACTCGTGAAGGGCGAGAAGATCCAGATCTTCAACTACGGAAACTGCAAGCGCGACTTTACATATGTTGACGATATCGTCGAAGGAGTTATCCGCGTAATGCAGAAGGCTCCGGTAAAGCAGGTCGGAGAGGACGGTCTTCCGATCCCTCCATATGCAGTTTATAACATCGGAAACAGCAATCCGGAGAACCTTCTTGAGTTCGTGACCATCCTTCAGGAAGAACTGCTTGCTGCAGGTGTACTTCCTGCAGACTATGACTTCGAGGCGCATAAGGAACTCGTTCCGATGCAGCCGGGTGATGTGCCTGTGACATTTGCAGATACATCAGCCCTCGAGCGCGACTTCGGCTTCAAGCCGTCGACCAGCCTCCGCGAAGGCCTCCGCGCCTTCGCCCGCTGGTACAAAGAGTATTACGGTTAATTCATAAATCTCCATGAAAGGTATAGTTCTAGCCGGTGGAAGTGGCACACGCCTTTATCCGATTACGAAGGGGGTCAGCAAGCAGATGCTGCCTGTCTTCGACAAGCCGATGATCTATTATCCGATATCGGTGCTGATGCTTGCGGGGATCAGGGATATCCTGATCATCTCGACGCCGCATGACCTGCCGGGGTTCCAGCGTCTGCTGGGAGACGGCAGCGACTATGGCGTCAGGTTCGAGTATGCCGAGCAGCCGTCTCCGGACGGCCTGGCGCAGGCATTCATCATCGGCGAGGAGTTCATCGGGGATGATTGCGCATGCATGGTGCTGGGCGACAACATCTTCCATGGAAGCAGGTTCGTGCCGATGCTGAAGGAGGCGGTGCGGGCGGCCGAAGAGGAGGCTAAGGCGACGATTTTCGGCTATTGGGTGAGCGACCCGCAGCGCTACGGGGTCGCGGAGTTCGACGAGGCGGGCAACTGTCTTTCGATAGAGGAAAAGCCCGCTGAACCGAAGTCTAATTACGCCGTGGTAGGCCTGTACTTCTATCCGAACAAGGTCGTGGATGTCGCAAAGTCGATCAAGCCTTCGGCCCGCGGCGAGCTTGAGATCACAACCGTGAACCAGCGTTTCCTCTCTGACGGCCAGCTGAAGGTCCAGAATCTGGGCCGCGGATTCGCATGGCTCGATACCGGTACGCATGACTCTCTTTCGGAGGCATCGACGTTCGTGGAGGTCATCGAGAAACGTCAGGGTCTGAAGATAGCGTGTCTCGAGGAGATAGCATACGTCAACGGCTGGATCACAGCAGACCGCGTCCGCGAGCTCGCGCAGCCGATGATAAAGAACCAGTACGGCCAGTATCTCATTAACCTTGTCAAATGAAGCGTACGATAGTCATAACCGGAGGAGCCGGATTCATCGGCTCCCATGTGGTCAGGCTGTTTGTGAATAAGTATCCTGACTACAGGATCATCAACGTGGATAAGCTGACCTATGCAGGTAATCTGGCGAACCTGCGTGACATAGAGGACCACTCGAACTACAAGTTCGTGAAGATGGACATCTGCGACTTCGAGGCCTTCCATCAGCTGATGAAGGACGAGAAGGTCGACGGCATCATCCACCTCGCCGCAGAGTCCCATGTGGACCGCTCCATCATGGATCCGTTCACATTCGCCCGCACCAACGTGATGGGCACGCTTTCGCTTCTCCAGGCAGCAAAGCTCTACTGGGAACAGTTCAACTACGTCATGCCCGAGACCACCGGTCATGCCGGTGGTGACGATCACGTCATGCCCGACCGTGATGCATCCGTCATGCCCGACCGTGATGCATCCGTCATGCCCGACTCTGATCGGGCATCTGCCGGAATCCCTTGCCGTTTCTACCACATCAGCACCGACGAAGTCTACGGCGCCCTGGAGTTCAATGGAGAACTGTTTACAGAGCAGACGAAATATGACCCGCATTCTCCGTATTCGGCATCAAAGGCATCGTCCGACCATTTCGTCCGTGCCTACCATGATACTTACGGCATGCCGACGATCGTGACGAACTGCTCGAACAACTATGGTCCATATCAGTTTCCGGAGAAGCTTATTCCGTTGTTCATCAACAATATACGTCACGGCAAGCCTCTCCCTGTCTACGGCAGGGGAGAGAATGTCCGTGACTGGCTTTATGTGGAGGACCATGCCCGCGCGATAGACCTGATATTCCATGAGGGCCGCGTGGCCGAGACCTACAATATCGGCGGATTCAACGAATGGAAGAACATCGACCTGATAAAGGTGATGATCAAAACCGTCGACCGCCTTCTAGGCAATTCTGAGGGCCACAGCCTCGGTCTGATCACATACGTGACCGACCGTCCGGGCCATGACGCCCGCTATGCGATCGACAGCACGAAGTTCAAGAAGGAGCTCGGCTGGGAGCCGTCGCTCCAGTTCGAGGAAGGCTTGGAAAAGACCGTCCGCTGGTACCTCGAGAACCAGGACTGGATGGACCATGTCACCAACGGTGACTATATGAATTACTACGAAGAAATGTATTCTAAAAGATAACTTATGGAAAACCATGTAGTCATAATGGCGGGAGGCGTTGGAAGCAGATTCTGGCCGATCAGTACTCCGGAATATCCGAAGCAGTTCGTGGATGTGCTGGGTACTGGAAAGACTATGATACAGATGACTGTGGAGAGGTTTGCGCCTGTGTGTCCGATGTCGAATTTCTGGGTGGTGACCAGCGCGGCATATGTGCCGATCGTGCGCGAACAGCTGCCGGAGATTCCTGCAGAGAACATTCTGGCGGAGCCGTGCGCACGCAATACGGCTCCATGCATCGCTTATGCCTGCTGGAAGATAAAGGCAAAGCATCCGGCAGCGAATGTAGTGGTCACTCCTTCCGATGCCCTTGTGCTTGACAGTGAGGAGTTCCGCCGTGTGATAAGGACCGCTCTGGACTTCACTGCGGCAGGGGAGAGGATCGTAACGATCGGCATCACTCCTACGCGTCCGGAGACCGGCTACGGCTATATCCAGTGCGCTTCCGTGCTTGTCGAGGAATCTCCAATCCTGCCAGTGTCAGCATTCAAGGAGAAACCATCCCTTGATGTCGCCAGAATGTATCTTGCCGCCGGCAACTATCTTTGGAATGCGGGCATATTCGTATGGAATGTGTCGACGATCGTGGATTCGATGCGCCGCTTCGTGCCTGATCTTGCCGAGAAGATGGACCGGATGGCTGAGTCGTTCTATACCCGATACGAGACGGAGACGGTCGAGGACATCTTCCCTACATGCGAGAAGATTTCGATCGACTATGCGGTCATGGAGAAGGCCGACTACATCTACACGATTCCTGGCGACTTCGGCTGGAGCGATGTCGGTACATGGGGCTCGCTGTGGACACTTCTGCCTCATGACGAGAACGGCAATGCCGTGGTCGGAGAGAATGTCCATCTGTATGACTGCAAGGGATGTATCGTGCATGCTCCGAATGCGTCGAGCGTGGTCCTCGAGGGCATGGAGGACAGCATAGTGGTAGAGCGCGGTGGCCGTATTCTGGTGTGCCGTCTGAGCGAGGAACAGAGGATAAAGGATTTTACAAAATAGTTTCATGAAAAGGCTTTTCGCACTTCTTGCGGCCTGTGTGCTGGTGCTGGCTGCTTCGGATGTCTGTCATGCACAGTTCAGCAAGCTGTCATTCGGTAAGTACGGCGTGTCATCGATCAGGCCGGAAAGTCTGCGTGCGGTGCGCGGTGCCGTATGGCTCGATGTGACCAATCCGATGGTCGGGTTCACGATTTCCGAGATCAAGGGAACCGTTTATAAGAAGGGCGTGCCTTTCGTTCATGGCAATGCATCGGATGTGTACATACCGCTGGGCACCGCCCGCGCTAATATAAGCGGGCGCGCAGCGTTGAGCCCGAGCGCGTCATTGTGGGACGTGCTGGCTCTCATTGTTTTCGATCCGGATGACTATTCGGTCGATCTGTCTGTCCGCATTACTCTGGATACAGGGGAGACGCGTGTAGTTTCCAAGTCCAAGATGCCGGTTGCCGCATTGCTTAAACTTATATAGTCCGTTTCACAGTCATGTCTTGTTTGCCTCTCCTTACTGTCATGTTGAGCGAAGTCGAGACATCTTTAAAACCAGCATAATAATGGCAGACAATTATCTAGAGAAGAAAATGGAAGACCTCCAGGCCCGCAAGGCCAAGGAGGCACGCCAGAAGCAGATTGCATGGAAGAAGCGCATGGACGCCTATCGCAAGAAATTGGAGGAACAGCAAAAGAAAGACTGATATGATACCTGATTGGGCAAAGGAAATGAATTGTGCGGTCACTGTCTGCGATGCGGATGGAGTGATCCTGTATATGAACGACAAGGCGAAGGAGACATTCGCTTCGCATGGAGACCTTGTAGGGAAGAACCTCATGGGCTGCCACAACGAGCGTTCAAAAGAAATCATCCGCTCCCTTCTCGAGACGGGAGGCTCCAATGCCTATACCATCGAGAAGAACGGCCTCCGCAAAATGATCTACCAGACCGCCTGGAAGGTTGACGGTGCTGTGGCCGGCCTGGTGGAAATCTCCATGATAATCCCCTCCGACATGCCCCACTACGTTCGCAGCTAGCATATTGTGCTACGAAACGCAGAAATACCATCGAAAATGCTCGTCGTGGCAGAAAATCGCCGAAAGCCGTCCTTTTTCTGCCACGACGAGCATTATTGTGTGCAGTTTTGCGCGTCGTGGCTATCTGAATTATCGTATAATAGGGTAAACCAAAATTTACACTATTATGGAAAAGAAGACTTTTGAAGAAGTAGCCCGGATGTGGCAGGAGGAGAAGAGGCATTATGTGAAACGCTCTACGTATGCCGCTTATGCCTTGCTGCTGGCTAACCACCTTGTTCCGGCGTTCGGACAGGAACACGATGTCACGGAATCTATGGTACAGGATTTTGTACTCACTAAGCTTGACTATGGCCTTAGCCAGAAATCCGTGAAGGACATGCTGGTGGTCATGAGGATGGTGCTGCGGTACGGTTCCAAGAAGGGGTATATGGATTACCGGGTGATTGATGTGAAGTTCCCTACAGAGAGGGAGAGAAAGGAGGTGGAGGTGCTGAGCAGAACCAGCCAGCAGAAGATCATGAAGTATCTGACAGAGAATTTCAGCTATATGAATCTGGGAATATACATCTGCCTGTGCTGCGGACTCAGGATAGGGGAGATATGTGCCCTGCAGTGGGAAGACATTGACCTGCATGCTGGTGTGATCAGGATATCCAAGACGATTCAGCGCATATACATAAAGAACGGAACCGATTGCCGGACCGAGGTGATAATCGGCAGCGCCAAGACCATGAGCTCGATGCGCATAATTCCGATTGCGAAGGACCTGAAGGCCATGCTCAGGACACGTTACAGGTATCTGGACGCCGACAATTATGTTCTGACCAATACTGACCATCCTCTCGAGCCCCGTACGTACAGGAATTACTACAACAGACTGATGCAGCGTCTCCAGATGCCGAAACTTAAATTCCACAGCCTGCGCCACAGTTTCGCCACACGTTGCATCGAAAGCCGCTGCGACTACAAGACCGTCAGCGCCCTGCTGGGTCATTCGAACATCAGCACGACCCTGAACCTCTATGTCCACCCCGACATGGAGCAGAAGCAGCGTTGCGTGGAACAGATGTTCCGCTCGCTGCGCTGATGATTCCGCTATCAATCTATAGAGAAATCAATAAAACTGTCGTCTGAGTGCAAATTCTCTTGCACTCAGACGACAGTGG
>JAFQAT010000078.1 GCA_017399865.1 Bacteroidales bacterium | reverse complement strand
TGGTTAGAATACCGGCCTGTCACGCCGGGGGTCGCGGGTTCGAGTCCCGTCCGCACCGCCAAAGGGAGCATAGCTCAGTTGGTTTAGAGCATCTGCCTTACAAGCAGAGGGTCGGGGGTTCGACTCCCTCTGCTCCCACTAGAAAAAACGCCTTTCTACGATGTAGAGAGGCGTTTTTCATTTCTCCACCTGGTTCCGGTCAGGGGGCCTCCAAGGCGTACTTGCCGGAAAATCTGCAGGGAACCACGGCTATATAATTCTGCCAAGCACTCTCACATTATTTATTGGTAATCGGGACTCTGGATATAAGATATATGCACCTCAATATCTTCCTCAGTCAACTGCTTGGATACGCTATACACAACGCACCAAGAGTCCACTACAGTCATCCAATTCTTATACACGTCTAATTCAAAACTGTATTTATCATTGACCTTTGTCATATTCTTGGTAACATCGTACACACCATAGTTTGACGTGCCGTATATCAAAAGAATATTTCTTTTTGACAAGTCAAGTTTTTCCAGATACTCCTCTGAAAATATATACCTCAACTGCTCCTTGTCACTGGCAATGAGGAAGGAGCCATCATCCATAACTTTTCTGTGAAGAAAGCCATCCATAGCAACCGGGTCTAATGATTCTATACCTTTTTCACAAGAAAGAAATGCACATACAAATAACAATATGGTCAATATCCTTTTCATATTCTTTAGATAGCTTCTATGACTGCTGCATATGCATCAACAAGTCCATATCCCATTTGCACGTTCCAAGTACCATCTGGTTTTCCAGTATGTTATTTCTATTGCCCGTCACGCAGAATGCTATTACACTGCCACAAGGTCATAGATTATGATTGTAAAAGCTTTGTTGTAAAGATAATATGTTTATTTCAAATAAACAAGCCTTGTATACCGATAAAACAGTTCCAAGGCTTTTTCATTTCAGAGGCACTCCCAGATACATCGAACGGACATTACGATATTGTTCCGGAGAAATACATTCATCCGACACAGGCCTTCCATTATCGCAGAGACAAACGGAATCCAGATATCTTACGGCCGATATGACAGCGTCATCGAATGCATCCAATGCATCTTCCCCCATTTCTTCGGAAACCACATTCAGCAATCCCCTGTCCCTCAAAACGGCAAATCTTTCCAACACGGCCGCAGTAACCATCGGGGATGATTCCATGCCTTCATACAATCCGAATCCCCCATCAGGATTGGCACACGCCAGAAGGCGGGAAACCACCGCCATAGCCGCCTCAACACACTCACGGACGGGAGAACCATCAGATGTCCGAAGTCCGGCATCCACTAGATTGGCCCACATAACTTCAGATTGTGATACGGCATCACTTCCTTCGACATGCTTCATATCAATTGTCAGTTAAGAGACATTACCGCTTCCGAAACGACATACGTGCTTCCGCCGATATATATCAGAGGACGGGACTTCGGATCGGATGATTTGATGCGGGCAGCAATTTCATGCGCCACCGAAACCGCTTCAGCCACACTTCCGGCCACATGCACCTCACCTGCATCACGGCCCGTTTGAGCACAGAACGCCAGATACTTCTCATACACTTTCGAAGCCGGCAAAGCCCTTTTGCCATGGGCCTGGGTAAACACGTATATGGCACCCTCCGGCATAAGATGGATCACAGAATCCACATCCTTGTCCGCCACCGATCCATATACCACTATCAGGTCCGAGCACTTACCTTCCGTCTTCATGCGTCCGAGCTGGGCGAAATTATATTTCAGTCCATGCTCGTTATGACCGATGTCACAGATCACATACGGATCATCGGAAAGCTTTTCCCATCGTCCACGGAAGCCGGTGCGCTCCGCGGTATGGATCAGTGCTTCCATCGTCCGGAAGCATGTTGACTCCACAGGTCCCATGCCTGTTCCGCCAATCATGTTTCCGGACGAAAGGACATCAAGGGCAGCAAGCACCGTCCGCAGATTCTTCTGCTGATACCCGCCCTGAAGATCCATCTTCGAAAGTATCTCCTCATGACGGTCCCACAGTGCAGGTTCGACCTTGTCAGCGAAAGTCAGGAGCGACATGATCGCATTCCGGTTTCCCATGAACTCAGGTTCCGGAAGATTGGTGTACAATACCTTACGCTCAAACACAGGAACCGTTTCCGGATGGCTCTCCCCTATTACGACAGGGACCTTAGGCTTTATGATGCCGGCCTTTTCAAAGGCGATTTCAGGAAGGGTCCCTCCCAGCAGGTCGCAATGGTCCAGACCGATATTAGTGATGACGCTCAAGACAGGATCCACTATGTTCGTGCTGTCGAGACGGCCGCCAAGGCCGGTCTCAAGGACCACGACATCAACCGTCTGGTCAGCGAACCAGTTCAGAGCCATCAGGGTTGTGATCTCGAAGAAGGAGAGGTCGAGATGATCAAACGTGTCCTTCCACCGGCTGACGAAGTTCCAGACATATTCCTTGGAAACGAGGTAGAATGATCCGCTGCCTTGTTCCGGATAAGACATGACCCTCATGCGTTCTCGGAAATCCACGATATGGGGCGATGTATAGAGCCCGACCTTAAGCCCATAGGACGCGAGGACTGAAGCCAGCATATTCGACACGGACCCTTTTCCGTTCGTACCTGCGACATGAATCACCTTGTATTTCCTATGAGGATGGCCCATAAGCTGGTCAGCAAACTCCATGTTCGCTATTCCGGGCTTATATGCGCCCGTGCCGACCTTCTGGAACGACGGGAACCTGCAGAACAGTTCCTGAATCATCCCCTCATATGCTTCTTCCGAAAAAAAGTTATCCATAAAAATAAAAACCGCTTGTTTTGAAGACAAAATTAAGTAATTTTACAGACTTATCCCCAAAAGAGGAATCAATTTATCATGAAGGAAAACGAATCAGCATTGTACTCGCATTACATCATCGACGGAGTCAGGCAGGAGATGACGCCTGCCGAACTTCTGGACGAATGCATGGAATATGAAGACACCGAAGCGCCTTCTTCCGACATGTTCGGAACATTCGACGACATCATAGACGAATCCACCGACCCGCCGGTGAGCACCTTCGCATATGACAGAAGCCGCAACGAAGAATACGCGGCCATGACAGCGGAAGCGTCAGGGGCCGAAAGGGCTTTCCCAATGCTGTATCCGGAGCATTTCACCCGCCTGCATATAGCCGAGGCACTTACCTCAAGACTCTGGAGCAAAGGCCATTTCCGACTTGGAGACCTCAGGATGTGGGCACAATGGGACTGGAATACAAGTCCGACCGGAAACATGGCATCATTCTACTCAAGCGTCTATGCCGCAAGCGATTACATATACTCGCTGGGAGTAAGGATGTCAGATTATCTCTTCATCGAAGGTGACGGCGGAAACAGCGCAAGATTCTTCGCCTGGCTGCCGGAGACCGAACTTCAGGAAGAAGAGGAAAACCATGAGTCATCCCTCTTCAAGTCGTCCCCATATGAGAGCAGGCACCCATGGATCGGGGACGAAAGGAAATGCCCGCCGAAAATGATTGACGACCCGGAAAGCTGGCTCATATATATTCCGTTTGACACATGCCCGCATAAGCTCGGAGGCTCGCTTCTTGCACAGGTGAACGGACATAACGGAGGACCGGCGCCACAGATCATGGACGCCGACTATTTCATAGACTGCTATGAAGTCGTCCGCGAACTTGTCGAAGACGGTATAATATCTGCTGGAATAAGTGTCGGAAACGGAGGACTTGCAACGGCTGCCGTGAAATTCTGCGAAGGAGAAGGTGCATGCCTGGAACTCAGCGGAATCCTGGCGTCATACCAGGACGACGACCCGACAAAGGTCCTGTTCTCCGAGATTCCCGGAGTGCTTATCCAGATAAAGGATGCGGACTATGACTACTTTGACTCCCAGATGATCCTGCAGGATATAGCATACTATCCTCTAGGCCATCCGTCTGCGTCTTTCAAAGGCGTAAGATTCGGGGAAAAAGGGAAGAATCCGGTAGCCGAAATACTTGCCTCACTTTTAAGTCAGGCAAGCGAGGGCGAGGATTAGGAATTTTGGAGAAAATTCCGTAATTTCGCGCCGGAAATTTCCGCCGCGTAGGGCGGATGTCTGACAAACTGATTTTAATTATTATCAATCAAATATTTACAAGAATTATGGAAGTAAACAAGAAAAGAGTCTATTGCTTCGGCGGAAAGACAGCTGAAGGAAACGGCACTATGCGCGAGCTCCTCGGAGGTAAGGGTGCAAACCTTGCCGAGATGTGTACGCTCAACATTCCTGTGCCTGCTGGTTTCACTATCACCACAGAGTGCTGTACTGAGTATTATGAACTCGGCGGCGGCTATAATGACGCGCTTAAGGCTGAAGTGGCAGAGGCTCTCAAGAAGACTGAGGCTATCATGGGCATGAAGTTCGGCGACAAGGAGAACCCTCTTCTCGTATCTTGCCGTTCAGGTGCCCGCAGCTCAATGCCTGGTATGATGGATACAATCCTCAACATCGGTCTCTGCTCTGAGACAATTCCTGGCATGATCGCAAAGACAAACAACCCACGTTTCGTATATGACGCATACCGTCGTCTCATCATGATGTACTCAGACGTTGTGATGGAGAAGGCAGAAGGCATCGAGCCTGCAGACGGACAGGGTATCCGCCAGCAGCTTGACAGAATGATGGAAGAGCTCAAGGTTGCAAAGGGCTATGCTTCTGACACAGACATCACTGCAGAAGAACTCAAGGACCTCTGCGACAAGTTCAAGGTTCGTGTAAAGGAAGTTCTCGGAACAGAGTTCCCTGATTCAGCAGAGGCTCAGCTCTGGGGTTCTATCGGCGGCGTGTTCAAGTCATGGAACGGAAAGCGCGCTATCGCATACCGTCGTATCGAGGGTATTCCTGACGAGTGGGGTACAGCTGTAAACGTACAGTCGATGGTATTCGGTAACATGGGTGCAACTTCTGCAACAGGTGTGGCATTCTCACGTAACCCTGCAAACGGTGACAACAAGTTCTACGGTGAGTGGCTCATCAACGCTCAGGGAGAGGACGTTGTAGCAGGTATCCGTACTCCAAACCCTCTCAACGAGGCTACAAAGAATCCGCACAACCAGAATCTTGCATCTCTCGAGACTTCAATGCCAGAGGTTTACGCTGAGCTCGACGGAATCCGTCTCCACCTTGAGAACCACTTCCGTGACATGCAGGACATCGAGTTCACCATTCAGGACGGCAAGCTCTGGATGCTCCAGTTCCGCGTCGGCAAGAGAACAGGTCTTGCAGCACTCAACATGGCTATGGACATGCTCGAGGAGGG
>JAFQAT010000077.1 GCA_017399865.1 Bacteroidales bacterium | reverse complement strand
TTACGGTATAAAGGTCAACGTCCACGATAGAGATCAGGTTCGGCTGGAACTCGTTCCATAGCGCTGCGAGATAGTCGTATTTCTTCAGGGCGGCATCAAGATCTTCAATAAGCTTCTCCGAATGGTCCTTGGCCTTCTTCACCTCAAGACGAAGCGCCGACTCCTTGTTCTTAAGGGTAGGGAGGGCGTTCTTTCTCATCTTGAGCTGCTTGTTCAAGTTGTTCAGAGACGTCTTATTATATTGAAACTTTATTGCCATTATAAATTAGATTTCTCCACTTCGGTCGAAATGACAGAGTGGTTAATTACCTTTCCAATAAGTGTCGATAAGCTCCTGCTTGATACCGGTCTCCGCCTTCGTGAAGTATGTTCCGAAGAGCTCCCAGGCAGTGTCAAGCATCTCGTCGATCTTGAGGTTTACATCGATCGCAAGAAGTCTTGTCGCGTATGCCTTCGCATAGTCAAGACATCTGAGGTCGTAGTCGCTGAGGTCGAAACCGTTCTCAAGCTTTGTCTTCGCGTTCTGTGCATCGGCGTAGAGACGTACGGAAGCATTCATCACCTGACCATGGTCCTTACGGGTCTTCTTGCCCTGTACGAGCTGCTTCAGACGTGAGAGCGAACGGAACGGGTCGATGATGACCTTTCCTGAATCAGGGTCTGTACGGAGGAAGAGCTGTCCCTCTGTGATGTAACCGGTGTTGTCCGGAATCGCGTGGGTGATGTCTCCGTCGTTGAGGGTGGTTACCGCGATGATGGTGATCGAACCTCCGTCAGGAAGCTGTACGGCCTTCTCGTAGATCTTCGCGAGGTCTGAATAGAGTGAACCAGGCATTGAGTCCTTTGAAGGGATCTGGTCCATACGGTTAGACACGATCGACAGCGCATCGGCGTAGAGGGTCATGTCGGTAAGGAGCACGAGCACCTTCTCGTTCTTCTCAACAGCGAAATACTCTGCAGCAGTAAGAGCCATGTCCGGAATAAGGAGACGCTCTACAGGAGGCTGCTCGGTAGTGTTCACGAAAGAGATGATCTTGTCGAGAGCACCTGCTGCCTCGAATTCGTGCTTGAAGTAGAGGTAGTCGTCGTTTGAAAGACCCATACCTCCGAGGATGATCTTGTCAACATCCGCACGGAGAGCCACCTGAGCCATTACGTTGTTGTATGGCTGGTCAGGATCGGCGAAGAACGGGATCTTCTGTCCTGACACGAGGGTATTGTTGAGGTCGATGCCGGCGATACCGGTAGGGATGAGCTGTGAAGGCTGCTTTCTCTTATAAGGGTTTACCGACGGACCGCCGATCTCCACAGTCTTTCCTTCAACCTCAGGACCGCCGTCGATAGGCTCACCATATGCGTTGAAGAAACGTCCTGCGAGGTCATCGCTGACGTTGAGGGTAGGAGCACCGCCAAGGAATACCACCTCTGCATTGGTAGGGATTCCTTCCGTACCTGAGAAGATCTGGAGTGTGACGAGTTCTCCTTTTGTCTTAACCACCTGAGCAAGGCGGCCGTCAACGAGAGCAAGCTCGTCGTTTGATACACCTGTCGCCTTAAGCGAAACTGTAGCCTTTGTGATTGCCTCCAGCTGTGTATATACTTTCTGAAATGCCTTATTTGCCATTGCTTAGAAGATTATTGAGTTTTTCCTGATATTCGTAGAATCTTTCACTCTTGAACTCAGAGTAGTTCATCTGTCTGAGTGCATTGATGAGTTCCTTGAAATAGTTGCGGCACTCCTCGAAGTCTTCGAATGTGAAGTCTCTTTCACAGATTCCCATCACAAGTTCAAGCATGTATTT
>JAFQAT010000076.1 GCA_017399865.1 Bacteroidales bacterium | reverse complement strand
GGTGTACGAACTGGTAGCCGCAGATCTCGTCGTTCTTGTCGAGTGCGAGAGTCTTGATGTAACCCTCTGCCATCTCGAGGTAACGAGGACCCTTTGCGAGAGTACCGTAGAGTGTACCAACCTGTGAACGGAGTCCCTTTCCGAGGTCCTCAAGACCTGCACCGATCATAAGACCACCCTCAGAGAAAGCTGACTGGGTACGTCCGTAAACGATCTGGAGGAAGAGCTCGCGCATTGCAGTGTTGATAGCGTCGCAAACGAGGTCTGTGTTGAGAGCCTCAAGGAGAGTCTTGCCTGGGAGGATCTCAGATGCCATAGCGGCTGAATGAGTCATGCCTGAGCAACCGATAGTCTCTACGAGAGCTTCCTGGATGATGCCTTCCTTAACGTTAAGGGTAAGCTTGCAGGCACCCTGCTGAGGTGCGCACCAGCCGATACCGTGTGTAAGGCCTGAGATATCAGTAATCTGCTTTGATTTTACCCACTTTCCCTCTTCAGGAATTGGAGCCGGACCGTGGTTAGGTCCCTTCTTTACGCAGCACATCTGCTGCACTTCGTGTGAATAAACCATAATAGTACTATTGTTTTATAAAACGTGTTTTCAAAATCACGCAAATATAATAATTTTTCCTGAAGGGGAATATTAGTTTTACTATCTTTGTGGAAGATTATGGCAAAATTCAAGATAGATTCGGAATACAGGCCTTCGGGTGACCAGCCGGCGGCAATCAAGGGCATCTGCGACGCATTGAGCAGCGGCGTGGATGCCGTCACATTGCTCGGAGTGACAGGCTCGGGCAAGACCTTCACTATGGCCAATGTCATCGAGAAGCTTCAGCGTCCTGCGCTCATCCTTAGCCATAACAAGACCCTCGCAGCCCAGCTGTACGGCGAGTTCAAGTCCTTCTTTCCGAACAATGCCGTCGAATATTTCGTCTCATACTACGACTACTACCAGCCGGAGGCCTATCTTCCGGTGACCGATACATACATTGAAAAGGACCTGAGCATCAATGATGAGATCGAGAAGCTCAGGCTCAGCGCCGCTTCTTCCCTCCTGTCCGGCAGAAGGGACGTCATCGTCATCTCCAGCGTCTCATGCCTCTACGGCATAGGCAATCCGGAGGACTTCCATACCCAGACCGTCCACGTGAAGAGGGGAGAGGTAAGGAGCATGACAAGACTTCTGTATCAGCTGGTCGATGCACTTTACAACAGGACGGAGACCGATTTCAAGCGCGGAACCTTCAGGGTCCGCGGCGACACGGTCGACATATGCATAGGTTATGGCGAGAACGCGGTGCGCATCGAGTTCTTCGGGGACGAGGTGGATGCCATATCTGTAATCGATCCCATGACAGGCGCGTTCATCGACAGTCTCGACGAGATTTCCATCTATCCGGCCGGAAACTTCGTGACCACGAAGGAAAGGTCTGCCAAAGCCGTGAGCCAGATCCAGGATGACATGATGGCCAGGTGCGAGTATTTCAAGGAGATAGGCAAGCATCTGGAAGCCAAGCGATTGAAGCAGAGGGTTGAATATGACCTTGAGTTCATCAAGGAGATGGGATATTGTCCCGGCATAGAGAACTATTCCCGTTATTTCGACGGCCGCAGCGAAGGCATGAGACCTTTCTGCCTTATAGACTATTTCCCGAAGGATTTCATCACTTTCATAGATGAGAGCCATGTGACTCTTCCACAGATCAGGGCCATGTATGGCGGCGACCATTCGCGAAAGTCGGTCCTCGTCGAATACGGCTTCCGTCTTCCTGCTGCATCCGACAACCGTCCCCTCAAGTTCGACGAGTTCGAAGCTATAACAGGCCAGAAGGTCTTCGTCAGCGCGACCCCTGCAGACTATGAACTCGAGAAATCGGAAGGCCTTGTGGTAGAGCAGGTCGTACGCCCTACAGGTCTGCTGGATCCTCCTATCGAGGTGCGTCCGGTCGAACATCAGGTGGACGACCTTCTTGAAGAGATCCGCAAGAGGGCAGAACTTGACGAGAGGGTGCTTGTGACGACTCTTACAAAGAGGATGGCGGAGGAACTGGAAAAATATTTCACGAAGATGGGAGTCCGCTGCCGGTATATCCATTCGGATGTTGATACCCTTGAAAGAGTAGAGATAATCGAAGATTTCAAGAACGGACTCTTCGATGTTCTGGTCGGAGTCAACCTCCTTCGTGAAGGTCTGGACATTCCTACAGTATCACTGGTGGCCATTCTGGACGCCGACAAGGAAGGCTTCCTCCGAAGCGGCAGGGCATTGACCCAGACAGCCGGCCGTGCCGCCCGAAATGTGAACGGCCTTGTCATCATGTATGCCGATACCATTACAGATTCAATGCGTCAGACCATATATGAGACCGACCGCCGCCGTGCCAAGCAGATGGAATACAACAAGATGCATGGAATCACTCCGACCCAGGTAGGCGTGAAGAAGAATGTGCTTGTCGATGAGGCGGAGACAAAACAGAGGAACCCTCGTCTTGCAAATACAGTAAGCGGCAGGGTCAGCGCAGCGAATTCGTACGACGACCCTACATATATACCGGATCCTACCGATCTTGGAAAGGGCAGCGTAAGCGTCGGACTCGGTCATGACTCGAAACGCGAGACCAATTCAGCATATGTCGACGGATATCTTCAGGCAGATCTTGCGGCCGTACTTCAGGACCCTGTGATCAGGTCCATGACCCGCGAACAGGTGGAGAAGGCGGTGGAACAGGCCAAGCGGAAGATGCAGGCAGCCGCAGCCGAACTCGACTTCATGGCCGCTGCCAAGTACCGCGACGAAATGTGGGCTCTCCAGCAGTATCTCAAAGTCTGGAAATCCTAGACCTATTTGCAGACCATGATGTCCAGGATCATGTTGTCGGTGTTCTGCATGCCGACCGATCCGATGCGTCCGAGGTTCTGGATTGTCTTCTCGATGTCTTCCTCAATGATGCCGTCATGTGACGAGATGCAGATGCCTTCGCGTGCCAGGACTGCAGACTGTAGGGCGCTCGACACGCCTGATGCAACTTTCATGGCGCATCCGACTTTCGCTCCATCGCATACCATTCCCGTGATGTTTCCGATCATGTTCTTGATTGCTGCGCAGACCTGGTCATAGTCGCCTCCTCGCAGATACACGAGGCCGCAGGCCGATCCTGTGGACGCGATGACGCATCCGCAGAGGGCAGACAGTTTTCCGAGGTAGCCTTTGATGTGGATTGCTACCAGATGGCTGAGGACAAGGGCGCGGGCTAGCTGCTCGTCAGATGTCCCGTAACGTATAGAGTATGCGATTACCGGCATGGTTACCGTTATTCCCTGGTTGCCGCTGCCTGAATTGCTCATGGCAGCAAGTGTGCATCCAGCCATCCTGGCGTCAGAAGCCGCTGCGGTAAGAGACATCGCATAGCACAGGAAGTCCCCTCCGAATACCTCGCGGTTGTCGCTGAGGTTGATGGCCCAGCCTACCTTCAGTCCGTAGCAGCCCTTCATGCCTTCTTCTGCAAGAGCCATGTTCAATGTGCGGGACTCAAGGATGAACTCGATGTCTTCGTATGCCACTGTAGATGCGAAATCAAGGATTTCGCGCACCGTGAGCTTATAGTCGAGGGTCGTCTTCTGGTCGGCGCCGTCATCGCTGTCGCAAACCTGAGCAGAAGTAAGCACACATCCGTCGAAACAGGTCTCCACTATGCTGTCATGGTTGTCCTGTATCACCACGCTTGCGCAATGGCCTCCGTCAACATCCACATATGCCTTGACATAAAGCTTGTGGGATGTCTCTGCCAGACCTACGGTAACAGCCTTTGCATCAACCATTTCCTTTGCTTTTGCAATCGACTTTTCATCAAGGTCATTGAGCACTTCCAGTCCGTAGGAAGACTTTCCGCAGACTGCTCCGAGAGCTGCGGCGATATGAAGTCCCACCATGCCTGTGCCAGGGATTCCCACTCCCATTCCGTTCTTGAGGATGTTTCCGCTGACTTCGATGCGGAGAGAATAGCCGTCAGAATATCTCCATTCATCAGGAGTCATGGCACATTTCTCCTCTGCGATTTCCATCGCTTTCGCTGTCGCCAGCGCTACTGCTATCGGCTCCGTGCATCCGAGAGCCGGCTTAACTTCCTTTCTGATCAGTTCAATGATCTCTGCTTGTCTTGCGGTCATTTGCTGAAATAATCTAAGGTTATGGTTATTATCTCGTTGATGTCTTCTTCAGATTCAAGGGCTTCGACAGGGAATCCGAGGCATACCGTCCTGTATCCCTTTCCCTGGTTGCATATTCCTGCGGAGATTTCAGAGTCTGCATATCTCATGAATGACGAGGCCGTCTTGACTCCGGGAAGGATGCCGTCAGGAGATTCCACACAGTATTGTACTGGATTCATTTCATTGCAGATCTCGAGAGTTCCGGAAGGAAGCTCTGTGATCGCATCGTTACGCAGGTACCTGACGATGCCGAACCTGCTGGCGCTGTTTGCCGCCCATCTGAATCCAAGCACGTTGCGTGCAAAGTTCTTTGCTGCGTCAACAGTCTCCTTGTCTTTTTCATATGGATATATCTGATCCCAGATATCGGTTCCTATGTATGCTCCGCTGACAAGTATGTTGACTCCGTCTGCTGCGGATGCGGCAAGCGCATCCTGCATGACTGCAGGGAAGACCTCATACTTCTTCTGAAGCCCGCTTCCGACTACGGTCGTCACCTGCTTTCCGCAGATGAGGTCGATGCTCCATGCCGCTTTCCTGAATGTCGAATCGCTGCAGAAGGCTTCGTTGCTGCATGATATGAACGGCTTTCCTGCATTCATGAACGCCTTTCCATGGACAAGAGGGTAGTCGAATGTGTTGCCGGCTACCGTGTTGCCGGCATAATAGGTGAATGAAGCTCCAAAGCCAGGGCTGTCGTTGGTCACGAATTCCGACTGCCTTCGGCTGTCGTGCATCTCGCCTATATATGCAATGTCCCTGATGTGCGGCACACCGCTGTCCAGCCTGTTGTCAAAGCCGGCATAAGCAGGCGTATCGTAGAATGCGGGACCGCTGACTCTGTCGAAATTATTGACTATCAGTACGGTCTCACCTTCGTTTCCGCCCTTTGGTCTGCCTATGCTGACAGTCTCGGAAGGGAAGCTCTTTCCACCATCGTTGAAAGCCACTATCCTGAAGCTGTATATGTGTCCGGGTTCTATTGCTACTTCGGTCGACAGACGGCCGGAACCTGCCGCATGCTCCTGGATGACTGTTCCATTGTCGAATCCGCCCTCGTCGATGCGGGTATAAAGCATATATCCCTGAGGATCTGCAGTCGGTTCGTGCTTGTCTTTGACAGGAGACCAGCTGACGACGGCATTGCCATTCGTGCCGAAGTATACTCCCATCGACTCTACAGGCAGAGGCTGTACCTGATATGGGATGCCGTACCTGTTGGCAAGATACTTAAGCATGCCCTTGTATATCGAACGGCTTACCGTGAATCTGAAGCTCGGGTCGAGACCGTATTTCATGTCTGCGAAGTTCTGGTGCGAAAGGAGCTCCAGGAGCATTGCAGGGCATGACGGTGTGCGTGATTCGCGATAGCTTCTGTCCCAGATATGCCGTCTGTTCCATAACGTGTCATACTGATTCCTGAGGTCATGGACTATCTGGCTCTGGACCATGTCGGCGTATTCCCTGCTGGTCATTCGGCTTTCCCCGTCAGGAAGCTTCTGGCTTCCTTCGGACCTTAACGTATATATGGCGAGAGTGCCTACGATCGAATCATTCGGGGTTATTCCGGCATCGGAATGGAAACCCAGAGACAGGTCGACAGGGATTCCCAGACCATCTTTCTTTGACTTGTTCATCTCCGATCCGCGGCTGATCCACTCGACCCAGTCTCCTCTGGTCATGAAGTCGTCCCTGTAATCGTCATCTTCCTCGTTCTGGCTGAACAGCTTGTCCGTAACTCCTGCCCACTGCATCCAGTATCTTGAACCTTCTGCAGACCTTGGCAGTCCTGATACTTCAGGAACGGCCTCCGGATCGTCTTTCGGCGCTCGGGCGATATTGCCCATTCCGCCTCCGAACCTGACGGCATCGGCAGTAACCACGCTGCCGTTGCTGTGGCGGTATCCTTCCGGTGTCTCATTGGTCAGGCTTACATATCCGTCGGACCCTTTGTCGAATTCGAATGTTCCGAGGTAGATCCACGTGCCTCCTCCCATCTTCTGGTTGACCACAAACTCACTCTTTCCTCCGAGGTGATGGACTGTGTAATGTGCTGAAGCAGTGCTCTTTTCGAGCGTCTTGTATGAAACATAAACCGCATATTCTCCTCTTTCAGGGATGTCCGGACGCCACTCTGCGACTGCAGGACCTTTCTTTCCGTTCTGGATGCATCCGGTCTGTCTGGCCGTTCCTGTGGAGAACGGGTTCTCCAGTCCTGTGTATACGGGCTTGAGTGCGGCGAATCCGGTTCCGGCATCCTTCCATTTGCCTTTTTCCGAATAGGCAGCTATTCCGTAGCGGCTGTCTGTCTGGTCGTTGTCTGCGATCACCTCATTCTTCTGTACGTCCCTTTCTCTCGGCATCAGGACATATGCTCCGGAATTCTCAAGCATCGGCACGAGGTAGGGTATCACGAAACTCTGCGTGAACATGTCCTCGACCGTCTGGAAAAGCGGCGGCCTCTGCCACATCCATCTCTCTGAACCGGTGTCATAATATCGTCCGTGGCTCTGCCATACGGCTATGTGCCTGCCGTCCAGACCTTTGCTGAATTCCTGTCCTTCCAGCGGAGTGACGATGTTCCTTCTTGACGGTTCGTCTGTCTTGTGCCTGCTGTCAGAAGGATTTCCGTTGAATCCGAGGGATGGAGTCACCAGATTGGAATGGGCAATCCTTTTGCTGTAGATGTCTCCAAGCGTGTATCTACTGTATTTTTCGGGGAACAGTGATTTCAGAGTGCTGCGGAACCACTTTGTGTCCCCTTCGTGCCAGGGATAGTCGCTCAGGGATTCGGTAAAATAGAAATCCAGGCTCGATCCGCGCTTCATTACAGCCTGAAGCGCAAGCTTGCCGCTGACTGTATTGCGCTCCTTTATCAGTACGGCGAGGGAATCGCATGCCGGCTTGAAGTCCTTTACGATAGTGCTCTGGCCCTTGGCACTGATGCCGAAGGCCATGGCAGACAATATGATGATAAGAATTCTTCTCATTTCTTAAGCTTGATGTAAATCAGATATGTTATTGCGATAATGACGCCGGAGCCTATTCCGATAAGGTCTGCGTAGAAGTCCTCGATCTCATATGACCTGTATTCGGTATGGGACTGGATGACTTCCGTGCCATATGCCATACCTATGCCGACGGCTGCAAGGGACATGAGAACAACGATGTTCCATCCCAGTTTCTGCTTATGGCTGATGAATGAAAGCCCTGCCAGAACAGGGTAGGGAAGGAACATCAGGAAATGCAGGACCTTGTCTATCGGCAGTCCGAGGAAGGTCTTGACATCCATTTCAGGAAGGCTTGACGGCTTCAGGAAACAGAGCAGCGCCACTGCAGCCAGGTAGATGCAGAATGTCGCGATATAGATCTTCTTCCAATGTCCTTTCATTCCTTTTGCCTTATAATGCCTGCATGTCATGCAGCTTCTTGTAGTATCCGTCGAGTGCGATAAGTTCGTCGTGCCTGCCTCGTTCGACTATCCTGCCCTCATGCATCACGCAGATAAGGTCTGCGTTCTTGATTGTGGACAATCTATGTGCGATGACGACAGTGGTCCTTGTAGATGTGAGGCGGTCAAGGGCTTCCTGTACGATCTTTTCGGATTCAGTGTCCAAAGCTGATGTCGCCTCGTCAAGAATGAGCAGAGGTGGGTTCTTGAGGATTGCGCGGGCGATGCTTATTCGCTGCCTCTGACCTCCTGAGAGCTTGCCTCCACGGTCGCCGATGTTGGTCATGTACCCGTCTTCCTTTTCCATGATGAAGTCATGGGCATTTGCGATCTTTGCCGCTTCGATGACCTGTTCCATCGTCGCGTTCTCAACTCCGAAGGCGATGTTGTTGAAGATCGTGTCGTTGAAGAGGATGGCCTCCTGGTTCACGTTTCCGATCAGGCTGCGGAGATCCTTGATCCTGAAGCCGCGGATATCTGTCCCGTCCAGGGTTATGGATCCTTCTCCGGCATCGTAATATCTTGGTATGAGGTCCGCCAAGGTCGATTTTCCTGAACCGGACTGTCCGACCAGAGCGACTGTCCTGCCTTTTGGAATCGTCAGATTGATGTCGTGGAGGATCACCTTTCCTTCCTCATATGAGAATGAAACATCATTGAAACTGATGCTTTCGTTGAATCCTTTCAGTTCCTTCGGCTGCGCCGGTTCCGTGATGTCGTTGACTGCGTCCATGATCTTGTCGACCCTCTCCATCGATGCCAGACCCTTAGGGATGTTGTAGCCGGCTCTCGAGAATTCCTTCAGCGGCGCAAGCACGCTGTAGAGGATGGTCATGTAGAATATGAATGTCGATGCGTCGATAGGGGCCTTGTCGCTGAGGATGAGGGTTCCTCCGAACCACAGCACCACCATGATCATGATGGATCCGAGAAGTTCGCTGACAGGATGGGCCGATGCCTGCCTTACCGCAACCTTGCTGTATGCCTTCCTGTAGGCGTTCGCTGTGTTGGCGAATCTTTCCTTCATCTTGTCCTCGGCGATGAAGGCCTTGATGATGCGCAGGCCTCCGAGAGTCTCGTCAAGCTGGGCCATGGTCTCGCTCCATTTGTCCTGAGCCTCCAGCGATTGCCTCTTGAGCTTCTTTCCGATTGCGCTCATTCCCCATGCCATGAGAGGGACGACTGTCACAGTGAAGAGGGTAAGCTCCCAGCTGAGGTATATGAGGGCCGCGAAGTAGCACAGTATGAGTATAGGGTTCTTGATGAGCATGTCGAGCGAACTGACTATCGATGTCTCGATCTCGTTCACGTCTCCGCTCATCCTTGCGATTATGTCTCCTTTCTTCTGCTTGCTGTAATAGCCCATAGGAAGGCTCAGGAGCTTGTTGTATACCATCACCCTGATATCCCTTACGATACCGGTCCTGAGAGGGATCATGACGGCCGAAGATGCAAAGTAGCAGCTGGTCTTGAGGACGGTCATGCCCGCGAATATCAGTCCCAGGAAGAGCAGGGCGGTGGAACCTCCCCATTTGTCTATCATCGTGCTTACCCCGTAGTAGAAGTTGTTCATTATCTGCTCCTTGCTGGGCATTCCGTCCCATGGCATGAACTCATATACGGTCTGGTCCATCTTGAACAGGATGTTCAGGATCGGAATGAGCAGGGCGAATGAAAATATGTTGAATATTGCCGAAAGGAGATTCAGCACGAGCGAACCTCCGAGGTATTTCTTATATGGAGCGGCAAAGCGCTTCAGAACTCTCCAGAAAGCTTTCATAAATTACAGCATTTTCTCTATCCAGTGGTACATGAGGCGGATTCTCTGCATGTAGACCTCCATGTCAAGGTTGTCCGTCCTGTCCCATGTCTTGTTGTTGTTCATGGTGATTCCGGAAGTGAAGAGTACGGCCGGCATCTTGTTGTCGACGAATACCCTCTGGTCGGACAGGCGGTAGAAGATCTTTGTGAAGTTGTCACTTCCATAGTAGTCCAGAGCGATATCCATGCCTATGCCTTCCTCTATATTGCATCGGTGCAGGAGGTCTCTTCTGTCCCTCTTCAGCGATGATGTCCCGAGCATGATCAGATAGTCCTTCCTGTCCTTGCTTACAGGGGCAAGCGAACTTCCTATCTGGTCTATGTTCACCATGAGTGTTATCTTGTCCTTGGTTATGGTCTCTCCGGAAAGAGGATTGCGGAGCCTGCCGTATTCGATCATGCTCCACAATGCTTCGGAACCCTTGAGGTCGAATTCCTTCGCGTCGAAGGCCACGAAGATGATGTTGCTGTCATAGATCTTGCCCATCTTCCTCATCGCTCCGAACATCTCGGCGAGGCTTGTCATTGCCGTTACGCCCGATGCGTTGGAATCCGCTCCCGGATACATCTTCCCGTCAAGCATTCCAAGGTGGTCGTAATGGGCTCCCACGATGATGTACCTGTCGCAAGGGATGCTCCTGCTGCCGGGAAGCATGCCGATCACGTTGCGTCCGTTCAGGCCGTGGCGGATGTTGAATCCCTGGGTCCATGAATCGGTCATGCCGACGAGTCCGGCCTCTTCGAACTTTCTGCGTATCCACATGGCGGCCTCCACGCTGCCCCTGGTGCCGCTGGCCCTTCCCTGGCAGATGGAGTCTGTAAGGAAGGAAACCTCCCTCGCAAGCTTCTCCTGAGTTATAAGGGATTTTGCCTTCTCCCTTTCCTTGGTCCATGAGTCACCGGCATGTGCATTGAGGCACAGCAGTAAAAAAAATATGATTTTTGTCAGTTTACGCACAATAAATGACTATATTTGTAAATTGTGATAAGGATGTGTTCCCTTATAAGACGCCAAATTTAGTAAAAATCGGCAACAACAGGAAATTATTTTTCGTATGCATAGAGTGATGAGATGTTTTGTGGTGGTGTGTGTGTTATTACTGACATGCATAGGAGACCTGTGGGCCCAGTATGACAAGGACGTCTTCTACTTCCGCGGACGCCGTGCTCTTGCCGACGGCAAGTACGCACAGGCGATAGAGAACTTCAATATCCTCACCCAGCTTGACACGGCCGACTACTGGACATTCTTCTTCAGGGGCATCGCAAAGTATAATCTTGGAGACATCAGGGGAGCGCGTCAGGATTTCGACAGATCTGTCCGCATCAATCCTGTATTTACTTCAGGATATCACTACAGGGGCATTACGGAAAGCCGATACGGAAATTACGATCAGGCTCTGGCAGACCTTCAGAAGGCGATCGATCTTCGTCCGGGCGAGATCGGACTCTATTTCAGCCGAGGCGTGACATATTTCCTCTCTCAGCAGTTCGACAATGCTGTGAAGGACTTCGACAAATACATCAGGAAGGAGCCGAAGGATCCTTCCGCATATCTGAACAGGGGAGCTAGCTATCTCTTCCTTGGAGATACCCTCAAGGCAGTTTCCGATTACAACAAAGCCATACGTCTGGACCGTTTCGATCCAGAAGGATATGTCCGTCGAGGACGTGTGTATGCTTCTCAGAACAAGTATGACCTCGCCATCTCCGATATGGACAAGGCGATAGAACTGGATACGACAAACACGTTCGCATACTTCAACAGGGCCATAATGTATTATGAACAGGAACGGTACAACGAAGCGATGTCGGACCTTAACCGTGTGCTCAGGGATGAGCCGGGAAATGCCCTGACATTGTATAACCGAGGCCTTATCAATGCCCAGCTGGGTGCGTACGAAGATGCCTTGGACGATATGGACAGAGTGCTTAACATCAATCCGGAGAACGTGCTTGCGTACTTCAACAGGGCATCCATCTTCATCGAGATGGGGCTGTATCGCAATGCTCTGGAAGACTATGACAAGGCCATAGAACTCTATCCGGACTTTGCCAAGGCATATCTGAACAGGGCGTATGTCAAGAATCTGCTCGGCGACATGAAATCGTCGAAGACGGATTATGAGACAGCGCGCAAGAAGGTCCAGGAATACAGGGAGAAGAATGTTTCCGATGCAGGATCCTTTGCAGACACTACGAAGAAATACAGTTCTCTGCTGTCTCTGGATGCGGAGTTCGCGAAGAAGGACTTCAACGACGAACTCCTGCAGCATCGTGACATAGACATCAGGCTCAGGCCTCTGTACCGCTTTGTCCTGACCGGAGTCAAGGATGACACTAACTATGCTCTCAAGAGAGGGTATGAGAACTCTCTGATCAGCAGGTTTGAAAACGGAATGCCGGTCGGAGTCGAGATCAGGAACGATGTCTCTCATCCTGATGCGGCTGTGCTTGCGGCTGTCGAGACCGCCGCATATGGTGACGCCGCTCCTTCTGCCGAAGATCTGTTCCTCAGGGCTTTGAGCGAGTATTCGTCGAAGCAGTTCAACTCATCCCTGAACTATTATGGGCAGGCTGTCGAGGCTGCGCAGGAGAAAGATGACATCTCACGTATGTATGAGGCCTTCTACAGGATGAACCGTGGTGCCCTAAGGGCGGAAATGATAGAGTTCATCGCTTCGATCGAAAGCAATGTCCAGGTGCTCTCGATGGACGATACCGGTACCACCCGCGCCAGGGTGAAGGACCAGGTGACAAGAAGTTATGACTATACTGATGCCATTGACGACATGAAGGCTGCCGCAGAGATAATCAAGGACATCCCGTATGTATATTACAATCTCGGCAATCTGTACTGCCTGTCTTCGGAACATATAAATTCGATCGACAACTATACCAAAGCCATAGAGCTGTATCCATATATGGGTGATGCCTACTTCAACAGAGGACTGGTGCTCATCTATCTCAAGGATAAGGAGAAGGGTTGCATCGACCTTTCGCGAGCGGGAGAGCTTGGAGTGCAGGATGCGTATGGCGTGATTAAGAAATATTGCGAAGATGAAAACAATTAAGGCACTGATATTCGATATGGGAGGTGTGCTTGTAGACCTTGACATCGAGGACTGCAAGAGAGCCTTCAAGGATCTTCTTGGTTTTGACAGGATCGACGAGCTGATCGATCCGTGTCATCAGAAAGGCATCTACGGAGACCTTGAGGAAGGAACTCTTTCTGCTGAAGAATTCCGCAGGATCGTCCTCTCGGAGTCTCGGCCGGGAAGCCGTCCGGGACTTGTAGATGAGGCCATGTGGCATATTCTGGTGGGTATCAGCCCTTATAAGGCAGAACTCCTCAACAGGTTGGCGCAGAAGTATGACCTATATCTCCTGAGCAACAACAACCCTATATGCATGCCGCATTCGACAAAGCTGTTCGAAGAGGCAGGTGCTCCTTTGGACAAGGTCTTCAGGAATTGTTTCCTTTCATATGAAGTCAAGGCTCTCAAACCGTCGGAAAAGTTCTACAAGTCGGTGATCGAAGAAATCGGTCTTCCTGCGGAGCAGATGCTTTTCATCGATGATTCGCAGAAGAATGTGGACGGTTCCATTGCGGCCGGCCTTCCTGCTGTCTATTATCAGCCGGGCACCGATCTTTCCGCTCTGCTTGCGGATGTGCTGGATGATCCGGAAATAAAGATGGAGGGCGCGTGCTGATGGTAAAGTTCATGAGTCTGTCCAGCGGAAGCTGCGGAAACTGCTATTATCTGGGAACTGAAAAGGGCGGAATCGTCATTGATGCGGGAGTAAGCCTGCGAAGGCTGAAGAAGGTGCTTCAGGAATACGATCTGACCTATGATTCGTTCTCTGCGGTGCTTGTGACACATGACCATCTTGACCATATCCGTCATCTCGGATCTTTCTGCAAGAGGCTGAACAAGCCCGTCTATACTACCGAGGTCATACATGGCGCCCTCGCACGTCATACATTCACTGCTCCTACAATCGCTCCATGCCGCCGCATCCTGCGGGAAGGGGAGTGGAACGAGGTCGCCGGAATGAGGGTGAGATATTTTGTCGTTCCACATGACGCGACGCAGACGGTCGGATATGCAATAGATGTGGAAGGACATAAGTTCGTGATAATGACCGATATAGGAAGAATGACCGATGAGGCGGTCGAATTTGCCCGCCAGGCCGATACGGTCGTTGTCGAGTCCAACTATGACATGGACATGCTTATGGGAGGTCCGTATACATATGAACTCAAGATGAGGATAGTCCAGGGATGCGGTCACCTCAGCAACGACGAGTGCGCGAGTGCAATCAGACGCTTCTGGCATCCAGGCCTGCGTAACATATTCCTTTGTCATCTGAGCGAGAACAACAACACCCACGACCTGGCCTACAGATGTTCGGCTGAGGCTCTTGCCGAAATGGGTGTAGAAAAAGGCACCGTGTCTCTACGATGCCTTCCACGTCAGTATCCTTCGCAGATGTTTACCTTGTAAGGTCGACCTTTACGCTTCCCTTGACATTGCGGTATTCCTCACCGATCTTCAGCGTCATCTCAGCGTCGTCCGGCTGGTTTATTATGATGACTGCAGGCTTGCCGTCTGCCCATTCCATGTCGACTGTAGCCCCTCCGCGTACCTTGAAGCCACTCAGCTTTCCGTCTTTCCATTCGTCCGGAAGAGCAGGCAGGATGTTCACGAATCCGTCATGGCTCTGCAGCAGCATTTCGCCTATTCCGGCCGCGCCTCCGAAATTGCCGTCTATCTGGAAAGGAGGATGTGAACAGAACAGGTTAGGGAAGGTGCCGCTTATGTGATAGCCGGCGTCTCCTTCCGGAATGGCAGGTGACAGAAGGCTGCGCAGAAGCTTGAGGGCGCGGTTTCCGTCTCCGAGCCTTGCCCAGAAATTCAGTTTCCAGGCTCTGCTCTATCCTGTTGCCTCATCACCTCTGCGGTTAAGGGTCACCTTGCAGGCTTCCGCCAGTTCCGGTGTCCTTACCGGAGATATCTGGTTGCTCGGATGGAGACCGTACAGATGGGACACATGCCTGTGGTGGATGTCCACTTCCTCGTAGTCCTGAAGCCATTCCATAAGGTATCCTTCTTCGCTGATCTTATGAGGTGCCAGTTCAGTTATGGCAGTTGCCAATGAATCTGTAAATGCGTCGCATTTTCCGAGAGCATCGGCGGCCGCTATGGTGTTCGTGAAAAGCTCTCTGACAATCTGGTTGTCCATCGTAGGTCCGAGACATATGCTTACCTTCTCGCCCTGCGACCAGAATTCGTTTTCAGGAGAGGAGGTAGGACCTGTCACAAGATATCCGTTTTCCGGTTCCCTTATCATGGTTGTCAGGAAAAATCTGGATGCCCCTTCCAATGCAGGATAGACTCTGGCCAGGTATTTCTTGTCGAGAGTGTATGCATAGTGTTCCCAGAGGTGGGCGCACAGCCATGCGCCTCCGGTGTTGGTCGCTCCCCATGACGGGTGTTCTCCCGGTTCTGTATATTTCCATACATTGGTCATCATGTGCTGTACCCATCCTTGCGCATCCGGGCCGTAGAAGGCCTTTGCCGTCCTTTCTCCGCCCGGTATCAGGTCCATCACAAGGTCTGTCAGCGGGAGATGGAGTTCGGAGAGGTTGCCCTGCTCGGCTATCCAGTGGTTCATCTGGACGTTGATGTTGGTGTGGTAGTCGCCGTTCCATGGGGTCTGGTAGGTGTCAGCCCATAGCCCCTGGAGGTTCGGCGGTAGGCTTCCCGGTCTGGTGCTGCCGATCAGCAGATATCTTCCGTAGTGGTAATAAAGGGCGGCAAGGGAGTTGTCCTCCGCTCCTTTTGCGTATTCCATTATACGTCTGTCGGTAGTCAGCATCTCTGTGCCGGAATCTGATGCGATGGTCAGTTCTGCCCTGCCGTACAGCTTCTGATGGTCCTTTACATGCTGGCTGTACAGCTCTTCAGCCTTCTTCGAGCTGAAGCCTTTGGCTGTAGACATCAGCGTGCTGAGTGCCTTGACGTTGTAGTAATCTTCGTCTTCGAACCAGCTCGTTGCCGCAGATATGAGCACCCATGCCCTGTCGGCTCCTGTGACCTTTGCCCCCTCGATCTTATGGTTCTTTCCTTCTGCGATGATGGTGGCGTATGATGCGTATCCCACGCCTGGCTTTCCGGTGCCGCTGTCAAGAGTTCCGGTGATCTTCAACAGTCCGTCCTTTATAAGGATGATTTCCGCCCTTTCCTTTCTGGACAATGAAGCTTCGAATGCGACCTTTCCTTTCTTGTCGGCACTGATCTCGACCACCATGATATCTGCTTCTTTTGGCACATAATACCGTCTGCTGAATGTCGTACCGTCTTCGGAAGTGTATGATGTCCAGGATGTTGCTGTCTTCAGGTCAAGGCCTCTGCTGTAATCATGGACCTGACTGCCGTCGCCTTCATACGACAGCGAGAGCAGCCCAAGGGTCTGATATCCTCCATAGGTTCCGCCGTCCGTAGGCTTGTGCGGAACGAACTTCTCATACATCAGTTTCTGTGCTTCGGCATTCCTGCCCTTCTTCAGCAGTTCCCTGATCTGGGGCAGACTCTTGGCGGCGTCTGGGTTGGAATAGTCCGCTTCGCTGCCGCTCCACATGGAGATCTCGTTCAGAACTATATTCTCTTCATATATGCCTCCGTCGGGCATCATTCCCAGCCTTCCGTTTCCAAGAGGAAGGGTCTCTTCCCATATTGAAGCCGGCTCGTCATACCAGAGGGTATGGTCAGGATCTATGTTTGCTTCAGATGTTCCGATGCATGACTGGACCAGAATGGCGGCTGATGCCATGGCAAGTATTATTCTCTTCATTACAGTACTTTATTATGATGGTTCAAATATAGGAATTTTTCTTAACTTTGCTTTTTATAAACATGACGTAAAGGATATGTTGCCTAAGTTTTTGAGAAGAAAAAAGGGCGTCAAGCCTTCGATGAGGAGAAAACTGTTCCTCAGCCTCGGATCGCTGGCGGCCATCCTCTTGCTTTCGGGAGTGATTTCCATTCTCGAGTACAGAAGGATGAGTGACTATGTGACCGAATTGATAGCAGCAAACATAAAGAGCATTACTCTCTCGCAGAGACTTGCGGACATTACGGAAGCGTATAACCATCAGATGCTTGCCGTGGTCGTACAGAATGATATTTCCATCATGCCGGACTTCAACCTGCGCTATTTCAACGCCCAGGCTGATTCACTCAAGAATTCTTTCACATCGCAGACCGCCCTCCCTATGGTCGACAGTGTTGCTACTTCATTCAGCACGTTCATGAACACTTCGCTTAAATTCGACGAGGTATTCCTTGCCGACAGCGTGGATACAGGTCAGTGGTTCTTCGGAACGCTTCAGCCGTGCTACAACAAGTTCCGTCAGGATATGGGTGTGCTGAACGACAGCATCCACGAGGAACTGCGCAGGAATTCCGCCGACTTTGATGCAGGATTCTACAGAAGCATCATCCCGGGAGTCGTTTCTGTCAGTGCAGGACTGATTCTCATAATGCTTTTATTCTATTTCATTACAGCATATTATGTGAATCCGATATATAAGATGTCTGCAGGAATAGACAATTACAGGCTCTCTGGTCGCCGGCATAACTATGAGTTTGACGGCGATGACCAGCTTGCGAACATAAATACAGGCATTTCGGAGCTTGTCGAGGAGAATATCGAGCTTAAAAGAAGGATCAAGCATTTGAGGGAAGACAGGTCATGAATGTAAAAGCCATATCGCTGAATGTCGGAAAGGCCCTTCTCGTGAGTGCACTTTTCATGTTCCTGTCCATTATCGTGTCTTTGATGAATGGACGGGATTCAGCTTTTGGCCCGCTGTTGATCAGTTTCATCATCACTTTGATCGTAGGTGGTTTCCCTTTCATATTCGTCAAGAAATCCCAAGCTCTGTCCCTGAATGACGGTTTTCTCACGATCGTGCTGTCTTGGCTCCTGTCATTCATTTTCGGAATGCTTCCATATGTGCTTTGGGGAGGGGAGTTCACTCTGGTAAACGCATGGTTTGAAAGTGTTTCCGGGTATACGACGACAGGATCGACGATCCTGAACGACATTGAAGCCTTGCCTCGCAGCCTTCTGTTCTGGAGGTCATCGACCCATTATATCGGAGGTCTGGGAGTAGTCGTGTTCCTGCTACTTGTCATGCCGGATGCCAGTCCGTTCCGCCTGAAGCTTACCAACATGGAACTTTCATCCCTTTCCAAAGAAGGCTACCGCTACAAGTCAAGCAAGACCATTGCCATTATCACCAAAGTGTATGTAGCTCTTACTGTGGTGATATTCCTGGCTCTCTGGGCTGCGGGAATGTCTTCTTTTGATGCATTGAACCATGCGTTCAGCATTGCTGCAACCGGTGGGTTCAGTACGAGGAACCTTTCCATAGGCTATTACAACTCGGATCTCATAAATGTACTGGTGATTGTCTTCATGGCGCTTGCTGCGCTTCATTTCGGCCTCATATATGCAGTCTTTGTCACCCGTTCGCTGAAGCCGATGAACAATACCGTAGTGAAGTATTATTTCGGGTCCATCCTTGTCATGTCTGTCATAATCATGTTCTCTCTGAAGTTTCAGGGAGGATATGCATCGTGGGGAAGAGCTGCCATGGATTCTGTATTTACCGTTGTCAGCTACATGACTACGGCGGGCTTTGCCATATGCGATAATTCTATCTGGCCATGGCTTGCGGGTATAGTCCTGATTTTTGCTTCATTCCAGTGCGGCTGTTCCGGTTCGACAACCGGAGGTATAAAGGTCGATAGAGTCCTCATATCTTTCAAGGCCATATCAAACGAGGTGCATCGCCGCCTCCATCCGTCTGCAGTTTCGCAGGTTCGCCTCAGCGGCCACCACCTGCCGGACAGTACGGTCCATTCGGTGATGCTGTATATAGTGGTCTATTTTGTCGTGATATTCCTTTCGATCATAGGAGTGCTTCTTTGCGGTACGAATATGCCGGAGGCTGTCTCAGGAGTCATAGCGTCAGTGGGTAGTGTCGGCCCCGGACTGGCAGAGCTTGGAGCGATGGACAACTATTCGTTCCAGCCGGCTGTGGCAAAGTTCATCTATACCATAGACATGTTCCTGGGCCGTGTGGAAATCTTCCCGGTTCTTGTAGTCCTTTCACTTATGTTTAAAAGAAACAGGTAAGTATGGGGCGTGCTGATTTCCTGTTTTCCGGCTTTGTTTCCAATCTGAAACATGAACCGACACCATGCCAGGATTCGCTCTTGCGCAAGGTGGCGGATTTCGTAAGTTCTGATGACGATGATATCCTGATCGTGAACGGTTATGCCGGTACGGGAAAGACCACGGCGATTTCGTCTGTCATATCCGTGATGAAGAAGTTCGGTACGAAGTGCGTGCTTCTTGCCCCTACAGGGCGTGCAGCCAAGGTTCTGTCTTCATATTCCGGCATGCCGGCCTTTACTATCCATAAGCATATCTACCGGCAGAAGTCCGTAGGAGGCGACGGCTTCGGACAGTTCACCCTTGCTCCGAACAAGGATAAGGAGACTCTTTTCATTGTGGATGAGGTGTCCTTGATAGGCATAGAAGCCGGACAGCAGCAGTCCACCACAGCCTTCGGCACAGGCAATCTCCTCGATGACCTGATCACGTTTGTACGCATGGGTGTGGAGTGCAAGCTCATATTGATAGGAGATTCCGCCCAGCTGCCTCCTGTCGGACTTGATGCATCTCCAGCCTTGTCAAAGGACTATATGGCCATGATGGGCGGTACTGTGTTTGCCGAACTGTCGACAGTCGTGCGCCAGCAGCAGGAATCCGGCATCCTGTACAATGCAACGATGATACGCCAGCTCCAAAGCGAACTGGATTATGGTCCCGGTCTGATGGACCTGTGTGACCTGGGACTTGAAACCGTTCAGTTCGATGACATCGAGAGGATCGGCGGGGGAGACCTGATTGAGAAGATTTCAGATGCGTATGCCGCTTATGGAGAGGATGAGACCGTCATCCTATGCCGCTCGAACAGGCGTGCGATCAAGTATAATATGGGAATACGCTCTACCGTCCAATACAAGGAGGAAAGGCTTGTCCGCGGTGATAAGCTGATGATAGTCAAGAACTGCTATCAGTTCCTTGAGGACGTGAAGGGCATGGACTATATCGCAAACGGGGATATAGCCATACTTCAGAAGATCTCGAAGTACGAGGACAGATACGGGCTCCATTTCGCCGAAGCCCGCATATCCTTCCCCGATTACGACGACCAGGAGATTGTCGCAAAGGTGATATTGGACACTCTGGAATCGGAGAGTGCCTCGCTGACATATGAGCAGTCCAACGCTCTGTATCAGGGAGTCAATGAGGACTATTCCCATATAACGACCAAGAAGAAGAGGTACGAGGCAGTGCGTGAAGACAAGTATTATAACGCGCTGCAGCTTAAATATGCTGATGCCATTACCTGCCATAAGTCCCAGGGAGGACAGTGGAGGTGCGTCTTCATCGACAATCCTTTCTGGCAGGAGGAACTGACCCTTGATGACCTTAAGTGGCTTTATACGGCCATTACCCGTGCTACCGAGAAGGTCTATCTGGTCAATTTCAAAGACGAACTTTTTGCTGATTGACATTTACGGCAGGCAATTGTGTGGAATTGGCATTTTGCCACCCCCGGCTAGGGGGAGGGGCCCACGAAGTGGGAGGGGGCCAATGGAACACTTTGCGTGTCGTAAATGATATGGAATGTAATCAATATCGTTAATATATGAAGAAGATACTATTGTTGTTCATGTTTGCGGCAGTGGCAATCGCTGCCGGAGCCCAGGAGTTCAACCCGATTCCTCGTGCATGGAAGTGGATAGGAAGCACAGAAGTCCTGTTCACATATGACGGCACATTCGCCGATTCCGACGCTTTTGCATTCAATGCGAAGACCGGGGCGAGAAGGGAAGGTGTGGCCAGTCCTGCGAAATTCTCCGACTTCCCGGTAAAGCCGGAAGGAGCCGTGAACATGACATACTCGCCAGACTCGACAAAGATCGCATTTACCCGTGACAATGACCTCTATGTCGTGGATATCGCATCCGGCAAGGAAACCCGTCTTACCTCTGACGGTTCTGACGTGATACTCAACGGATATGCTTCATGGGTATATTATGAAGAGATCCTTGGCCGTCCTTCAAGGTATAAGGCCTTCTGGTGGTCGCCGGACAGCCGGAAGATAGGATTCTACCGTTTCGACAACAGTCAGGTCCCTATGTTCCCGATCTATTCGGCATTCGCAGATCCTGCGGCTGCTGCTTCGCAGTCCCAAAGTCCCCGCGTGACCGATCTCGGAATCGGCGGTTCCCTCAGCGAGACACGATATCCTAAATGCGGCCAGACCAACCCTCAGGTCCGCATCGGAATCGTCGACCTTGGCAGCTGCAGCGGCTGTCCGCTCAGCGGAATGTCGGAATGTGGCGGCCCTGAAATCGTCTGGGCCGACTTTGATCCGACCCTGGACCAGTATTTCGGCATCCCGTTCTGGGGACCGGATTCGGAGGATTTCTTCATCGCCCGAATGCCTCGCCTGCAGAATACGATCGACCTATATGCAGTGAGCTATGAAGACGGAAGCAAACGTCATGTGTATAATGAAACCTACAAGACCTGGCTCAACTGGTTCGACGGCGTCGTCTTTACCGACAGCGGCCTTTATATGGCTCGCGAGTTCGAGACAGGCTGGCAGCAGATATATTTCCTTTCATATGACGGCAAGGAGTTCCGCCGTCTCACAGACGGCCCGAACTGGGATGTTGCTATCGTGCGCGTTGACGAGAAGAGGGGAGACGTGTATTTCACCGCCAAGCGTGACGCTGTCGCCAAGCAGGCGTTATATAAAGTAGATAAGAAAGGCGTCGTCACAGCTTTGACCGATCCCGCATACAACGCCACCGGCGTGTCCTTCTCTCCTGACGGAAAATGGTTCGTTGCGTCATATTCGAATGTCACGACCCCTACGAAGGTCGCTGTATTCCCTTCGTCCGGCAAGAAGATCCGTTCCGGACATGTGGTCGTTGATATGCAGGGGCCTGATTATGACGCCTCCAAGTATGCTCTTGGCGAACTTGTGTACATGAATACGGCGGACGGATTCCGTCTTCCGGGCATGATCGTGTATCCGAAGAATTTCGATCCGTCTAAGAAATACCCTGTCCATGTCGACATCTACGGCGGTCCTGACACGCCGCTGGTGCGCGACAGATGGGTTACCCCTAATGCATCGAATCAATGGTATTCCGACAACGGAATCATCCAGATAACTGTAGATCCTCGTGCCGCAGGACATAACGGACGCGCAGGTCTCGATATGATCTACAGGCAGCTTACCGTATGGGAAGTCAAGGACTTCTGCGCATGGGCTGACTGGCTCAAGGCTCTGCCGTATGTTGATGGTGACAAGATAGGAGTGGAAGGATTCTCATTCGGCGGTACCATGACATCCATGCTCCTGATGCAGGCTCCGGACAGATTCCATTACGGAATCGCCGGAGGTGGAGTGTACGACTGGGCCCTCTATGACTCACACTACACCGAACGCTACATGGATACCCCACAGGCCAACCCTGAAGGCTACGAAGTCTCCAAAGTGCTCAACTATGTAGCAGGATATCCGACTGAGTACACTGCTGAGGCTGTGAGTGCGAGCGGAGCATATCCTAATGCTCCTGCGGAGCGAGCTGCACAGCATCATCAGGGTACAGACTGTACTTTGTCGTATAGAACCGTAGAACCCGTCATGCTGAAGCTGACTCATGGCACAGGTGATGACAACGTCCACCATCAGAACACCCTCCAGCTTCTTGATGCCCTCCACAAAGCCGGCAAGAAGTTCGACTTCATGATCTACCCTGACGGCCTCCACGGCTATCGCGGCTACCAAGGCGCTCACTTCGAAGCCGCCAACCGTGAATTCTGGCAGAAATACCTCCTTGGGATGTAAAGGTAAGTTGCTGAAGGTTAGTGTTTTACAGAAAATCGCCT
>JAFQAT010000075.1 GCA_017399865.1 Bacteroidales bacterium | reverse complement strand
TTTACGAGGAACTCACCAAAGAGCTTGTTCTCGCCGTTTGCAGGGTTACGTGTGAATGCAACACCGGTACCGGAGTTGTTTCCGCTGTTACCGAATACCATTGACTGTACGTTTACAGCTGTACCCCACTCATCAGGAATTCCCTCGATGCGGCGGTAAGCGATCGCACGCTTTCCGTTCCATGACTTGAACACGCCACCGATAGAACCCCAGAGCTGAGCCTCTGCTGAATCAGGGAACTCTGTTCCGAGGACCTCCTTTACGCGAACCTTGAACTTGTCGCAGAGATCCTTGAGCTCTTCAGCTGTGATATCTGTATCGGAAGCATAACCCTTGGCTACCTTGAGCTCTTCCATCATTCTGTCGAGCTGCTGGCGGATACCCTGGCCGTCTGCAGGCTCGATACCCTCTGCCTTCTCCATCACGACGTCTGAATACATCATGATGAGACGACGGTATGCGTCATATACGAAACGTGGGTTGTTTGTCTTTGCGATCATGCCAGGGATAGTCTCAGAGCAGAGACCGATGTTGAGGATTGTGTCCATCATACCAGGCATAGAGCTGCGGGCACCTGAACGGCAGCTTACGAGGAGCGGATTCTCCTTGTCGCCGAACTTCATGCCCATGATTTCCTCAGTCTTCTTGAGGGCCTCGGCTACCTCAGCCTTGAGTGCGTCGTTGTAGCCTCCACCGAGCTCGTAGTACTCAGTACAGCACTCGGTAGTGATTGTGAAACCTGCAGGAACAGGAATGTTGAGAGTACACATCTCGGCAAGGTTGGCACCCTTTCCGCCGAGAAGCTCACGCATAGTACCATTACCTTCAGCGGTTTTTCCACCGAAGCAATAGACTCTTTTCTTGTTAGATTCCATAAAACTTTATAAGTATTTGATTATTAATGAAATAATTTCATAAGGGCTGCCGGATTTCCCTGAAGGGACGGAGCGGCAGAAAAATCTGCCGCGAATTTAGGAAAAAATCTTAATATTTCCTAATCCTCACCTTCGCTTGTCTGGCCTAATAGCGAAGCTAATATTCCGGCTACTCCGTTACGGCAGCTGTCGTTGACACGTACTCCTTCGTGATCTTCACAAGGGTGTCCTACGGGGTAATATGCTATGTCCTGAAGTATGAACTGGGAGTCGACGTAATCATAATTCTCGTCGGAAATCTGGATAAGGACTCCCGGAATCTCTCCGAACAGGATCCTGGCTGCATCAGCCTCCTGATATGACGAGAGCAGGCCGCAGATGTCCAGGTCGATTCCTGACTTTCCGCAGAATCTTTCCGCAGCCGTGGCAAGGCCGCCGTCGCATACTCCTGTACCGGCCGTCACGATTCCGTCTTCGACAAGTTCGCGTACGACCTCATAGCAGTCGATGAAGTAATCAGGGTCGGATATCTGCGGGCTTCTTCCTCCGTTATGTCCGAAGACCTGGGACAGGAGCGAACCTCCCAGACGGAAGGAACATGTGTCGAAAGGTATGTAAAGCAGCCAGCTTGACCGGTCGCGGTTCATTACGCCCGGACATTTCCTTTTTTCGCTTATCCAAGGGTGGCGGCTTTCGTATGGAGATGACTTGAACAGCATGTTCTCTTCTGCATAAGGATGCATCTCTTCGCCGGGACTGATGTCCGGACCAGGGGTGTCCGGCAGCCATGCGAAGAATCTGGCGCTGCTTCTTCCGTCGCTTTCCAGAAACAGATAGTCTGACATCCGGACTCCTAAGCCGTAGATGTAATCACTTGCTGCAGAAACACTTCCATAGAATGATGCCATGTTGCCAATGGGTCTTGTGTTCCAGTCCCACTGAGCCCAGATCCTGAGGTTTCCAAGTCGGAAGTGACCTTCGCTCCATAGCCTTGAGATCAGTGCTCTTGATATCTGCAGCCGTGTGAAATGGTCCGGATACAGCATCGTGAACTCCCTCTCTTCTGCAGATGCCGCGCATGTCCTGGCAAGGTATTCGTCAAACCTCGACCTGTCGTACTGGAATGATGAAAGAGGCGGCTCTGTCGATTCATCAATGATGTCATTGAAACAGAGGGCGACCTCTCCATCGGCCATGACCTCGTCCGGACATTCCATGCACTCGTCGAGAAGTTCGGCCGGAGTCATCTCGCATCTGATGCCGTCAATGATGTACTGGGAATACAGGGCAGATTCGTTTTCCTTCATAAAATGCTTGTGCTTTTGCGGATAAAGTGTGTAAAAATACGTATTTTTGTGTTTTAAACAAGCATTTTTCAGGTATTTTATGGGTATGGTATTTTCGGAATCCGCATATGAGGATATGCTTCAGAAGCTTTTCTGCCGCTTTCCTTCTTTCCAGAAGGACGGAGCGTCGGCATACAAGCCCGGTATCGCGAATATGGAATTCGCTGACCAGCTTATGGGGCATCCGCACAGAAGGTACGACATAATTCATGTGGCAGGTACTAACGGCAAAGGGTCTGTTTCGAACATGCTTGCTTCGGCGCTGGCCGCTGACGGCAGGAAGGTGGGACTTTACACATCTCCGCATATCATTGACTTCCGTGAACGTATCAGGGTCGTCAAGGATACGGTGGAGCTTATTCCAAAGGAAGCTGTGTGGGACTTTGTTGCAAGATGGCGCGATACCTTCGACCATCTTGACCTTTCCTTTTTTGAGATTACCACCCTCATGGCTCTGGACTGGTTTGCCGGACAAGATGTGGATTGCGTTGTGCTTGAGACCGGTCTTGGCGGCAGGCTTGACAGTACCAATATTGTGACTCCGGTCCTCAGCGTCATAACGAATATAGGTCTGGACCATTGCGACATGCTTGGAGATACCTTGCCTGAAATAGCATTCGAAAAGGCCGGCATAATCAAGCCGAAGGTGCCTGTGGTGGTAGGGGAAAGTCATCCGGATACGGAACGGGTGTTTGAACGTAAGGTTCTGTATACCAATATATCGGAACCGGAGTATATGGGCAGCCGCAATGCCGTGATGTCGCTGCTGACTTTTGCGGACAAGACGGAACCGTTCATGTGGGACAGGCATGAAGAACTTCTTGCCGGGATGGACCTCAAAGGTGAGTATCAGCGCTGCAATCTCCGTACGGCCCTGGCTGCCCTTCAGGTTCTCGGAGTCCGTCCCGATCCGGAAGCCCTTCTCTCTACGGCGGCCCGGACCGGTTTTCACGGAAGATGGGAAAAGGTGTCTGAGAACCCTCTGACCATATGTGACATCGGCCATAACGAGCATGGGCTGAAGTACAATTTCGCTCAGCTTGAAAGGATGCTGCGGGACGGGGAGTGCTCCGGTCTCATCATAGTGTACGGTTCTGTTGCCGATAAGGATGTGGATGCCGTCATACGTATGATGCCTTCCGATGCCGTATATGTCTTCACTCAGGCTTCAGGCAAGAGGGCTCTGCCTGCGGAGACCGTCCGTGACAGATACCTTGGTTTCTGCACGTCGGCAGGAAGGGATGCGGGGGACGTACATTGTGCCGGCACGGTCGTTGAAGCATTGGACATCGCTTACGGACTTGCGGCATCTGCAGTGAAGGCTGATTCTGCCGCACGTCCGCTTGTCTATGTCGGAGGCAGCACATATGTGGTCGCGGAGGCTGTTTCCGCCTTGAAGGGCAAGTGATCTCATAAACTGACTGATGAATACATATGAAAAGGATCTTATTGGTGCTCATGGTGTTGTCGGCAATGACCATGGCCACGTCTTTTGTCAAACCGGAAGGAATCAAGGGAGATAAGTCAATGGAATCATTGTGGAAGGAATACGATAATGCCGAAGGCACGGACAGGGTCCGGAAGATGGCGCAGATACTTGAGGAAATCAAGGAGAAGGCTCTGAAGGAAAGATCTGCCTGGGACTATTATAAGGCCTGTGACAGATATGTGGATGTAGTCTCTATGCGTAACTGGAAGCTTCGAGACAGCCTGGAAACGGATATGAAGGATGAAATCAGAGCATATGATGAGCCGCTTCTGACATATCTTCTTGACAGTGACCATTCCGATTCGGAGCAGCTTGTCTCAAAGGTCAAGGCTTCTTCGGAACGCCTTGAAGCCCGTCATAATCCGGAGGTATATGCCGGAAGAGGGGAGATTCTGAATCCCGCAGTGGTCCCGTATGTACGTGATGACTATGAATATGTGCTTTGGGACCTGTTCAGACGCCTCATGCATGGTAAGAGGGAACTGGCGGAGGATGTGTATGTGATGCTTCAGAAGAAATCAGGAGATGTCTACCCTCTCTCACCTTTGGCTGAATATTTCAGGATAGTGAATATGTGTCCTGATGAGGAACGGGAAAAGCTTCTGACAGATCTTTCCGTGAAATATGAGGGAAGGGCTGTTTCGCTTCTTCCGTCTCTGAAGATTGTCGGGATGGAGTTCAATGAGAAGACTGAGACAGGTACTTCCGATTATTTCAAGGACCTGAAGAAACGTCTGGAAAGCTATGAGCATGAGAGACACATGTACCGGACAGGGGCTGACGCCATCATTGCAAAGGATTGCAAGGGTTTTGCTTCCCTGCTTGAGCATCTTGAGTCCAAGTCGTTGAAGATCAAGGTTGAAGGAGGGAAGGCTTGTCTTTCTCTGCGTAATCTGTCGGACGTGACTGTCCGTATCGTCAGGGATGATGAGACTGTCCATGAAGCCAGGGTGGATAACCCTTATGAGAGTTTTTATGCTTATGACAAGGTCGGGATGGACCTCCCGGATCTTGATGACGGTGATTATGCCATAGTCTGTTCTTCCGGCAGGGAGACTCTGGGTAAATGCAGATATCCGAAATTCACTCTCTCGGCTGCAGTAAGGTCAGATAGGGATGGTATCGGGGTTTATGTCGCAGACTACCTGTCAGGAAAGCCGCTCAAGGCGGTGGATATGGAACTGTATAAAGGTAACCGTAAGGTAGTGGAAGTCTCCGATGTGATTCTTGACGGCTATACATCTCTTCCTGAGGAAATTGCGTCTAAGGTCGGTAAGGGAGCTTCAGGGTATTACCTCGTCTGCCTTGTGAAGGAGGCTGGCGGAAGGATACGCCGTAGCGATGAGATATATCTGAGCCGGAATGATGATTCAGGGGCTCATACATCAAGGCTCTCTGCTGTCATTATGCCTGAACGCTCAGCCTTCAGGCCAGGTGAGTCGGTGAGGTTCAAGGCTGTGGTCTATGAGTCCTCTTCAGACGGAAAAATGGAGGTTTCTCCGGCCAGGGCGGTTTCTCTGAAGCTCCAGGATCCGCAAGGGAATGTTCTTGAGACTCTGCACAGGCGTACTGACGGATTCGGTTCCGTTGCCGGGGAATTCTCTCTTGATGGAATCAGGCGTAACGGCACGCATGCAATACAGGTGTGGTATGATGACAGACAGATAGGTTCTGTCTCCGTGACTGTAGACGAATTTGTCCTCCCTACGTTCAATGTGACTTTTGACAAGCCTGAAAAGACGTTCCTTCCGGGAGATACCCTGCTTGTATCGGGAAAGCTGGAAAGTTTTTCCGGACATCCGCTTTCATCGGCATCAGTGACTGCTGCCGTTTCATATGAAGGCAAGTCCATAATGGAGACAGCACTCGAGGTGGATCGGAACGGGCGCTTTCTGCTGCAGTTTGCAGATGTCGGAAAAGATGAGGACAGGTATTCGCAATATGATGTGGAAATCAAGGTGACCGACCTTACAGGTGAGACCTTGTCGTTCTCCTGCAGACGTTCTGTGATGAGATGGGCCTATCTGAATGTTTCCCTTGTCAATGGGGCTGAAGGACGCTGTCGTATTGCAGAAGAAGATGGTGGACCTTGTTGTATACTTACGGATGAAACGGCCCGTATTTCATGCAATGCTTCTTATCCCGGCGGAGAGGTAGCTGCAGGTGTGCCGCTCAGCTATGTTCTGAAGAAGGATGGTAAGATTGTAAGAAAAGGGGTGGTGGATTCAGGTAATGAGGTTGAGGTGGATTTCAGAGGACTGTCTTCCGGAATCTATAGTTTTGTGCTGACGATGTCCGTGACTGCTCCAAACGGAGTCTCTGTGACTTCGGAGCAGAAATTGTCCATAGTCAGGATCAGGGAAGGAGAGGCTGTGCCTGATGGATTGGAAAATGTGTTCACCGTCGTTTCCGAGGATGAACCTTTTGTCCGCATAGGTGTGGGCAGAGGTCCGGTCTGGGCTGTAGTTGAGCTCTTTGACGGGACGGGCAGACGCCTACATGCGGATATGTTGGAACTGAAGGCAGGAGAAAGCAGGGATATCAGATATGCTCCGGTAAATGAGACTGCCGATGCTGTCACTATGAATATCCTGTATTTCCGGAATTCGGAATGTCATGCATTTTCTCATGTATGGCATAGACGGTCTGACAGGCAGGATATGCCTCTCGAGATCGTGAAGCTTACCGATGAATGTCTGCCGGGGGCTGCGTGTTCATTGACTGTCCGTACGGATCCTGCAGCGGAAGTGCTTGTGGCCGTTTTTGACGTCGCTACTGAACAGATAAGAAAAAATGTATGGAGGAATGTCTTGCCTATGACACCTTCTGTCTTCCGTATACAGGTACGTAACGCGGCCGGAAGGGATGGCAGCGGATATGAGTCTGTCATGGGTGAAGCATATTATATATCTGATGCTTTCCTTTCCATGAATGAGGCTGTTGTGGGTTATGGAAGCCTCATGAGGAGCCGGAGGACAAAATCGGTCGGGGCTGTGGTGGAATCTGAAGGTTCCATGGATTTCGTTACAGTGGAGGAGTCAGTGTCCGATGCCGCATCTCAGGAGCCTTCAATGCCTGAGATGGAGTTCAGGGAGAACTTCTCCGAATCATTGGCTTTTGAGCCTTTCCTGCATCCTGACGATGATGGAAATGTCGCCATTGAGTTCAATGCTTCCGATAAGATATCGACTTTTGTGGTCTCCGTTTTTGCCCATGACAAGAATATGGGCAATGCGGTTGTCCGTCGTGATATACTTGTCACGATGCCTGTCAAGCTTGATGTGATGCAGCCGCAATACCTGTATTCAGGAGACCGGTATGTTCTTACTGCGTCTGTTTCCAATAATTCTGCACATGATGTTTGCGGTGAGGTGGACCTTCGTCTTTCAGACGGGACTGCAGAAGGTGATGAGGTTGTGCTCTCCTGCGTCAAGGAGGTGAAGGTGCCGGCTGGAAAGGCAGTGCCTGTGTCTTTTGATGTTGAGGTGCCCGCTGAGGCCGGTGAGCTTGGATTTAAAGTTTCATTCCGCGGACATCATGACCCTGCTGGGACATATGTGTCTGACGGAATAGGCTTCAGTGTGCCGGTACATTTTGCGGAACAGGTGTTGATGGAGGCTCATTCCGGAGTCCTGCTTGGAGGAATGTCGGAAGACAGGCTCGTCGGGGAATTGAGGGAACGGTTTGTGAATGTTTCATCCACAGGTGCTGAATATTCGGCCGTGTCTATAAGGGATATGCTGAAGGATGCCCTTCCTCTGGTTGTTGAAGCCGACGGAAAGGATGCGATATCGCAGTCGGAGGCGATGTATGTGAATATGCTGGCTGCAGGACTGCGCATCTCTGACGGCATGGATGTCAGGGAATATGTCGAAGCTGCAATGAAGGCGGCCGGTAATATTCTTGCCTGTGCCGATCCCGATGGCGGCTTCAGTTGGTTTGAAGGCATGAAGCCTTCGCCTGTGGTGACCGCTGTCGTGCTGGAAAGGTTTGCAGGATTACGGGACAGAGGGCTTCTCGCGTTGGTGTCGGACCAGCTCGGGGAAGATGCTCTCGATGATTTCGACGAGGCTGTGACAGATGCTGTGCTGTATCTTGACGAAATGAGCTTCAATGATACGGAAAGGCCTCTGTGGTATGGCCGTATATCGCAATGGCAGTATATGTCGGTCCGTTCTATGTATGCAGGTGTTCCTTTTGACCTTTCCGCTGCACGCCGTGCAGACGGTGGAAAGACTTACAGGGATTTCCGTACCGCTGCCAAGGACCTCCTTGTCCCTAAGAAACGGGAAAGGTGGACTGACGGAGCGGTCCTGTCCAAGGTCCGTATGATAAGCGTTCTTCACCGGCTGACATCGTCGCAGCAAGGAATGGGACTGGCTGCTGCCTGGGGATTGCCTGCCGGTAGAGGAAGACGTATGCTGAAATCCATGAAGACCGAACTGGAATCATTGAAGGAATATGCTGTTAGCCACCCTTCGGGAGGAATATATTATCCTAATGCGGTCCTGCCATGGCGCGGACTTCTTGAAAGCGAGGCTTATGCCCATTCTATGATATGCGACCTGTATGACTGTCTTGCGTCCGGACCGGAATCCGAGGAAGGCCTGAATGAACTTGCCGAGGGAATAAGGATATGGATGATGCTTCAGAAGGAAACTCAGGAATGGAGCTCCGACCCTGGTTTCGTGGAGGCTCTTGCTTCTGTATATGACGGTTCTGATGAAGTCATGGATACAAAGGTTATCGTGCTCTCGAAAAGATATGCCAGACATTTCGGAGATATCAAGCCGGCCGGTAACGGGTTCAGGCTGGAAGTTTCATACTATCGTGACGGACATCTCCTTAAGGAAGGAGATGTGCTTCATAAGGGCGATAAGGTCATGGCGAGGTATTCTGTGTGGAGCGAAGAGAACAGGAGCTTTGTCAGGCTCTCGGTGCCTCGTGCTGCCTGCTTCCGTCCGGCAGAACAGCTGTCCGGCTGGTCCGGAGGATGGCTGCGTCCTCTGTCATATGGTTCATATGCTGTAGCTCCGTATTCCTACAGGGAGGTCAAGGCTGACAGGACCCTCTATTGGATGGATGTGTGTCCTGAAGAGAATTCTACTGTAGAAGAAGCTCTTTTTGTTGTTCAGGAGGGATGTTTCTCTTCTCCTGTTGCGGAGATCGAATCCCTGTATGCCGCTCATTACCGGGCGAATGAAGGCAGCTGGGGCTCTTTCGAAGCCAGGTGACTTTAATTCCTTATATGAAATATTTACTTTGTCTCCCGCTTCTGGCATTGGCTGTGGCGTGTTCGTCATCGGTGTCGGAAGTTCTGGATGAGGCTGAATCACTTGTGAACGACAGGCCTGACAGTGCGCTGGCCGTTCTGGGAAGCCTGGATCCGGATGTCAGGCTCTCGCCTGGTGATGAGGCCCGTCATTCCCTCCTGCTTTCCATGGCATTGCATAAAAGCGGCGTGGATGTAGGTTCAGACAGCATCATTGCTCCTGCTGTAAGATATTACAGCCGTCGCGGAGATTCCGACCATAAGCTGAAGGCTTATTATTATCAGGGACTTGCCGCATATTATGCCGGAGATGATGAAGCGGCTATGGAATCATTTGCAAAGGCTTCCCTTCATCTTGGAGGATGTTCTGACATGGCTGCCGCAGGCCGGCTTCATATCGCGAAGAAACAGCTGTATATGAGACGGTACGATTATGAAGAGGCCGCAGTTTCAGCTCATGCGGCAGCTGTGTGTTTCGATGCGTGCGGAGATACGTCTTCATATATTTCCGCTCTCTTGTCTGTCCTTAATGCCGGGATAATGTCCGGAAGACCGGAAAATGCAGAAGATGAGCTTGCCTGTCTGGATGAATTCAGACCCTTGATGACCAGGAAGCAGCTTTCATCTTATCATTCACACAGACTCAGGTATATTATGCGGACAGATCCCGATGAGGTGGCTTTGTGTGTCAGTCAGGCTGTATATGAACTGGGCGAAGGATTTGTCGATTGGGCGGCAGCGGCTTCTGCATATTGTTATGCCGGTGATTATCAATCTGCTCATGATATCCTTTCGGATAGAGATCTGAAAGTTTCGGGTATATACGGAAGTATCGGCCTTTCAGGACTTAAGGCGAGGGTGTTTCATGGTCTCGGCCTTTATGAGGAAGCGGCAGGATTCTATGCCGAATACAGTTCGCGTCTCGACTCCCTGAACATGACCCTGATCAGAAGCCGTGTCCCGTATGTGCATGACCGTCTGCTGTCGGAGCTCAGGATTCTCGGCATGAGCCGTTCCATCCTGGCCCTTCTTCTTGCGGTTTCGGTGCTTGTCATCGCTGTGTTGGCCGTAGCTTCTGCAGCCGGACGGTATGCAGAGGCGCGCAGGCGGGAAAAGGAGAGGGCCGAGTCCTTGCTTGAGGCTGCTGAAGCGGAGATCGGCAGGCTCAAGCGTCTCAGAAAGGCGGGAAGGCTTGATGAGGAGGCCAGACGTCTGGTGGATGAAAGGCTTTCCATACTTAACCGGTATGTCGGCAGGGCCATATCTTCAAATGCCTTCCGTAACGGAGGCGATGATGAGCTGCGCAGGATCATGGAAGACCGGGGTATGTTCCTGGAATCTACCTGGCGTTCGTTTGCGGTAACGAATCCCGGATTCATCGCATATCTTCAGGATTGCGGTCTGAACAGCAGGGAAGTGGGATGCTGTTGTCTTATGTGCATCGGATTGAGAGGAAACGAGATCGCTTCATATCTGAAGATTACTGACAGGTCATATTATAACTTTACCGTAAACATCAGGAAAAAGCTCGGACTTGAAAGGAACGGTGACAGTCTCGGCAGATTCCTGTGTCGTAAAATCAAGTCCGTACCATGATGCGACATCATATCTGATACGACTGGTATGTCTTTTGGTATTTCTCTGAAAATCAGTGGGTTAGTGTGTTGTGAGTTTGGTTTTCCGGCTTTCGGCGTTTTTGTGTCCTCTTTTGCATCTTATTGATAATCAGCAGTTTCTTGTGGTTGTGCAATGTGATGTTTATTATTTGCCGCTTTATGCGGAAACTCATAAAATTGCCGATGAAATATTAAAACACACAATTATGACCAGACTTTACAGATTTTTTGCGGCAGCTGTGCTTTCGATCGCACTCTGCCCATCTTTGTCGGCAACATCGGACAAAGATAAAGAAAAGGTGGATATCGATAAAAGTGATGTCCTTATCGCAATCGACGGTGAAGACATCATCCGCAGCCTTCCGGTTCTTGAAGTTTACATTGACGGATCTCAGTCGGTATTGGAGATACTTCATTCCGGAATAGGATATACGGAGATCTTCATTCTTGATGCTACGGGAAATCCTGTAGACTATGCATGTGCGGATTCCTCATTCTCGAACATGACTGTCATGCCCCTTCCTTCTGCTGCCGGGGTCTATCAGATCGTGATAATGTCGGGAAGATATTATGCTGAAGGTTATTTCAGAGTCAATTGATCCTGAAATATTCTTGCGGACCCCTTACAATTGAAAAGCCTCGGATTTTTCCGAGGCTTTTCAATTGTAAGGGGTCCTGAACGAAAAAAGAGATCCGTAAAACGAATCTCTTTTAGTGGGAGCAGAGGGAGTCGAACCCCCGACCCTCTGCTTGTAAGGCAGATGCTCTAAACCAACTGAGCTATGCTCCCTTTTGCGGTGCGGACGGGACTCGAACCCGCGACCCCCGGCGTGACAGGCCGGTATTCTAACCAGC
>JAFQAT010000074.1 GCA_017399865.1 Bacteroidales bacterium | reverse complement strand
GATGAGGAGACGCTTAGGGTCTGTCGAGAGGGTAGTCTTACCTGTACCTGAAAGACCGAAGAAGATAGCTGTGCTTGTGCCTTCCATGTTTGTGTTTGCAGAGCAGTGCATTGAAGCGATGCCACGGAGAGGGTTGTAGTAGTTCATGAGTGAGAAGATACCCTTCTTCATCTCACCGCCGTACCATGTGTTGAGGATAACCTGCTCGTTTGTCTTGATGTTGAATACAGTTGCAGTCTCAGAGTTGAGGCCGAGCTCCTTGTAGTTGTCAACCTTAGCCTTTGCAGCGTTGAATGATACGAAATCAGGCTCGCCGTAGTTTGCAAGTTCTTCCTCTGTAGGACGGATGAACATGTTCTTCACGAAGTGTGCCTGCCATGCAACTTCCATGATGAAACGTACCTTAAGACGGGTTGCCTCGTTTGTACCGCAGAATGTATCTACAACATAAAGTTTCTTTGCAGTGTTGAGCTGCTTGATGGCCTTAGCGCGGAGGTCAGCCCAAGCCTCTTCTGAACATGGCTTGTTGTCGTTCTTGTACTCCTCTGAAGTCCACCATACAGTGTCCTTGCTTGCCTCGTTCATTACGAAGAACTTGTCCTTAGGAGAACGTCCTGTGTAGATACCTGTCATCACGTTGATGGTATCAAGCTCAGTAAGCTGGCCTTTCTCGTATCCCTCGAGGTTTGGATTGGTCTCCTCCTCGAAGAGGTACTCATAAGACGGGTTGTGAACAATCTCTGTCACATCGGTAATACCGTACTTGGTCAAATCAATTTTGCTCATAATTTTTAAGTAAAATATTTAAGGTTTATAACATTTTCTTTCATCCCTAGTTCGGGCGATGCAAAAATAACTTTTTTTTGCGATATGGCAAACTCAAAATCAAAGATTTTCTTACTTTTGTAATCAAAGACCGATATGCAAAAATGACGCCTGTAGAAACATTGCAGAAATATTGGGGTTATGACTCTTTCCGTCCGAAGCAGGAGGACATCGTCCGCACTGCATTGGAGGGACGGGATGTGCTTGCAATTCTTCCTACTGGCGGTGGAAAGTCGGTATGCTTCCAGGTGCCAGCGATGATGAAGGAGGGCGTTGCGATAGTCGTCACTCCGCTCATCGCCCTGATGAAGGATCAGGTCCAGAACCTTAACGACCGCGGAATCAAGGCATTGTGCGTCAATGCCGGAATGGGCCGCAGGGAAGTAGACTTAGCCCTAAACAATGCTGCATACGGAGACTTCAAGTTTCTCTATGTCTCTCCGGAGCGTCTGGGAACATCACTCTTCAGGAGCTATCTTCAGGAGATGAACGTCAGCTTCATCGTGGTCGATGAAGCTCACTGCATCTCCCAATGGGGCTATGACTTCCGCCCCGACTATCTCCAGATCGGAAAGCTTCGCGATCTGGTCGATGCCCCTGTGATCGCATTGACCGCGACGGCTACGCCCCAGGTCGCGGATGACATAATGGACCGTCTCTGCTTTGAAGAGAAGTGCTTGATAAAGAGCGGGTTCGAACGCCCGAACCTTTCGTACATCGTCCGGCGGAGCGAGGACAAGCTCGGCCAGATGCTGAACATATGCGGCAGCGTGGCCGGGACCGGAATCGTCTATGTCCGCAGCAGGAAAAAGACCGAAGAGCTCGCGGCCTTCCTTTCGGCAAACGGCATCTCGTCGTCGTTCTACCATGCCGGACTCGGCCCCGACAGCCGCTCCGACCGGCAGGCGAAATGGAAGTCGGGCGAGATCAGGGTGATGGTATGTACCAATGCGTTCGGTATGGGCATAGACAAACCAGACGTACGTTTTGTGATCCATTTCGACGTCCCGGACAGTCCGGAGGCATATTTCCAGGAAGCAGGCAGGGGAGGCCGCGACGGAAAGCGAAGCTTCGCCGTGACCATATGGAATGCGTCGGATACCCGCCGTCTCAAGCAGATCGCGACGGTCTCATTCCCGTCGCTCGAGTATATCGAAGACATTTACCATAAGGTCCATGTCTTCTTTGACATACCGTATGATCAGGGAGCAGGCCGCCAGCTGAAGTTCGACCTCGATGAATTCTGCAGGAGGTTCAAGCTTCAGAAACAGTCTGCATATTACTCGATAGTATATATAGAAAGGACCGGTCATTGGACCATGTCTGAAGACGTGGACATATCGACGAAAGTGCAGATCTCGGTCAGCAGGAACGATCTCTATGAAGTGGATTTCCCTGATCCGAAGATGGTCCAGCTTCTGGAGATCCTGATGCGCAGGTATACCGGTATCTTCTCGTTCCCTGTTCCTGTCGATGAGGATTATCTGGCAGGACTGCTGGATGTGCAGGTGCCGATGCTCCGCCAGATTCTGTACAAGCTGTCTCTGGAACATGTCATCAAGTACATCCCGTGCGATCATGCGACAGTCCTGTTCCTCCACCATGAGCGTCTGCGCCCGAAGAATGTGAACCTGGATCCGGCCCGCTATGACCTTCTGAAGAATTCGGCCATGGAGCGCATGCAGAAGATGATCGATTACATCTCGGAAGATGATACATGCAGAAGTTCATATCTTCTCGAATATTTCGGACAGACCGGCTCTGCTGACTGCGGGACATGCGATGTCTGCCGCAGCGCGCGGAAGATGTCTGCAGAAAAGACAGCGGCGGCATCCGAAGACACCGCCGCAGAAATTGTCAGGTTCATAAATGTCGAATCGTCAGGGAAATACACCCTGGATGACGTTGCCCGCCGCTTCGGTTCCCCGTCGTCCGTGACTTCGTCCGGACCGGACGGAACCCCGTCCTATCTCCCGATCCTGCGCCGTCTCATAGATCTTGGTACCGTCCCGCCTCCGCAGGAGTAGCCTCCTATAGCCTTATGACCGATGCTTCAGTGTTTTCGAAGGCGTCGTGACTCACTTCCAGAATATTCTTCGGCAGAATGATTTTCTTCAGGTTGACACATCCGGCAAACATGCTTTTTCCGACCTTCCTGCTTTCGAGCAGGTACTCTACCATATAACGGTTGCCGTTCCTGACAATCCTGAACCCGTATCCGCGGTCCATGTTATACTTCTGGATTTCCTGCCACTGGTCTTCGGTCATGAATGTGAAGTCATATTCCTTCCTTTCTATCCTATGCTGATTCCCGTACATATAGGAGATCTGTTTCCAGACCTTGAACTTCATTGCCTCAGCGTCTGTCGACATGTATGGAACGGCGTTGTCGTTTGTGAACGTGGCCTTGCTGAGGTCCAGATGCTGGAGCGATCCGAGCCACGACATGTAATCCTTGTCATCGACCGCCCCTGCCATCCTGCGCAGGATTCTGATGTCCTCTCCTGTGAGCTTCCCCTTTATGATAAGAGAATGCAGGTTTTCCATTTCGTCAGTTGTCAGGACATCTTTCAGCCTTGTCTTTCTGTTCAATATTACCGACTTTGAAGCATCTTTGTGAACATCCGGAGTCAAACCAATGATCATGGTGTTGTACAGCATATCCTTACGTTCGCCGACCGGAGCATTGAATATCCTGTAGTAGCCGTTGCATTTGCCGTTCCATCCGAGATTGAAGTGGAGATATCCGTTTCGATGTCCGTCACATATGAACGAGTGTTTCTCGTTCATGACGACTACCGGCCTTCCGTTTTCCAGTTCATGATATGCGAGGGCAAAAAGCTCGTCCTGCGGCAAGGATACGAGACGGAATCGGGGACTGAATCCGAACTGGTCGACAAGAGATTTTCTGTAATTTCTACTGTTGGAGACTGATGACGCTGTTCCGTATTTGGTCCCGATTGCGGCGCCTATCTCAGCCAGAAGCCTTGCAGGCTCTTTGCCTCCGTCCATTCCATAATGTTTCATGATCTGTCCGAATGCAACCGGACTACATCCGGTAAGGGTATGGACTGTGACTCCGTTTGTAACTATTGTCGGACATTCGGAGTTGAATGGCGCGTCCTGTCCCCAGGCTATGTCTCCCAGAATGGGCTTTATGCTTCGTCCGTCCGGCTTGATGGAATTCTCTTTTATGTGTCGGAGCTGATATAGGTAATAATCCATCATGTTGAGGAATTCTGGCTGCGCCGACCATATTCCGCCTTCAAATCCATATGCAAGCACCGGATTGTCAAGGCCTGTGGCGAATTCTTCGTTTGCGAGCACTGCAAAATACCCGGACCTCACACTTGACGCTATGGTCAGTTCTGGCGATTCGTGGACGAAACATATCTCGCATGTGTCTGGGTCCATTCCGTTCTCTTTGAACAGACGGTCAAGAGTCGAGACAGTGTATTCATGATTCCTGTCTGGTCTTACAAGTATTCTCTTGCTTTTCGATATGACCTCTTCCCCCTGACGCATGACTCCCATTGGTCCGATCACGAGACTTCCGATATTTATCGGCACTATGCGATAGATGAAGGTATATCTGTTGGCATATCCGTTCATTTGATTGCCTCTCCATATGTCATAGTTCATGTCAATGAATTCAAATCCATCGAACAGAGGACTTATGTAACTTTCAAGCTGCTGCGTTTTTATCGTATAGCGCACGGTTACAGTATCTCCTTCTGCAACGCTGTCAGGAGCTTCTATGGTGAATCCTTCGTCAATCGTCTGTGCCTTCGCTGCCATGCTGCATGCAGCCAGCAGCAGGCATGTCGCCAGTAGCTTTATATCCTTTGCTCTCATTTATTCCGATTTATTTCTGAAGTCTGCTCTTTACGTTTGTCACCAGCCTTACCATCATGCGTACTGCTTCTGTCTCGTTTTCCGTTGAAAGAACCGGTACGGACATCATGTTTCCATAGTCGTAAATCCACCATAGACCATCCTGTCTTTTGAGATGGTAGGTTACAGATGACTTGCGGCCGCTGACCGTTACCGACAGATGGCCGTCCTCCTTAAAGATGGAAGTGCTTATGCCTTTGCCAGGCTTCTTCAATATCTGCCTGATATATTCCGCTCCTTCATCAAGATTCAGTCTGAGGCCATCTTCTGCGATGGAGCTTCTCAATTCCTTGTATTGCACTTCGCTGAATTCCTTCTCATCATCTCCGTAATATACAGAACTGTCGATGGATGAATTGAAGAAGATACGGCTGCCATGTTCGCATTCTATCATTCCTACACACAGATTGCCTCGGTAATGCTTGTAGATGGTTCCGGACTCTGTTCCCGTAATTGTAAAATGCTCACAATCATTGCTTCCGTTATTCCTGATTGCTTCCAGCAGGGAGTCGTAAAACTTTCCCAGGCGTTCTGGAGTAATCTTTTCGTTTACGGTAATGAACAGCGGATAGACCCGCTGAAGAGCAGTGTCGTCATCATCAATGGAATCAACACGCATCCGGCATGAAACCAGCAGTCCTTCCGAGTGCAGCTCTTTTGTTATCTCATTTATGGTCTCTACAGTATCCTTCATCCCCTGTGCATCATAGCCGGGAGGAACGTTCACCGAAATCTGCAGAAGGGTTTTGAAACTGAAGCTGCCGGCAGCATGACGGTCTATGCGCATTCTGATATATCCGGTCTGAAGAATCGTCACATTCCTGCTGTCTAATCTGTGTCTTGCGGATATGCCGTTCAGCAAGGCATCTATCTTTCCGGTCTTCCTATGCTCGATTGCCCATATACAGAACAGAAGAACATAGAATGCCAAAATTCCATAACGCGCTTCAGCATCTATCACAAATGCCCCAACAATCATAATGTGGAACAGCACCAGCAAAGTAATAGATATGATTCTTGATTTATTCATTGATCAATTAATCTCGTGTTTATCTCATCCAACCTTCAACCCTGTAAATCTTTTCATAAAGTTTCTGTTCCTGTCGAGTTGCGGCATCTTTATGCCATACCTCTATTCTTGCTGCATAATACTCATTCCAGTCTCCTTCAAATATGGTGAAGGGCTGTTTGCTTACAATCTGTGCAAATGTAGAAGAATTTTCTATAGAAACCATGGTTGCCTGGAGTATGCTGTCTGCGGAGAGCGGTTTGTTTTCGGTTACTTCAAAGCATTTCAGATAGATATCTCCTGCAGGTAATGCTCCATAGTAAAAGTCATATTTATACATCCCGCCTTGGTGGTCGTTCCAAATCCGGAGATAAGAATCTGTATCAAGACTATCTGCATGTGCAACTGCACTTTTTCCATAATCTGATGGAATGGAGTATTCCAATCCTTCGGGAATCGGATGTTTCTGTCCGAACTCATCGCTGTGCGGATAAAACATTATCGTGAACCCTAAAGCCAGAAGATAGACGGCAGAAATGATTGTTGAAGTCAGAAATGAGACGATGCATTGCCACCACTTTCTGTTCTTGAGCAGATACACCCATGATATCATGATGGTAAGAAATGTTACTGCGCATAATACGGATACCAGGTCAGCCCAGAAGACACAAGATGTCAATTCCACGCAGATGCTCAGTATCTCAAATACAGAAAGCATTACCACCTGAGCCCACCAATATTTCAGTATCGTCTCTTTCATTGTTAACTAGTCTATCTTACTATAAGTTCCTATCATCCATCCGATAACGGGAGTCAGTGCATATGTTTCCTTATCTTCCTCATAACCGACAAATCCGGCAACCATCTCCATCGGTTGCTCGCTCAGAACTTCGCCTTCTGCATTTACAATCTTATAAAGGAATTCTGCTCTGACCACTTCAGGCAGCATCTGATGATACATGTCCACCTTAGATGGAGTACGTCCATTCTCGTCAAAAGGAAAGAAGTTCAGGAACCATCCGTCAAATTTTGTCGGCTTCTTTGAGCGTCTGGTACAGCCGGCTCCTCTGACTTCTCCGGGTTTCCTTCTCTTGACCATATCCTGCCAGAACTTATAGTCCGGTTTTCCCTCAGAAGCGTCAACGAATTCTTCCAATATAGGAATCAGTTTCTTAGTCCACCATCTCAATCCATAGTTACCGAGTTTTTCTGTCTTGGCCAGCACTTCTTTCCAGTCTTCTGGTGTTCCGGTCAATGTAACCGAAGGTATTCCGCATATTGCCCAGATCGCTTCATAGTCGAAATATGACTTCATTGAGTTCATAAGTGTGATCTGTGATACCATACGTTCGGTTTCTCCGGTAGTGGTAAAGTCTGCAATAAGGGTCTCTGCAATATCACCTTTCGTATTTGATATGATAGCATTTGCAAACATATCCGCAATGGCAGCCCAATCCGCTTCTTCGCCCATCAGGTCGGTGAATGATCGAATGGTCAATGTCTTCTTGTCCTTGTGGTCTACAATCTTTGAACGTAGTGCTTCCGAGTCCCTGTTCACATGATACGAAAACGACTGACTTATGAGCAGCCAGATTGCGTCAGGAGAAAGGACGACAGGCCTGTGTTCAGCATATGCCCTAATGAACATTGAGAACATGACCTGATGTGAATTACCATAGATGTTTTCTCCCGTGAACCGGCTTTGACGCAGTCTGTGATCCTTTGAAGAAAAACTATCATTCAAAGAATCCCCATTGTCATAATCGACACCGCAATACTTCAAGGATGAGTAATATATGTGGTTTGCGTCCACAGGATAAGAGAAATGATCTTCCGGCAATGAAAGACCCTCATCCACTGTAAATGTTATAGAAGGTGGATCCTTGGGGAGTATCTTGCTGTCATTTTGTGCATTGGCGATGCAGACACCAAGAATGGCAAAGATGGTCAATATTGTTCTGGTGATTACCATAGATAAATTCGTTTCAGGGGATGACTGGCGATGTTGGTGTTTTGGCTTTTGGATATCACAAGGCACAATCTTCATGATATCAGAATTTCAATGCCAGCGCAACTCCGGCTCCGTTTACTCCATAATCAAGGGTTGCGGCAGTCGTTCCTGCCGCATTCTTCAGTTTCTTTATCTTGCTCTGTCCGACCCATATCGTTCCGGCGCCGGCCAGCATCATGACATATCCCGTTATTTCTACAGCCTGGCCCTTCTTATATCCTGGCTGTTTCTTCGCCTCCTGCTTCAGGTCATAGATTTCCTCAATGCCTCCTGAAGTGGAATTCGTGTTTATATAGCGGTTTTCCTCCACGACACATATCACGCTTCCGCACAGCCAGGCAGCGGCTCCTGCGCTTGCAGCGACTATGCCGGCAGTCTTTGTGCCTTTAGCGATCTTGAACTCCTTTGTCAAGGCTATGTCTTCTGCAGGTCTGGCTGCATACTGTGCAAAGGAAATGGCTGCCGATGACAGCAGCATGATCATAAACAGCAATAATCTTTTCATATGATTGTTGATTTAAATTATTTGTCTTTCTTTCCTCCTCCTATGGCGAGGCTCATGCTCGGACCCACCGTCACTTCGCCGTCAGTAGGTATGCGGACCTGGATTCCGATTCTGAAATGTCTGAACAGCTCTACTCCGAATCTTGGGGTAAGTGCAGCGACAAAATACCTCTTCAGGTCCCATTCTTCGCTTATTTCCCCATCAGGCCCGGCGGTGCAATTGAGGAAAACATTTCTGGTGCCAAGTCCGGCTCCGACTCCCAGTCCGACATAAAATGAAGCATTCCTGCCGCGGCGGAAATTATAATGCGCCGCAGGACCTAGCATGAAATAAGTCCTTTTGGTCACCTTTCCCTTTTCCAGTTCCAATGGATCAGAATGGTCATGAGGCGTTGCACCGAAAGCCAGCTCTCCGCCGACATCGAACAGAGTATCGTCAAGATTATACCTGACTCCCGTCAGCATGTTGATATAAGCGGTTCCTTGACCGGCCGTGACACCATAATTCATGTAATCGAATTCCCAATGCTTTACAGGAACCGGCCCGATCTTCTTATCCGGCTGAGGTTCATTTGCATACATGACCCATTCAGCCATGATGAACATGATTGTAGATAAGAAATGCTTCATGATCTTTCTTTAGAAGTTCAGGGCGATTCCGAGTCCGGATTTCGCATGGCTCAATGTAAGTTCTGTCACCTTGCCAGTGCTCTTGTTGTATGATTCAGCGATACGTGCATATGTCGCCATGCCGTTTCGTGACATACCCACTCCTATTATCGACGGAATCACTCCCGCCAGGCTTATGCATCCATATGTAATGTATGACTTTGCATTCAATTCTCCGCCGTAGATCTTATTGCTGAGAAGGTCGCCGATTGCGCATCCGATTCCGAATCCTATCATCGTGCCACCGATATACTCAAGAGTGCCGGCGGTTTTAAGTTTCTTCTTCGCTGGAAGATACTCGTTGTCATATACTTCTTTTCCAAGCAGGTCGAGAACTTGTCCATCGTCAAGAGGCATGCCGTTGAGGCAGAATGTGTCGTGCGAAACGGAAAGTTCACCGTCGTCATAATAGGTCTGTGCATTGGCGCTGAAGACGAATCCAGCTACAGCGGCAATAATTATAATGAATCTTTTCATGGCAGTTTAGAAATATAGTTTGAAACCGATCTGGGGGTTCATGAGACAATCGAGCGCCAGTCCCATTCCGGAAATGTTAAAGTCGTTGCCCCCTGTGAAGTCAAATTTGCCCTGCATCGCAACGCCTTGAATCGAGAAGATGCTTACGCTCATGGCAAATTTCTCTGTAGGGCGGAATTCTACTGCCAGAGGCTGCAGCTCTGCACCTAGACCGGTCAGTGACATTGATTCCCAATCTTTGCTCAGGATGCCGCTGCTTGTCAGACTGGCGGCAAAGCCGAAACTCATGTTAGGGGTGTAGTAAAAGTTCGGTGCTAGCCTGACATAATATGCTAGACCGGGCGCGATGTTTATTGTGTGGGCAATGCTCGGAGTCTCCGGGTCTCCTTGAAATCCGTAGCTCAAGGTCGCTGAAATGCGCAGGTTGTCTGCCACAAAGTAACTGTACTCGACAGCTGCCATAAGATTGTGGCCGTTGTTGGCAGTAATCGTCTGGGTCGCAGGAAAGCCGCTGCGCAGATTTAACGTATACTCGGTGATTCCCGTGTCATAGCCAAAGAAAAAACCAAGCGACTGTTCTCCCTTCTGCTGTGCAGATGCCGGGAAACAGAGGGCAGCAACCGCTGCCAGAATGAATAAGGTCCGTTTCATAATGAACATGTTAAAATGATAGTTTCATACAGATGACGAATCTTTTGTCCAAAAGTACTATTTTTATTTTAACTTTGTGAATATATGTAGTACTTTCAGGCAGTCTCTCCGTCTCATTAATGAGAAATCAGGAACAGTTAATGAAGCATGTAGTGTTATTTATTATCTCGGTCTTTCTGTCTGCGTCAGGGATCATTGTCCCGGATGCAGGCGCTGCTTCGCGCAGGCAGGCGCCCGACGGTACCTTGAAGTCACGTATGGAAGCCATGCATGAAATGTTCGGAGTGAACTTTGTCTATGACTCATCGATCGATCTGGATGTTCCCTGCAAAGAATCTGATGGAGATGCCATCTCTCTGGAACAATGCCTCAGTGCGACCTTTGCCGGCTCCGGCATCGGATATGAGCAGATGAAGAAATATATTGTTCTGACAAGGGAAGGCGCCCGAAAGAAGCCCAAGGACTATACCATCTTCATTACAGGGCAGCAGGACACCATACAGGAATCCAAGATAATAGCCCATGTCGTGCGCCGGCGGAACAGTACGCAGACAGGTCTTCATCCGATAGATTTCAAGCGTTTCGAGAAAGGATATGCTGTGCTGGGATCTCCTGATCTGATCAAGGAAATCAAGAGCCTTCCGGGAGTGGCAGAAGGAACGGAACTTCTGTCCGGCATGTATGTTCATGGAGGCGACGGCTCAGACAATCTTTTCCTTCTGGATGGTGTCCCTTTATATCAGGTGACACATCTTGGCGGCCTTGTCTCGTCATTCAATACGGAGATGGTCGATAATCTGGATTTCTACAAGAGCGGTTTTCCTTCAAGGTTCGGAGGCAGAACATCTTCAGTCGTTGATGTCACGACACGTCAGGGAAGCATGGACTCGTATCATGGCTCCATGAACATCGGATTGCTGAACGGCGGAATCCGGTTCGAAGGACCTATAGTGCCGGGCAAGACATCATTCAATATAGGACTGCGCCGCAGCTGGTTCGACTTGCTGACAGTTCCGGCGATAGCAATATCCAATGCCACATTGCCATACGGGGAGAAACGCAGATTAAGATATGCGATGACGGACTTCAATGCGTCCTTCACTCATCTGTTCAGCAAGGACAACAGACTGTCATTGAATCTTTATGCCGGGTCTGATGTGGTACGGTATGGCTATGAGACACTTGCCGTGAAGTACTGGGAGGGAAGACGCTTTACAGGAAAGAACGGGCACAACCTCGATGCGCGCTGGGGGAATGTGCTGGCAAGCCTGAATTGGGATATGAAGTTTTCAGATGATTTGCGTCTGGACATGATTCTTTATTATACACGGGTGAACAGTGAAGTAGGATTGCTTAACAGCCGTTGGGGAATGGATGCCGACTATCCGCAGATAGATGAAATCGACCTGTCCGAATCCAATCGGAGCCGGCTCCATGACCTGTCCGCGAAAGTGGATCTGGACTGGGTGCCGTCGGAGGTTCATCATATCAGAGCCGGTGCCTTGCTTACCAGACATCTTTTCCGTGATATGAAGGATCTCAGCTATATATCCCGTCAGATCCGGACCGACACCGACGAGTCTTTCTACAATTCCGTTCAGGTCCATGAGAGTGATTCGGTAAAGAATTCATATGATCCGTCGGAATTTGCCATATATCTTGAAGATGAGATTGCCCTTGCCGGCTGGTTCAGGACAAATGTCGGAGTCCGTTATGCCGGATTCATGGCAGGTTCCGGGACGTTTCACTCGGTGGAACCGCGCGCTGCTGTCAGACTTCAGCTTGGCTCTATGGCCGCTTTCAAGCTGTCCTATAGCGAGATGAGCCAGTTCGTCCACAATCTTCGTGCAAACTATCTGGACATACCGATGTCAAGCTGGTTGCCGTCTCGCGGCAGAGTCCTGCCGTCTCGCTCGAGGCAGCTTGCCGGAGGCATTTACCTGGATCTGCCGCATGGCATTGCTCTTAATGTAGAAGGGTATTGGAAAGACATGACCAACCTGTACGAATATCGTGGTGTCAGCAGCTTTTATCCGGACATTTCAGCTTGGGAAAACGAACTTGTGAGCGGTGTCGGAAGATCATATGGAGCAGAAATGGAACTGATCTGGAAGACTAAGACGACCGACGTGTCGGCTTATTATACATTGTCATGGACGGAGAGGTATTTCAAGGACATATGGCCTGACTGGTATCCGGCCAGAAACGACAACAGACACAAGTTTACGGTCAATGCGTCCCATCGTTTCAGCAAGACTGTCGACATGTATGCGGCATGGAACTATCATACCGGCGACCGTGCAACAATCCCGACTCAGATGGTCGGCGATGAAGTCTTCTACAGTCATCCGTACAATTACAAGCTCCCTGATTATCACAGGCTTGACATAGGAGTCAATTTCCGAAAGACGACCAGGCGTGGATATGAAAGCATCTGGAATATAAGCGTATATAATGCATACTGCAGGATGAATCCGATGTTTGCGAAGCTTGATCATGAAGAGCGTGACACGGACCTGCGCATCATATCTGCTGTGCCTGTGATACCTTCGTTCAGTTACACTTTAAGGTTCTGACATCATGAGAAGATATATAAGATCATTGATACTGTTCATTTCTGCAGCGTTCGTTTCATGTGAGAAGACGGTTGAATTTCCGGCGGAAGAGTCCGGAAGAATCTATGTGAACGCTCTGGTCAAGGACAACGGGCAAAGCCGGATAGACATCGGTATCGCAAAGCCGATCGGAGCCGCTGATAATACATATCTGGGGTATCTGAAACTGGTCCTGGAAGCGGACGGCAAGCCGGTGGAACTGACTCCTGATCCTGTGAACTCCGGAAATGATATGCTGTCGTATACAACGGATGCCGTTTTTTCTCCGGGGCAGAAACTTACGCTGCAGGCATCTTGCGGCGACTTGCCTTCGGTCCATACGGAAGCAGCCGTTCCTGCCCGGATACCGGAAGTTAAGATTCTGAAGGGGGAATCGCAAAGTTATAAGAATGACGGAGCCGGGATGGACACAGACGAACTCAAGACATTGTGGGTGTTTACTGCCCAGATCGATGAATCCCCGGATGACGAGACCTGTTTCTGTATGCAGGTCCTTAAAAGAAAGGTATTTGAGTACGAAGGCAATGTTCCTGATCATGAAAGGGAAATGCTGGAAAAGGAGGAACTGATCGAGCAGACCGATGACCTTTATGTCAACGGATTATTGCCAGATAACGGGGAACTGTCTTCAATCGATCCTGAAATGGTGGTGGACTTCGATGGGGGAGAGACTTTCATATCGAGGTCGAAGGGAAATTATGGCAAGGCGACAGTATCAGCTATGGTCGAACCCACAAAGAGGACGATACTGTCATCAGGCTTCGATGCCTTGACAGGGCTTAGCTATGCTGTATATCAGTCATATGAATACAGGGTCAAGCTGTACAGGATTTCTGCAGAAACCTACGATTATCTGGCAGCCCGATATGTAGGTAAGAACTCTTTTCTTCCTGTATATATGGGTTTCACGCCGCCTGTTTATGTGTATACAAACATCTCAGGCGGAGCAGGTATGTTCGGAACTGCGAGTACATATGAGTCGGAATGGTTAAGATATTGATGAATATGAAAGGAAATATTATATTTGTATCAATTCTGATGTTTCTGTCCGTATCATGCGAAAAGGTATGGGAAGCAGACCTTCGGGAGAAGGCTCTTGACACGATAAGGGGATATTATCAGGTCGAGAGCGGAATATGGGAGGGACCGGATCCGATCGATCTAGACGGCGATGGCGTGGCATCTTATGATTATTATGATGAATGGAAGAAGGTGTTGGCAGGAGCCGGTGATACTGGTGCCGTGATATCTGATGATGGCGGTTACATAGAGATACCATACATAAAATACATTGTTCACTCTTCTGGGTTGCCACCGACTTTGACGAGATATGTGAAAAAGGTAAGGACTGATATTGATGTGACTATTGGAGGCAGTGAAGCTGAGCTCTGTTTCAGATTTCCTGACGATTCCGACGTGGTCTTCGAGCACACTGCTTATGGGAAGTTTACGGTCCGTACGACTGTGACTTGTACCATAATGAGCAGCGCAGGCGAAAGTGTAGAAATAACCGGTCCTGTGACATTGAGATATGAAAGGTTCAAATATAAAGCGGAATGATATGAAGAACATCATAGGAATCCTGTCGGCAGTCATGTTGTCGGCATGCAATCCGATTGAATATAAAGAATTACAGAAAGTTGATGTTGGCAATGTGGGCATTAGAATAGAACTTGTCTATAAAGACGGAAGATACATCCCGAAATCTGACCTGATTCCTGAAGTCGTGTTCAGGCATTATTGTACGGGCACCTGGAAACTGGACTGTATCCTTGATATAGATTCTTCAGGCAAACTGACTGATGTGGTCTTCTCGTATTCAGATGGAAAGATATATCCCTTCTTCTCGTTAAGGGAAGAAGGTTTTGCCCGCCAGTATATATACACTCCTGAGCGGAAGTCATACGCTGACGGGTCATACTCCTATGATCCGTCGACCAGCACGCTTCTTTTTTATGATGTGGTACCGCAGCATCCTGAATTCAGGTTGTTCCGTCTGACTGATACAGAGATGAGTGGAACATTCATAGCCCCTCACAATGATACCGACGACTCGGTCCTTACTATGTATATCTATAAGAAACTGTCATATCTTGACGAGGCTGGTCTCGACTTTATTTATGGCGCGGATCAGTGATCCCAGGCGGGATGCGCCGGATCTTCGGCCTTGAGCGCTTCTTCGAGCGAAAGGCCCAGCGCATCCGCGACCCCCTTGCCGTAGGCGGGGTCGGCGCGGAAGCAGTTGCGTATATGGCGCTGCTTTATGAAGATTTCTGCGTCTCCCATCGCGCGGGCGGTGTTTTCGCATGTCGCCTTCCGGTCTTCCGCGGACATGAGGCGCCAGAGCTTCCCCGGCTGGGTGTAGTAGTCATCGTCATACTCACGTTCGTCGTAGCTGAAAACATCGCCTGTTACTGCTAGAGGAGGTTCCTTTGCAGAAGGTGTTTCCTTCCATTCCCCGTAGCTGTTGGGCTCATATGACGGAGTGGCTGCCATGTTTCCGTCAGTGCGCATCTGACCGTCACGGTGGAACGAATGGAAAGGACAGCGCGGGCGGTTGACAGGAATCTCATTGTAATTGACTCCGAGACGGTAACGCTGTGCATCTCCGTATGAAAACAGGCGGCCCTGGAGCATTTTGTCTGGAGAGAAACCGATGCCCTCAATGATATTTGCCGGATTGAAGGCAGCCTGCTCGACTTCTGCGAAGAAGTTTTCCGGGTTGCGGTTGAGTTCCAGGATGCCGACATCATGCAGAGGGAAATCTCCATGGTACCAGACCTTTGTCAGGTCGAAAGGATTTATCTGATAGTTTCTTGCCTGCTCTTCAGTCATCAGCTGCACCTGCATGAGCCAGCGAGGGTAATCGCCTCTTTCGATCGCTTCGAACAGGTCGCGCTGGTGTGACTCCCTGTCCTTCGCAATGACGGCTTCCGCTTCAGCATCAGTCATGTTCTTTATGCCTTGGAGGGTCCTGAGGTGGAACTTCACCCATGTGCGGCGATTATCGGCGTCATAGAAACTGTATGTGTGGCTCCCGAATCCGTGCATATGGCGGAATGAGGCAGGGATGCCTCGCGGAGACATGGTTATCGTGACCTGGTGAAGTGCTTCGGGGAGCAGGGTCCAGAAATCCCAGTTGGAGTTCGCAGAACGCATGCCAGTCCGTGGGTCGCGTTTGATGGCATGGTTCAGGTCCGGAAACTTGAGCGGGTCGCGCAGGAAGAAGACAGGAGTATTGTTGCCTACAAGGTCCCAGTTTCCTGTTTCTGTGTAGAATTTCATTGCAAATCCTCTGATGTCACGTTCCGCGTCAGCCGCACCTCGCTCTCCGGCTACAGTGGAGAAACGTACGAAGCATGGGGTCTGCTTGCCGACTTCTGAGAATATGGATGCGCGGGTATATCGGGAGATGTCATGTGTGACCGTGAAGGTCCCGTATGCTCCTGCTCCTTTCGCATGCATGCGCCTCTCGGGGATGACCTCTCTGTCGAAATGGGCCATCTTTTCAAGAAGCCATGTGTCCTGTAAGGTTACAGGGCCGCGATGGCCTGCCGTCTGTGTGTTCTGATTGTCGGGAATGGGGCGTCCGTTCTCCGAGGTGAGCTGTTTCTTGTCGTTCGTTTTCATATACAGAAATGTTTTGATGAAAACACGACGCCCACCTAAAATTGTGCCAGCGTATCTTACTTGTCTTCCAGCTTGCTGATGTCGGCGTCAGGGAACCAGTCGAGAAGCTTATGCGCTGCCTTGCTTCTGACTGACGGGGTCACGTTGTCATAGACAGCCTTCAGACAGGCTGCCAGGGCTGCTATGTCGTCGGTGAATCCGACAAGGGGCAGCAGGTCCGGAATCATGTCCACTGGCAGGATGAAATATCCCAGCGCACCGAGAATGATTGCTTTCTGCCTGGTCGGAGTGCCGGGGTCAGTCACGACATGATACAGCAGCAGGGCGTAATAGACTCCCTTGATTCCGGCTTTCCTGAAGATCCGGCTTATCTTGGCAAACAGCTTGGGTTCAGAATAGTGCTTCTGATACTTTTCGATGTTCTGAAGTGTCTTGTCGTCTTTCATAAGATGGAGGTTATCCGGGTTATTCCAATACCAGTCCGTCGTAGGCTGGGTGGATGCCTTCTGGGAGTTCTGCCGCCAGCTCGTTGTAGGTCGGGAGCTGGTGGGAGAGGTGGGTAAGCCATGAGTTCTTCGCTCCTACCTTCTGCGCCACTTCCACCGCTTCCTCGAGCGAGTAGTGGGAGATATGCTTTCCGTATTTCACGCAGTTGATCACGAAATGGTCCAACCCGCGCAGCTTTTCGAATTCCTCTTCCGGAATATGGTTCATGTCAGTGCAGTAGGCGATGTTTCCGAATCGGAATCCCAGAACCGGAAGCTTGTAATGCATGCCTCTGATAGGGACTATCCCGACAGACCTGACCGGCTCGTTCTCTCCTGCCATTGAACGGATATATCCTTTTCCATGTTCCCATGTAAGGACTTCGTACGGACCTCCAGCATGGATGGTGAAAGGCTTGTCGTCGATGTTATGTACATGCCATTCCGGGGCTCCGGGATACTTCTTCTCAGCAAAGGCATATCCGTATTCCATCCTCAGGGAATCCTCGACGTATTTCTCGCAATATATTTCGGATGCCTTCTTTTCGAGGTAGTTGAATGCGCGGATATCGTCCAGACCTCCGGTATGGTCCTTATGATTATGGGTCAACAGGATGGCATCCACGTGGGAAACTCCTGCTCGGAGCATCTGCTGCCTGAAGTCCGGACCGGCATCCACCAGGATCCTCAGGCCCTCGTAATCCACAAGCACGCTTGCGCGAAGCCTTTTGTCACGCGGATCCCTGCTGCGGCATACATCGCATCCGCATCCGATCATCGGCACTCCCTGCGAAGTGCCCGATCCTAAAAATGTCAGTCTGGCCATCTTCTGTATTATAATGTAACGTCAACTATCTTTCCGATGAGGTCCGGGTCATACTCCCTTGATACCCTTATGTAGTTTCCGGTATATCCTTCCATCATTCCGTTCTTGTCGGTGCTTTCAAATAGGACCTTCTCCGCAACTCCCTTGTTGCTCTCGATAAACTCCCTGTGCAGTTCATCGCAGAGTGCCTCCAGCATCTGTACCCTCTTGGTCTTCACGCAGTCCTGCACCTGGTCCTTGCGTGATGCGGCAGGAGTGCCGGCACGACGCGAGTACGGGAATATATGTATGAATGCAGGACGGAGGACGTCACGAAGGAATGAATAAGTCTCCATGAAGAGTTCGTCGGTCTCTCCCGGGAATCCGACGATCACGTCGATTCCGAAGAAGACCTTCGGCCCTCCGGGCACTTCCGTCCGCGACCGGATGTAATCGATCTTATGTGCGAATGCCGCTGTGTCATAGCGGCGTCCCATCTCCTTAAGTATAGTGTCGCATCCTGACTGGAGCGGGATATGATAGTGGGGGAGGAATTTCGTGCCTGAAGTTATCCAGTCGATCATTTCTTCTGTCAGGAGGTTAGGCTCGATGGACGAGATCCGGTACCTTTCGATACCCTCTACTTCATTCAGCTGTCTGATCAGCTCGAAGAATGTCTCCCCGGTCGATCTTCCGAAGTCTCCGGTATTGACTCCGGTGAGCACGATCTCCTTGATCCCTTCGGCGGCTATAGCCTCTGCCTGCGGGATGATCTCCGCGATAGGAATGTTCCTGCTTTCTCCGCGTGCGTACGGAACAGTGCAGTAATGGCATTTGTAGTCGCATCCGTCCTGCACCTTCAGGAACGAGCGCGTCCTTTCGCCGCTCGAGAATGCAGGGAAGAATGTGCCCATGTCGAGGGCGCAGAACTCCTGTCCGTTGACCTTTGCCATTATCGAAGGTACAATGAGGCTCTTCTCTGTCGCTCCGAATACTGCCGTCACGCCCTCGATCGCCTCTATCTCAGCCTTTTTAAGCTGGGCATAGCAGCCGGTTACAAAAATCAAGGCATCTGGATTCTGCCTGTGGAGCTTCCTGATGATATTGCGGCTTTTCTTGTCAGAATGTTCGGTCACAGTGCATGTGTTCACAAGAAAGATGTCCGCCCCCTTGGTCCACGGCACGGCTTCGAGACCCTCTTTCAGAAGTTCTCTTTCATATGTCGATGTTTCGGCATAATTCAGCTTGCAACCGAGTGTTATGAAACTGATTCTCATCTTGCCCTGTGAAACAAAGTGACACGTGACCACTGCGCGGTTCCGTCTACCGGCGGCTTCCTTTTGGAGACTCTCACTGAAAACGCAACAAGCTGAGGGAAACGCTTCTCTATAGCCTTGACTATGCGTCCGGCGACATTCTCAAGCAGCTCTGACGGAATAGACATCTCATCTGCAACGACCTCGTAAATCTCGCCATAGTTCAGAGTGTCGTTCAGGTTGTCGCTCTCTGCTGCTGCGCCAAGATTCAACTCTCCGCGGAAATCGACTGTGAACAGATTTCCGCGCACCTTTTCCTGGTCAAGACATCCGTGATATGCCTTGAACTCCATTCCTTCCAGTTCTATTATTCCGATCTTTTCCATTATGCCAATATCAAGAATACACATGGCCTCTTGCCTATAGCAAGGCCTTCCTTTTTCCATTCCGACACCTTCTTTGTCCTGATGTATGCGTCGGGCATCGTAATGTTGGCTGCAACACAGACTTTTACAGACGGACTGCATACAGACAGTATGTCAGCGAACAGTGAATCGTTCCTGTATGGGGTCTCGATCAGTATCTGGGTCTGCCTGAGCTGCGCAGAAACCTTTTCAAGGGTCTTCAGCCGGCTTCTTCTCTCGTCGGTCTTTGCCGGAATGTATCCGCAGAATGCGAATGACTGGCCGTTAAGCCCTGATGCCATGAGGGCGAGCATGAGCGATGAAGGTCCGACAGCCGGAACGACCTCAATTCCGTGCCTGTGAGCAAGGGCGACCAGCTGCGCTCCTGGATCGGCAACGGCCGGAAGGCCAGCCTCTGAAATGAGTGCGACATCGTTTCCGTCGTCAAACAGACGGAGGTAACCTTCGACTGTTGCGGCATCTGTGTGCTCGTTCAGCTCATGAAACTGCAGCTCTCCTATATGGCCCTTGAGGCCTGCCTTCGAGAGGTATCTTCTCGCAGTCCTCACTTCCTCCACGACGAATGTCCTGAATCCTTTCAACGACTCGAGAACGGGCTGCGGAATGACCTCCGAAGGGTCATTGTCTCCGAGAGGGGAGGGGATCAGATATAGTCTGCCTTTATTGTTCTCCATTTCCTTCTATCATTATTGTGGTCTTCTTTCCCTGAAGCATGGCCTGTTCCTCCTCCATCTTTGCTTCCTGCCTCTTTGCCTTGCTTAAGAAGATGTTCCTTACGAATCTACCGAACGAGTTGAACTCGGTCTGGTACATGAGACCGACTCCGTTTCTCTGCGAGTTGTCCAGATAGTTCGAGAACTGGTCTGCAGAGTGTGAGAACAGATTGAGTCTGAACGCTCCCGAACGGTTCAGCTTGATTTCGATGTCAAGGTCGCCGACCACGTCATTCTGTGAACCGGACGTGTTGTATTGCTTGTTGCCGATGTTTCCGTTGACGACAACCCTGTTGTTGAACAGCTGGGTAGAAACAGCAACGTCAAACAGGTCGTTTCCGCTTTCATTGGCCTGATAGTTCAGACCAAGGTCAAGAGGTATGTCAAGCTTTTCGAATATGTTGTTCAGCTGGTTTGCGATAAGTTCCGTGGCGGCGTTCGAGTACAGGGATGTCGTATTGTTCACGATACCGGACTGTTCGTCAGGAAGGAAGTTTCCTGATACAAGGAGCCAGAGGAACTGCTTCTGGAGCTTGTCCTCGGTGCTGATCGCGCTATCGACTCTGGACTTGATCATAGGGTTGAGGTCTGGGACATCGATGTCGAAATCGAGTTCAGGGTTACTCAGTTTGCCGGTAATGTTGATACCGCAGTTCACGTTTCTCTTGTTGGACACAGAAGATTCGTCGGCAAGCAATGTCGATAGCGAAGCTTTCGTCCTATAGACTGCATTGATGTCCAAGGTGCTGTTCATTATGTCTCCGTTGAATCTGATGGAGCTTCCGTCTTCGATTTCGAAGTCCCTTGTGACAAGGCCCATCGCTACGAATCTGTAGTTGCCTCCGTTGAGGATGTAGTCACCATTGATGTTGAACACGTCTTCTCCGACTTCCAGGTCAATCAGACCGCTTCCGTAACCTGAAAGCACGTTGCCGCTTGCCTTGTCTATTTCAACGAATGCCTCGACTTCTGGCTGCGCATTTACATGTAGCTTGACCGTGAAATTGCTGGCCGCATTCTCGCTGGCATCGATCTTCACCATCATGGCTTCGTATGGGTCTATCTTAACAGGAACTTCAACCTCCTTGAACTTCAACAGGTTGGTCACCTTGCCGATGGCCGAAGTGTTTACAGGTATGTGAAGCTGTCCTGGCTTCGCCGTTATTGCATCTATGGTCATCAGGAGCGATTCCACCGGTCCGGTTATGGTTATGTTTCCTGTTCCGAACACCCGCCCGTAAAAGCTTTCCGCATGGTCCTCGTCTATGTTGATGGCCTCGATTTCATTGATGCTGATGGATGTGTTGAAGTTCATGTTGCGGAAGTGATCCCAGTTTATGCTTCCTTCCACCATGCCGGTGCCGGTATAATCGTCACGGATGGATATTCCGTCGAAATAGGCACCTGTCTCGTCGATGTGGAATGTTCCTTCGGCATTGTAAGGTACATTGGTATATGCGACCTTGAGTCTTCCCTCGTCAAGTCTGGTGTCGCTGCTGGTGATCTTCAGGTTGCTGACCGGACCTTTGACGTCTATGCGTCCGGAAATCTTTCCGTCCATATCGCTGAATACGTCGTCAAGGAAAGGCTGTGCAAAACTTATGTCCATCCTGTCGAGGTCTGCCGTGATGTCCAGAAGGCCACCGTCTGGCTTCAACGTACCATAAGCATTGATGTTGCTCTTTCCGTCAAGCTCGTTCTTTGCAAGGATCTCAAAGTCTTCATCCTGCTCATTCCATCGGCTTCCGATGTTGATTGTTCCAAGAGGAGTTGAAGCGAAAGATGTGGAGTCGCAGATCATGTCGATAAGGATACCCTTATCGTCAAGCGGAGACGTCAGCTGCACGGTACCGGTTGCGACGCCCTTGGTGCCGAAGTCCTGCCCGAGAATCTTGTCGATTATGGATATGTCGAATCTTTCAAGGTTCAGGTTTAGGGTGTCGGCATTTTCCTTGGACGCCTTGCCCGCGATGCTGATACGTTCGCCTCCTGAGACTATCGCAAAAGTCTTTACATCCAGACTATGATTCTTGTAGAAGATTTCCGATGGTTCGAAATCCCATTCCTTGGAGTTGATGAAGATGGATGAAGGAAGGAAATTCATGCCGATGCCGAGTCCTTCAGTGTCTCTCTTCAGATTTCCGTGCATGATGATTTCTCCTGCATTGGTCAGTTCGCTCTGATTGTCGTAGACCATGCTTGCTCCTATGAGGTTGTCATCACCGTACACATTCAGGTGGCTGTCTTTCATTGACAGGGAGGCGAGCTTCAGCTCCGAGCATTCAAGACTTCCGTCCAGGGCGTTGCCTTTGTTGCTGAAGTCTGCTTCCAGACCTTTGAAGTAGTCCTTTCTGAAGGCCAGTCTGTCAGATTTCAATGAGCCGGAGAAATTACCGTCCTTGTCCAGTCTGGCCGACAGCTGGGTTCCTTCGTCAATGTATAGTCCTGGCATTACGAAGCTGAGCAGGTCCATGGTGTTGTTGAACCTGAAGTCCAGTCCGTATGAATTTCCGTTCCATACGTATGTGGAATCCGTGAACAGGGCAGGAAGTTCCTTCTTCAATGTGATGTCCCTGAGATCCTTGACGAAGGTCGTGACAGGGGCGCTTCCGGAATATCTGCCGTTAGCGAACCTTGAGTCCAGACGTATGGTATATGTGCTGTCGCTGCTGTATGAGTTGAGGCGGATATCTCCGATGTTATATCTTCCTTCGCTGTTCTGCAGTACGATCTTTCCGATGTCGACTGTTCCACGGACGTCGCCGGTGTTGATCTTGGTGAAGTCGGCGCTGGCGCTCAGGTTGACTCGCGAGAGACCTCTCTTGTCTATATTGATGGCGTTCAGATCCGCATTTCCGACATGTGCTACAAACTGGTATTTCGCATTCTGTGTCTTGGACGAAAGGGCGAATGCACCGTTGAGCATGAAATTGAAGTTCGGGTCATGGCACACGATCGTTCCGTTGAATCCGTTGGAAGAAATGTTGCCGACGGCCATGGCCTTGCTGTAATCGTATCCGTTTGCATGCAGCCTGTCGACATTGAGCGTGTCTATGCGCAGCTCGGACGGCTGGCCGGCATTGCCCAGGTCGGCTTTGAGTGATGTCCTCAGGCTTACAGGACCCAGAATGTCGATGTTCAGGATCTTTCCGATGTTCAAGTCTTCCGTACGGACCTTTCCAGAGATGCCGGTACTCTTCCGACTGTCAATGGCGTTGCTTATGACGACGTCGGCTGCCGCCTGTCCGATGTCTGACTTGATGGATGCATCGACATCCAGATCGTCCAGCTTGCCTGATGCCGTTCCGTCAAGTGTGAACTCAGTGCCTTCGGCATAGCGTCCGATGTCAAGTCCTGTCTTATTCTTCATCCATTGTGCGAGGAAACCGTCCAGTCCTCTTGTCGTGAACCTGAATCCTTCAAGGCGCGCATTTATGTATGTGGATTCCAGGTGCGGAAGTCCGGCCAGTCTTCCGGAAGCACGTCCCTTGAATCCTCCGGCCTTGGAATTGAACCTGAAGTCTGAGAAAGTGAAGTCGTCTATATGTCCGGACACGTTTCCGGACACATCGGCAACAAGGCTGTTGCCTTCCAGCTCCGGTGAAAAATATGAAAGCGTCTTGAAATCCAGAAGGCTCTCCGCGACTTCGGCGTCAATCCTTACCTTGCTGATGAAGTCCTGGAATGCCATGATATTCTCGTAGCTCATGATATAGACCGGGAGATTCAGATCGGACCAAGGGTCTCTTATATGGAAGTCCTCAATGATCGTACGTCCTCTTCCGACATCCGCCTTTCCTGTCATGTTCCATATTCTGTATCCGCTCTTCTCGCGGAAGCTGAGGTCTGTGACTTCTCCGGACATGATGCCTCCCTTGTAGTTGAGTCCCTTTGCACTGAGGTCGATGTCTGTTATGTCAAGGTCGTTCCAGTCAATGCCGTTTCCTTCAAACAGAATCCTGTCATCAAGATAGTTCCTCATCGTGAATCCCATGTCCAGGATCTCCACCTTTCGTATGTGGAAGATCTCCTTCTCGCTTTGTTTCGGTTCATCAGGCTTCTGAAGGCGGAAGATTCGAGAAAGGTTGTCTGTGCTTGTGTCTCCGTCTCCGGCATCTGCCTTGTTCTCGATCACGAGATTCATCTGGGCGTTGCTGATGAATGCCTTTGTCAGATGGATGCCTTCGTGCTTGAACAGACCGTTGTAGGAAAACTTTGCAATGATGTATTCTGCCCGGAAGAATGTGTCGACCTTTACGCTTAGGGAGTCATCGGGGTCATACGCGGGATTGCGGTCGACTATATTCACGTTCTTGAGGACAAGTGTCGTGAATGGCTTGAGATGGATCTTCTCGAAGACGATGTCTCCGTCAAGCTTCTCCGAAAGCCTGCTTACGACCTTTCCAGTAACAAATGTCTGCACCTGCGGCATCTGTATTACCAGTGCGGCAGCAAACAGCAGGCATGACATTGCTACTATGATACGCCAGAGTATTTTTATCGCCCTTTTGATGACCTTTGTCCTTATTTAATGTCCAACTCGCAAAAATAGTAAAAATATCGGAGAAAATCCGTATTTTTGCAGATGGTATTTTACATAAAGCATACCTTATCCAATATAGATAATTTCATATGTCAGAAATAATACTCGGAATAGAGTCTTCATGCGACGATACGTCAGCTGCCGTGATACAGGACGGATATCTTCTGTCCAATGTCCTGGCAAGCCAGGATGTGCATAAGGCGTATGGTGGAGTGATACCGGAACTCGCTTCCAGAGCACATCAGGTAAATATCGTGCCGGTCGTAAGCGAGGCGATAACACGCGCTGGAATAAAGGCGGAAGACATTACGGCCATAGCGTTTACCCGTGGCCCCGGTCTGCTGGGCTCGCTTCTTGTCGGAACATCGTTCGCGAAGGGTCTCGCGATGTCCTTGAACAAGCCTCTGGTAGAGGTCAATCATCTTCAGGGACACATACTTGCAAATTTCATCAGGCAGCACGGCCAGGAAAACCGTCAGCCGGAGTTCCCTTATCTCTGCCTTCTTGTCTCTGGAGGCAACTCCCAGATCGTCCGCGTCAACAGTCCTCTGGAATATGAGATCCTGGGCCAGACCATTGATGACGCTGTGGGAGAGGCTTTCGACAAGTGTTCCAAGATGATGGGCCTCGGATACCCCGGCGGCCCTATAGTGGACAGGCTGGCCAAGGAAGGAGATCCTTTGAAGTACAAGTTCTCCAAGCCGCATATCCCTGGACTGGACTACAGCTTCAGCGGTATAAAGACCTCCCTTCTTTACTTCGTCCGTGACCAGATGGCTCTAGATCCTGAATTCATGGAAAAGAACAAGGCAGATATATGCGCAAGCTTCCAGAAAGCCTTGATAGATATCTTGATGGACAAGCTGATAAAGGCGGCGAAGCAGACCGGCATAAAGCAGATCACCATCGGAGGAGGCGTGTCTGCCAACAGCGGCCTCCGCGCCCGCATAGAGGAGGAGGGACGCAAGAGAGGCTGGACCACCTTCCTTCCTGAATTCAAGTTCACCACCGACAACGCGGCGATGATCGCAATAGCAGGATGGTTCCACTATCAGAACGGCGAGCGTTCATCGCTTGATGTGGCTCCAGTAAGCCGTCTTGCCGAATTTTAAAGAAGAGTCTATGAAAGAGATCGAAATAACATGCAAGCTGGGCAAGGAACTCTCCCAAGACGAGATCCTGAATGCTGCCATCAAGGCTCTGGGAATGTCCCCGAAGGCGAAGAATCAGATCAGATACAGGATCATGCGCCGTTCGATCGACGCCCGCAACGACATATTGTACCGTTACAGGCTCGAGGTATATAAGCCTGATGAAGTCATGCCGGAATTTGTCCTTGACGAGTATCAGGACGTATCTTCTGCAGAGCCTGTCGTCATCATCGGAGCCGGACCTGCGGGAATGTTCGCGGCTCTCAAGCTGCTCATGCGCGGGTTCAAGCCTGTGATCCTTGAAAGAGGAAAGGATGTACATGCACGTAAGTACGACATGGCCAAGCTGTCGAGGGAAGGCGTGGTGAATCCTGATTCCAATTATTGCTTCGGTGAAGGCGGCGCCGGCACATTCTCAGACGGAAAGCTCTATACCCGTTCTTCAAAAAGGGGGGACATCCGTGAAGTCCTCCACCAGCTGGTGCTTTTCGGAGCCGACCCTTCGATATTGATAGATGCCCATCCTCATATCGGAAGCGACAAGCTTCCGACCGTTGTGGAGAATATCCGCAAATGCATCATTGAACATGGCGGTGAATACCATTTCGATTCCCGCGTCACAGATATCTTCAAGCGTCAGGACGGGGCTTTCGATGTTTCTGTGTCTGATCCTGAACATGAAGGAGCGTCGGAGACATACACATCCCGCAAGGTGATTCTTGCGACAGGCCACTCTGCCCGCGACATATACGAGATGTTCGATCGCAAGGGATGGGAGATACAGTCAAAGGGATTTGCTCTCGGCGTACGCGTGGAGCATCCACAGTCGCTTATCAACAAGATCCAGTATCATGGCAAGTACCAGCCGTACATGCCGACGGCGGAATATTCATTCGTGACCCAGATCGAGGGCAGGGGAGTGTTCTCGTTCTGCATGTGTCCGGGAGGCATTCTGGTGCCGGCAGCGACTGCCGAAGGCGAGCTCGTACTGAACGGAATGTCGAATTCCGCCCGCAACTCGAAGTGGGCTAACTCGGGCGTGGTTGTGCAGATAGAACCCGAGGATTTTCCGGAATATGCCCAGCATGGTCCGCTTGCCCTCCTACAATTCCAGAAGGATGTGGAGAGGAAGATGTTCGAGTACACAGGCTCTCTCAAGGCTCCGGCGCAGAGGATGATGGATTTCTGCCGCAGGATTCCTTCGACCGGATTGCCGCAGACTTCTTACCATCCTGGTGCGGCCAACGCACCGCTTCATGAACTGCTTCCGGAGCATGTCTCCTTGAGGTTGAAATATGCATTCCCTGAAATCGGAAACAAGAAGATGCACGGCTATTATACCAACGATGCCCTTCTTCTTGGAGTGGAGTCCCGCACGTCTTCGCCGGTGCGCATCCCTCGTGATCCTGAAACGCTGGAGCATGTCCAGGTTGCCGGTCTGTATCCATGCGGCGAAGGCGCCGGATACGCCGGTGGCATAGTTTCTTCCGCTCTCGACGGAATCAACTGCGCCACCCGTATCTGAAACCATTGAATGTAATTGTCTGATGTACAATGTCTTATGTGAAGTGCGTGCCGCCAAAGGGGAGCACGTGCTTTGTGTAAAGGAGTAATAGTTAGGAAGTTATGAAAAATGTTATTGCAGCGATTTTAATGTTCTTGTCGGTGTTTTCGTATGCCCAGGACAGGACTTTGAGGGTGGATTATATATTTTCCGGCACCGACAAGGCACAGGAGATTTCTCTAGACGAGATGTCATGCTTCGACGGCTGGGCAGGACGAAGGGTTAACCTTGATGAGACTCTTCTGAGAGGCAACGGACAGATAAGCCTCTCAGACCTGAAGACCGGAAAGATACTGTATCGTCAGAGTTTCTCGACCCTTTTCCAGGAATGGCAGACGACGGAGGAAGCAACGAGGGTGCGTAAGGCCTTTGAGAACGTCTTCCTGCTTCCGATGCCTTCAGAACAGGCTTTGGTGAAGGTGGAACTTTATGATTTCCGTGGGGGAGTCTCTGCGTCATTGTCGCATGTCGTGGATCCTTCCGACATTCTTATCCGCCGTATCGATCCTGTTCCGGCGCCTCACAGGTATCTGCTTGAGAGCGGGAGTGCAGAAGAATGCATCGATGTCGCTATTGTAGCCGAGGGATATACTGCAGAAGAAGCCGATAAGTTCTATGAAGATGCCATGACGGCGATGGAAGCGATTCTCTCTCATGCTCCATTCGGCGAGTACAGAGACCGTTTCAATTTTGTGGCAGTCGCTCTTCCGTCCGAGGACAGCGGAGTCAGCGTACCGGGCGAGGGTTTGTGGAAGAAGACGGCTTTGGGATCGCATTTCAACACGTTCTATATGGACCGGTATCTGACCACACTGCGTCTCCGCCAGATGCATGACAGACTTTGCGGCATACCATATGAGCATATCGTAATTCTCGCAAATACAGACACTTATGGTGGAGGGGGAATATTCAATTCCTATACTCTGACGACAGCCGGCCACCCTTCTTTCGAACCGGTAGTCGTCCATGAATTCGGTCACAGCTTCGGTGGACTGGCGGATGAGTATTACTATGATGACCAGTTCGTGGAGTACTATTATCCGGACTGCGAACCATGGGAGCAGAACATCACGACCCTCTATGATTTCAAGTCAAAGTGGGACGACATGCTTCCGAAGGTCATCGGCATCCCGACAGCTCCGGTGGAAGGAAACATCTGGGAGTCTTTCCGTGAAGGCAAGGACATGGACTCGATGATCGGCGTGTACGAAGGTGCCGGATATCAGTCGAAAGGGGTATATCGTCCGTTCCCGGACTGCCGCATGAAGACAAATGCGGCCGAAAGCTTCTGTCCTGTGTGCCAGAGAGCTATCGCCCGCATGATCGAATTCTATACTGAAGAGAAATAGGCTTTCCCTATATAAACGAAAAAAGGGAAAGCTTGATACATCGCACCGCTACGACCTCCTACCCTTGCTGCGGTCAAGCCCTGGGGGAATTCGGAGGGAGCTGGTCGTGTATGACTTTCCCGAATGCAAAGGTAGTCATTTTTTGCAATTCAGCAAAAATAACTTCCGTTTTATCGTATCAGATGCTGTCAAAAATCAGAGGGAGAAGGTCGTCGACCTTGTCAAATACCCATGTCCTGTCGGCTCCTACAAGCAGAATCTTCATCGGACGTCCGCTCTTGGCCTGATATTGAGCCATGACCTGGCGGCATGCTCCGCATGGGGTCGCCGGGGTGCCGCAGATCACGCCCTTCTGGCCTGCGGCTATGGCGATTGCAGCCATAGCCTTGTCAGGCCTGCTTGCGCTGGCATAGAACATGGCCGTTCTTTCCGCGCAGAGTCCTGATGGGTATGCGGCATTTTCCTGATTGGATCCTTTGACTATCTCTCCGTCTTCAAACATCACGGCAGCGCCCACGCTGAATCCCGAATATGGGGCGTACGCATTCTTCATCGCGTCTATAGCGGCATCGGCCAGTTTCCTTTCTTCGGCCTCGAGCTGTTCAAGAGACTCATACTCCCTATATGCGATTTTTATTTCTTTGTTTGTCATAACAGATCAATTGAATTATCTTTGCAAACTCCACAAATATAATGCTTTTTGTCAAATAAGACTAAATATATGGCGGAAAATCAGAATGTTAAGGTGTGTATAGGCCTTTCCGGAGGCGTTGATTCGAGTGTTGCGGCCCTTTTGCTCAAGCAGCAGGGCTATGATGTCTTTGCATTGTTCATGCAGAACTGGCATGACGCTTCGACCACTCTCCACGGAGACTGCGAATGGGAGGAGGATCGCTTTGTTGCCGAACTGGTAGCCCGCAAGATAGGCATTCCGTTCTATTTCGTGGACCTGAGCAAGGAATACCGTCAGAGGGTTGTAGACTATATGTTCGATGAGTACGAGAAGGGACGCACTCCAAATCCTGACGTTCTGTGCAACAGGGAAATCAAGTTCGACGCATTCCTGAAATGTGCGGAAAAGCTTGGTGCCGACTATGTTGCGACCGGACACTACTGCCGCAAGGAGACCCTCACCGGGCCGGACGGAGCTACTGTGCATAGGATTCTTGCCGGAACTGACCCTAACAAGGACCAGAGCTATTTCCTCTGTCAGCTTTCGCAGGGCCAGCTCTCCAAGGCGATGTTCCCGATCGGAGACATTTTGAAGCCGGAAGTACGCCGTATTGCCCATGAAGCCGATCTTCCGTCGGCAGACAAGAAGGATTCCCAGGGGATCTGCTTTGTCGGCAAAGTAGATCTTCCGACATTCCTTCAGCAGAAGCTGAAGCCGTGCGAAGGCGATATCGTGGAAGTATACGATGCTTATTATACTGACAATGAGCAGTATCGCTTCATCAGCGAGACTCTTTCGTCGCTTATGTCGGATGGGGGACAGGCAAAGATGATAACCGATTATGTTTCAGAGGACAAGGCGACTCCTGTTTCGGACGGAGGATGCCCTTTCTCAATGGAAAAGATAGCCGGACTTTCAGACGAAGCCTTCCAGCGTCTTTCGGAACCTGTGCGTTACGATATCAGATTCGAGACGGAGACATACCGCAGCGGTCGCAAGCATGTCAAGAAGACAAGATATAAGGAGAATCCTTTCGGAAAGATTGTAGGAAAGCACGACGGAGCCCAGTTCTACACAATCGGACAGAGGAAGGGACTGAACGTCGGAGGACATAAGGATTCCATCTTCGTCATAGAGACTGATATTCAGAACAATATCATATATGTAGGTGAGGGACATACCCATAAGGGACTCTCCCGTAGCTGCCTTCGAGTAGCTCCGGATGAAATTCATTGGATCCGTCCCGATCTTGCCATGTTGCCGGGCGAAGTACGACGCTACCGCGTCCGTATCCGCTACCGCCAGCCTCTTCAGGAAGCCACCCTCATCATGCGTGAAAACGGTCTCTTCATCCTCTTCGACTCTCCTCAGCGCGGCATAACCCCAGGCCAGTTTGCGGTCTGGTACGACGGAGACGAAATGTTAGGCTCCGGAGTTATCTAGCTGCTGAAATACCTGCAAGATATCCTGTAGAGAAGGCTGCCTGGAGGTTGTAGCCTCCTGTATCCGCGTCAAGGTCAAGCACTTCACCTGCAAAATACAGCCCTGGAACAAGCTTGGATTCCAGAGTCTTTGCTGTCACTTCGTCGAGACTGACACCGCCGGCTGTAACCACGCATCTTTCGTATCCGACATATCCGGCTATATCCATCTTCCAGTTCTTCAGGGCCTTTGCCAGTGTCTTGTGGTCGGCGTTCGGATTCATTCGGGTGAATGCCGGTATGAGGGACATAGGGAGGACCTTTGTGAGCAGGATCCTGAACCTGTCCTTATAGAGCTTGTTGACGTTTCTCTTGTCCTTTGATATCTCGTTCCATAGAGTCCCTATCCTGACATGGAGGTCTTCCTGGTCGACGGCTGGCTTCAGGTCTATTACGGCAGTGACCTTAGATCCGTTGATTATCGCATTGACGCATTTCCTGCTGACCTTGAATCCGATAGGTCCTTCAATGCCTCCGTCGGTGAAGTCGAGGTCTCCGAATTCGTTCTGCGCCTCGTTTCCGTCTACGATCAGGCTGAGCCCGACATTCTTAAGCTGGTTGCCGCATAGATTCTTTCCTGTTTCCGAAAGCGGCAGGCTCCTGTCTATATGTCCCTTTCCGTCCTTGTATCCTTCTGGAACGATTGCCGTCAGTGAAGGGAAAAGCGGACGTATCGAATGGCCCATGCCTTCCGCCCATCCGTATCCGTCTCCGGTCGATCCGGTCTTCGGGTAGGAGAGTCCTCCTGTGCAGATTATGAGCTTGCTGCAGGAATATGACGCGCCGTCCTCGCATCTGACTGTGAACGATGGTTCGTCTTCGTTTCTGGTAACCTGGCTTACAGATTTGCCGCATAGTATTTCTGCTCCCGCTTCTTTGGCTGCTCTGACAAGAGTATCGATGACGTCAGATGCCAGATGTGATGCCGGAAAGGCCCTGTCTCCTCTCTCTACGACGGTCTCGAGTCCATGACTTTCCAGGAAATCGATCATCTTCTCGGAAGTAAGGTTGTAGAACGACGGCTTGAGGAAATTCGGCTTCGGGTGGATATGGCCGGAAAACTCGTTCCACTGCTTCAGGTTAGTGAAATTGCAGCGTCCCTTTCCGGTGATCATTATCTTCCTTCCGGGCCTTGGCATCCTTTCAAGCACGATGACTTTTCCCGGCATGCCCTTTGACGCATAGGTCTGTGCCGCCCCCGCAGCGGCCATAAGTCCTGCCGCTCCTCCTCCTATGATGATGATATCAGCTGAATGCATGTTAATTTAGATCGATTTTCGGACGCAAATTTATCAAAATTATCTATATTTGCAGTCCCTTTGCATAAAGGAGTTTCGTTGCCACTTTAGCTTAGTCGGTAGAGCATCGCATTCGTAACGCGAAGGTCGTGGGTTCGAATCCCATAGGTGGCTCAAAAAAACCTGCTCAGTCGAGCAGGTTTTTCTGTATTTCGGTCTTCAGCTGTTCCTTGTTGCGGAGGCCGACGAGCATGAGGGGGTCGCCTTCGGTCGGGATGAAGAGCAAGGCAGGGATCGAACTGATGTTGAATGCCTGCGCAAGGTCACGGCATTTGTCCACATCTACCTTATATATATCAACTTTTCCCTTGTATTCATTGGCGAGCTCTTCGAGGATCGGTGCCAGCCGCTGGCATGGGCCGCACCACGTTGCCGTGAAGTCTACGATTGCGGGCTTGTCTCCCAGGAAGACTGCCGTCTCCTTTGTCGTGTCGAATACTTTAGAATTGAATGTTTCGGTAGTGAGCTCCACGACAGCCTTCGGTGCGTCTGCTGCCTTCTTCTTTTCTCTTGCACCTGCATTTCCGCATGCACTCATGCATATGATTGCGGCGAGGACGATTGCCGCTGTCTTCAATGTCTTCATAGTCTATCGTATCAATTTAAAATCGTAAATCGTGTTTTCGCAGTAGGTGGCATTCAGGCGCAGCGCATCGGTTCCTTCTGATGCAAGCGGCCTGATGGCATCCAGCTCGACTGCAACATAGTCTCCTATGCGTACAGATGTCAGCTGTGACGACCTGCAGATTGCGTCTTCTATCGCTCCCTTGTCGGCCGTCGCGCTGAAAACCGCCTCTCCGTCGCGCCATACCTCGTATCTGTTCTCCTCGTTCTCCATGACCACGCAGTTGTAGAGAGGCGATGGGAGTATGGATGTATGGTCGGCGCATGATGCGAAGGCAATCTCTGTGCCGCAGTACAGAAGGACTCCGAAATTGAAGGAGTCGTAATAGCGGGACGCGAATTTTGGATTGATGCATTTGCCAGCTTTGCTTATCCTTGCAAAAAGAATAGGCGTCCAATATAGTTCCCTTACGCTGTCCGGAATGTAGAAATCCTTGTTTTCCCTTTCCCAGGTCGTGTCGGGGCGGCAGTAGCAGAGGTCGCTTCCGTATGGCTTTACAATGATGTTCATCTTCTAGTCCTTATCCTGTGAGAACAGATCGCCGAGGCTTTCGAAAGGAGTATAGCCCTTTGTCCTTGGAATGCTGGTCGATGGCTTCCTCTCCTGCGCAGATGCCTTCCTTTCAGCATCGAACTGTGCTTTCAGGAGGGCGAACTGGCGCTTGGTGTCGAGGGTGAAGTCTCCGTTGTCTATCCATGCGAAGTATGACGGCTCGCTGAAATATACTTCGCGTGCTGTCTTGCCCTTGTGCTTTCCGAAACTGACGGTAGGTTCATCCTTGTCGTTCAGAACCAGTCTTCCTGCATAGTCCACGGTCCTCTGCTTTGTCGAGAATCTGGCGAGCTTGTCGATGTTGTTCTCGATGCGAGGGTCTCCGGCATAGCGGTCGAGCTGGCCTTTAAGGACTTCATATGTAGCAAGGGTATCGGCTTCTGCTGCATGGGCGTCCACGAGGTCGCGGCCGCAGTAGAACATGTATGCTGCCTTGAGTGTGCGTGGCTCCATGGCGTGGAAGATGTTCTGGACGTCCACCATCTTCATCTGATGGAGGTCGATAGGAAGCTCGCGCTTGTGCCATCTGCGTACGCGTTCGATCTCTTCAGCCAGCATCGGAAGGTCGAATTTGGCAGAGTTGAATCCGGCGAGGTCGCTTCCTGAGAGCCATTCCACCACTTCTTCGGCGATTTCGCTGAATGTCGGGCAGTCAGCCAGATCTTCGGCTGAAATGCCATGCACGGCCTGTGCCGAAGGGTTGATAGGCCTCTGGCATCCCCTTTCATAGTCCCATGGCTTTACGCGCCATGTCTTTACCCTCTGTTCCGATCCGGGCAATATCTTGACAAAGCAGAGCTCAATTATCGAGTCTGAAGCGATATTGAGCCCTGTGCTTTCTATGTCAAAAAACAATAACGGTCTTTCGAGATTCAGTTCCATGTTTACGATATCATTATCGGCATGATGATTCCGCAGATCTTTTCGCTCTCAGCCTCGTCTTCAGCAGGAACCACAAGGGCAGCTCTCTTGCTGTCGAGGAACTTCATCACCACTTCGCCGCAGTTCATGTTCGAGAGTATCTCGATGATGAAAGGAGACTTGAAACCGATGGTGAGGTCGTCGCCGTCGTACTGGCATGCCATGGTCTCATGTGCTGCGATGGAGAATCCGAGATCCTGTGCCGAAACCATCATCGATCCGCTCTTGAGGTCGAACTTGATATGGTTCGAAGCCTTGTTCGAGCATACTGATACTCGACGTACGGTATTGAGGAGCTGGACACGGTTGATTCTCAAGATGTTCGAGTTGTTCTGCGGGATCACATCGCGGTATTTAGGATACTTTCCTACTACGAGGCGGCAGATCACCATTGTGCTGCCGAAGCTGAATGTCGCGTTCTTCGAGTCGAAGGCGATCTCCACTGTCTCTGCATCCTTGCCTATGATGGCCTTAAGGATACCTGCAGGTTTCTTGTGAAGGATGAATGATGCCTTCTCTGAAGCGTTCACGTCGTTTGTCGTGTAGCAGATGAGCTTGTGTGAGTCAGATGCCACGAGGGTTGTCGACGCTGTGTCGATGTCGAAGAGGATACCGTTCATTGCAGGGCGGATCTCATCGTCAGCGGTAGCGTAGATAGTGCTTGCTATACCGTCTACAAGGCTCTGTGCAGGGAACTGGAGGGTTACTGCTGTGTCGTCTGTACCGGTGATCTCAGGATAGTCTTCTGCAGGGAAGTATGGGAGGGTCGATTCTCCGCTTGCCCAGCTGCATACGAACGAGCTGTCGCTTGTCGTGCTGATTGAAAGAGGCTGGTCCGGAAGTTCCTTCAGGAGATCCATCATGTGCTTCGCAGGAACTGCAATTCTTCCTTCTTCAGATGTGCTCTCGACTTCCACCTGGGTCTTGAGGGTGAGCTCTGAATCCGAAGCGGTTATTTCCAGTACGTTTCCCTTGAGGTCGAAGAGGAAGTTTTCAAGGATAGGGAGCGGTGATTTTGCCGGAATGGCCTTGGCTACCGACATCACTGCCTTAAGCAGTTCTGAACTTGAAATGATTACCTTCATAATTGTATGGTTTTTGATATTTATTCCTTTGTCAGCATGCGGACATAATACCGCATATTAATCAGACAAATATAAGAATTTATTTCCAATGACGATGGCATATTTTTTGAAAAATAAGCATCAAAATTCAAAAACTGCGATATAAATCAAACAGAACAAACAAAATATTTATGAAAAGAGGCATTTTGATTACTTTGCTTTCCGCAATTGCAGGAGGCCTGACAGCCTATGCTGTCGTTAATAGCATGTCATCTGACAATATGTCTGTCATACAGACGTCCCAGGACGGAGCGATGTTCCGTACCGTGAATCTTTCGCAGGACAACTGGCCAGACTTTACATATGCGGCCGAGTCGGCTGTGGATGCCGTCGTATATGTCAAGGTGACATCGACCCAGACCATGCAGCAGGCTCCGAGCTCCATCTTCGACTACTTCTTCGGATTCCCGCAGGGCGGTGCGCCCCAGCAGAGGGAAAGGGTCGGCAGCGGTTCTGGAGTGATTATACGTGAAGACGGATATATTGTTACAAATAATCATGTCATCGATGGTGCGACAAAGATCGAGGTCACGTTGAATAACAATCAGACCTATCCGGCGACTCTGGTGGGAACAGACCCTGCGACCGATGTGGCGCTTCTTAAGGTAGAGGCAACCGGTCTTCCTATCATTCCTTTCGGAGATTCAGACAAGCTCCGTCTCGGCGAATGGGTGATCGCGATCGGATCGCCATACGATCTGCGCTCGACCATCACCGCCGGCATCGTGAGCGCCAAGGGGCGCTCGATGCCGAACTACTCGGGCGAGTTCAAGATAGAGTCGTTCATCCAGACAGATGCGGCCGTCAACCCTGGAAACAGTGGCGGTGCGCTTGTGGACAAGGCGGGCAATCTTGTAGGTATAAACACAGCGATCTACTCGCAGACCGGCTCGTATGCCGGCTACTCTTTTGCAGTGCCTGTGAACATCGTCAAGAAGATTGCCTACGACCTGATGGATTTCGGCAGCGTCAAGAGAGCTGTGCTTGGCATCAAGATGGGACCGATTGACGATAAAATTGCCGAGGAATTGAAACTTTCTTCAAGAAACGGCGTATATATTAGCGAGGTTTCTGAAAGCAGTGCCGCAGATGAGGCCGGAATCAAGGTCGGAGATATTCTTCTGGCTATAGATTCGACCAAGGTGAACACCACTCCTTCGGTTCAGGAAGCGGTGAGCAGATACTCTCCTGGAGACAAGGCGACAGTTACCGTGCTGCGTGACGGAAAAGAGAAGAAGATGGAAGTCACATTCAAGGGAACAGCCCAGGAGAACGGCACTCTTACAAACGACGGTTCGGTTGCATTCTATGGATCTTCGATCAAGGAGGCAGATGAACAGACCCTTCAGAAGTATGGTCTGAAGAACGGTGTGGAGATCGTCGAACTGGGACCTGGCAAGCTCATGGAGGCGGGAGCTACGGAAGGATTCATCATTCTTTATGTGAATGACCATCCGGTAAAGACTCCGCAGGACGTGATAGACATAGTCAAGAAGTCGAAAAGAACAGTATTCATTGAAGGTGTGACTCCTTCCGGCAGAACAGGTTATTTCGGCTTCGGAGTATAGAAGAAGAATTAACTTATAATATTTGGAATGAGACAGTTAAAGATTACAAAATCGATTACCAACCGTGAGAGTGCATCTCTTGACAAGTATCTGCAGGAGATCGGCAGGGAAGAACTTATCACAGTCGAGGAAGAGGTTGAGCTCGCCCAGAGGATCCGCAAGGGTGACCAGGCAGCTCTCGAGAAGCTGACAAGGGCAAACCTCCGATTCGTGGTCTCTGTTGCAAAGCAGTACCAGAATCAGGGCCTCAGCCTTCCGGATCTTATCAACGAGGGTAACCTCGGCCTCATCAAGGCTGCCGAGAAGTTCGATGAGACAAGAGGCTTCAAGTTCATCTCCTATGCCGTATGGTGGATACGTCAGTCGATTCTTCAGGCTCTTGCCGAGCAGTCGAGAATCGTGAGACTTCCTCTCAACCAGGTGGGATCGCTCAATAAGATCAACAAGGCTCTTCAGAAGTTCGAGCAGGAGAACGAGCGTATGCCTTCAAGCGAGGAACTGTCTGAAATGATCGATGTCCCTAAGGACAAGATCGCGGATACTCTCCGAGTTTCAGGCCGCCACGTTTCGGTGGATGCTCCTTTCGTGGAAGGTGAGGACAACAGCCTTCTCGACGTGCTCGTGAACAACGATTCGCCGAGCGCGGACCGCGGCCTCGTCAACGAGTCCCTCAACAAGGAGATCGAAAGAGCTCTCTCGACTCTGGCCACCCGCGAGAGGGAGATAATCAAGTCTTTCTTCGGAATCGGATGTCAGGAAATGACTCTTGAGGAGATCGGCGAAAGATTCGGACTTACAAGGGAGCGTGTACGCCAGATCAAGGAAAAGGCGATCCGTAAGCTCAAGAACAATTCAAGAAGCAAACTTTTGAAAAGCTATTTAGGATAATGACTCCAGAAACATTCATCATAGCTAAAGCGTCTGAAGCAATTCAGGCGCTTTACGGCGTTGATGTACCTGCTGCACAGCTCCAGGTACAGGTGACACGCAAGGAATTCGAGGGAGACTACACGCTGGTCGTTTTCCCTCTTCTCAAGGTATCTAAGACGACTCCGGAGAATACCGGAAACGCGATAGGAGAGTGGCTCAAGGCCAATGTGCCTGAAATCGCAGGCTACAATACGGTGAAGGGATTCCTGAACATATCCTTCTCGGAGGTATATTGGAACAATGTGTTCGCAGAGATCGCTTCCGCCGAAGATTTCGGACAGCTTCCACCTACAGGAAGGACCATCATGGTAGAGTACTCTTCTCCTAACACAAACAAGCCTCTCCACCTCGGACATATCCGCAACAACCTCCTCGGATGGTCGGTTGCAAAACTGCTTGAGGTGTGCGGTCATAATGTGATGAAGGTCAATCTTGTGAACGACCGAGGCATCCATATCTGCAAGTCCATGTATGCATGGAAGGTGCTCGGAAACGGTGAAACTCCAGCATCGAGCGGCAAGAAAGGAGACCACCTCGTGGGTGACTACTATGTAGCGTTCAACAACCTCTACAAGAAGGAAGTCGATGAGCTTGTGGCAGGCGGAATGACGAAGGAAGAAGCAGAAAAGAACGCTCCTTCCCTCAAGGCTGCGCAGGAGATGCTCTTCAAGTGGGAGAATAATGATCCTGAAGTTGTCGAACTCTGGAAGACCATGAACGGATGGGTCTACGAAGGATTTGACAAGACTTATGCAGACCTCGGCATAAGCTTCGACAGGACATATTACGAGTCCCAGACATATCTTTTCGGTAAGGCGCTCGTCCAGAAGGGGCTTGAGGCAGGCATCTTTGAGACCCAGGAGGACAGATCTGTATGGTGCGACCTGACTGCCGACGGCCTCGACAGGAAGCTTCTTCTCCGCGGAGACGGAACTTCCGTGTATATGACCCAGGACCTAGGAACTGCGGAGCAGCGTTTCGCTGAGTACAGCCTCGACGAGCATATCTATGTGGTGGGAAATGAGCAGAATTACCATTTCCAGGTCCTCAAGCTCATCCTCGGCAAGCTTGGATTCGACTGGGCGGACAGCATCTACCACCTCTCGTACGGTATGGTGGAGCTTCCTGAAGGAAAGATGAAGTCTCGTGAAGGAACCGTTGTGGACGCAGATGACCTGATCGCAGCCATGTACAATACTGCGAAAGAGACGTCTCTCGAACTCGGAAAGATCGACAACCTCTCTGAAGAGGAGCAGGACGCTCTCTTCAAGATGATCAGCCTCGGAGCATTGAAGTATTTCATCCTCAAGGTGGATCCGCGCAAGACCATGCTCTTTGATCCGAAGGAGTCCATCGACTTCAACGGAAATACAGGTCCTTTCATCCAATATACCCATGCGCGTATCAAGTCGATACTCCGCAAGGCTGACGAAAGGGGGCTGTCGCATGACGCTGCTGCAGTAAAGGCAGACTCTGCGCTTTCGGCGAAAGAAGTCCGTATCATCAAGATACTCAACACATTCCCAGCAAAGGTGGCCGAAGCTGGTGCTGCACATTCGCCGGCTGTCATAGCCAACTATGCATATGAGCTGGCGAAGGAGTTCAACCAGTATTATCATGACACTCCTATCCTTCGTGAAGAGAATACTGCTCTTCTCGAATACCGTCTGGTACTCGTTGATACCATCGCCAAGGTTCTCACCAAGGCCATGTCTATACTTGGAATCACTCTTCCTGAAAGAATGTAATCATTTTTACTTAGGCATACAGCCTCAATCAATAAACAGCCGATAACGAGGGAGCGAAGCATTTACCTATGCTTTTGCGCAGCGACCCGTTATCGGCTGTTTAATTTTGCCCTGAAATAAAAAATGGTTACATTTGCAGACTGAAAGTAAAACCGTTTACTATATAAGAGTGTACTAAATAAAGAACCAAAACGATATGAAATCATTCAATATTTCAGGAATCCAGCAGGTCGGTGTCGGAACCGTGGATTTCAGAAAGTCATGGAACTGGTATATCGAGATGTTCGGGACCGATGTCAGGATTCTCGAAGATGATACAGTTGCAGAGAGGATGCTCCCTTATACAGGCGGACAGCCGCATAAGCGTCATGCATGCATTGCTGTCAACCTTCAGGGTGGTGGCGGCTTTGAAATCTGGCAGTACTCCGTGAGGAAGCCGACTCCATGTCCGTTCACCATTTCCGCAGGTGACCTCGGAATCTTCGCGGCGAAGCTCAAATGCCGCGATGTCGATGCATTCCATGCGCAGATTTCTGCAAAATGGAATGACTGCAGCAAGCCTGAGCTCCTTCCTGACGGAACCAAGTGCTTCTATCTCAAGGACCTCTACGGAAACTGGTTCCAGATACTCGAAGACAAGTCCGTGTTCATCGACCAGAAGAAGCTGACCGGAGGAATGATAGGAGTGGTGGTCGGAGTTACCGATATGGATGCTTCTGTCCGTTTCTATAGCGAAGTACTGGGATATACCATAAAGAAGTGCGACTCGGTGGGAGTCTTCAGCACAAATGCGTCCATGCCGCAGGCAGACAAGCAGTGCCGCCGTGTCATTCTTGCATCCGAAAGGAGGCACGGAGCCTTCGCAGACCTCTTCGGCGATTCCACGATTGAGCTTGTCCAGGCTCTGGAACATACTCCACGCAAGATATATGAAGGACGTTTTTGGGGCGACCCGGGCTTCATTCAGGTATGTTTCGATGTTACCGGAATGGACGCATTGAAGCGCTTCTGCGCCGAGAAGGGCCATCCGTTCACCGTGGACAGCTGTCCTGATGGAGAGCGTTTCGACATGGGCGATGCTTCCGGCCGCTTCGCATATATCGAAGATCCGGACGGAACTCTGATCGAGCTGGTGGAGACCAGCAAGGTTCCGGTCGTGAAGAAGCTCGGATGGTTCATCGACATGAACAAGAGAGATCCTTACAAACCGCTTCCTAAATTCCTTTTCAGGATGATGGGAATAGTATCAAAAGAAACTATAAAATAATATAAACCTTAACCGATATGTACACAGACATTTTTGACAGAATCAGACAATCTTCCGGCGGTCCTATCGGACAGTACCGTGAAAAGGCAGAAGGATATTTCGCTTTCCCAAAGCTTGAAGGCGAGCTCGGACCTCATATGAAGTTCAACGGACAGGATGTGCTCTGCTGGAGCCTCAACAACTATCTCGGCCTCGCCAACCATCCTGAAATCCGCCGTGTTGATGCTGAAGCGGCAGCGAAGTGGGGACTTGCATATCCTATGGGAAGCCGCATGATGACAGGCCAGACCCATCTTCATGAAGAGCTTGAGCGTCGTCTTGCCGCATTCGAGAAGAAGGAAGCTGCATTCGAATTCAATTTCGGATATCAGGGAATCGTGTCTACCATCGACTCTCTCGTCAACAGACATGACGTGATCGTATACGATGCTGAAGACCATGCATGCCTTCTCGACGGTATCCGCCTCCACATCGGAAGCAAATACAAGTTCCGTCATAACAACATCCAGGACTGCGAAAGAGTTCTCGCAAGGGCATGTGCTGAGGCGGAGCAGAAGGGCGGTGGAGTCCTCCTGATCACAGAAGGCGTATTCGGCATGACCGGCGCTCTCGGTATCCTCGACCAGATCGCAGCCCTCAAGAAGAAGTACAAGTTCCGCATCATGATCGACGATGCTCACGGATTTGGAGTGATGGGTCCTCACGGACGCGGTACTTCAGAGCATTTCGGTGTGATGGACAAGATCGACATCTATATCGGAGCATACGCGAAGTCGATGGCAATCATCGGAGGTTTCGTCGCTTCCGACAAGGACATCATCGATTACCTGAAGTACAACATGCGTTCGCAGATCTATGCGAAGTCTCTTCCTATGCCTATAGTAGAAGGCTGTCTGAAGCGTCTCGAAATCATCGACAGCCCTGAAGGAGATGCCCTCAGGTCACAGCTCTGGAAGGTTACCCGCCGTCTCCAGGAAGGTTTCCGTGAACTGGGCTTTGAGATCGGACCTGCAGAGGCATGCGTGACTCCGGTTCATGTAGAGGCCGGCGTAAATCAGGCTTCAAACATCGCAGTCGCTCTCCGCGAGGAGTATCATATCTTCTGCTCTGTGGTCATCTACCCTGTAATTCCTCCGGGAATGGTGATCTTCCGTGTCATCCCTACAGCTGCCCACAGCATGGAAGATGTCGAGAGGACCCTCGCTGCCTTCCGTGACATCAAGGAGAGGCTCGACCGCGGAGAATTCGACAAGGAAATGCCTAACATGGCACTTTTGAAGTAAGCCATGCTTACTGTATGGATTACCGGAGCATCATCCGGAATAGGTGAGGCCTGCGCATGCAGGTATGCGGAAGAAGGGGCTAAGCTCATACTTACCTCTTCTTCGGCTGAACGCCTTGAAACTGTGGCTTCGAAATGTCGCGGACTTGGAGCTTCGGGAGTCGTGGCTCTGCCTTATGACCTGACATGCCTCGACGGCATAGATGACCTTTCACAGAGGGCATGGGATTCCTTTGGCGGAATCGATGTAGTCATGCTCAACGCAGGCATCAGCCAAAGGACGAATGTCGAGGATACTTCCATGGAAATGGTGCGCAAGATAATGGAAATCAATTATTTCGCCCCTGTGTCCATCGCGAAGTTTCTTCTTCCGAAAATGAAGGAAAGGGGCAAGGGAAGATTTGCCGTGACCACATCGATCGCCGGACGCTTCGGCTTTCCTTTGCGATGTGGCTACAGCTCTTCGAAATTCGCCCTGTACGGCTTCTTCGAGACCCTGCAGGCGGAGTATCATGATGCTGGCATCGGAGTGACGATCATATGTCCGGGCCGTGTGTGCACAAACATTTCGCGGTATGCTCTCGACAAGGGAGGCAAGCCTCATGGAACGCTCGATCCGGGCCAGAAGAACGGAATGTCGTCTGAAGCTGCAGCGAAGGTGATTACAAGAGCGATAGCAAAAGGGCGCAGGGAAGTGCTCGTCGGAAGGAAAGAACTCCTGATGGTCTACATCAAGAGGTTCTTCCCCGGATTATGCGCGTGCCTTGCCCGTAAGATAAAACCAATGTAACACTATGAATTTAAAACCGACAAAATATTCGCTGGTCTGCTGTGCGACCGGACATAGGTTCGAGGATGCGGGTTGGACCCTTGGCGATCCTCAATGTGACTGTCCGAGCCTGATTCAGGCTGACTATGAAGAGAAGCAGTTCGTTCCCCGAGAAGACCTCGACGGAATATACAGATATGCGGACTGGCTTCCGATAAGCAGGACCCTGAAGCATTCGTGCGCTCCTGTGACCTATAAGTCAAAGGGACTTGCTTCTTTCCTCGGCCTTGAGAATCTATATATCACATTCTCAGGGTGGAATCCGAGAATCGGCGCGAAGATGCGCACATGCTCATTCAAGGAGACCGAGGCCTATAGTGTTCTGGCAAGGATGAATCCTGATGACAAGAGGATTCTGATAGTTCAGTCTGCCGGCAACACAGCCCGTGCCTTTGCACAGGTATGCTCTGATAACCGTATTCCTATCGTTATCTGCGTACCGCAGGACAATCTTCATGACCTTTGGTTCCGCAAGCCTCTTCATAAGTGTGTGAAGCTTGTTGCCGCACCTCACGGCTGTGATTATTATGATGCCATCGCTTTGGGAGAGAAGCTCGCCACAGACCCTCGCTTCGTACTCGAAGGGGGAGCGAAGAATGTTGCCCGCAGGGACGGTATGGGTACGACCGTACTCAGCTGTGTGGAGAAGATGGGACGCATACCTGATGCATATTTCCAGGCTGTCGGTTCCGGTACAGGTGCCATCGCGGCATGGGAGAATGCCTGCAGGCTTGAAGCTGACGGCCGTTTCGGAAAGAACGGCATGAGGGTATATGTAGCCCAGAACACTCCGTTCTCCTTGATGTACGATGCCTGGAAGGCTGATTCACGCGTACTTCCGGAAATCACTCCTGAAGAAGGCAGATGCAAGTCAGAAAGGATACTGGCTACGGTTCTTTCAAACAGAAAGCCGCCATACTCTCTGGCAGGCGGCCTGTATGATGTGCTCAAGGCAAGCAACGGCGATTTCTTCCTGGCTTCGAACAACGACATCATCTACTGGATGATGCAGTTCCGTAACCGTGAAGGTTATGACCTTCTTCCTGCTGCATGCGTTGCTGTCGCAGCTCTTGCACAGGCAGTGAAGGACGGAACCGTAAAGAAGGATGAATATATAATGCTTAACTGTACCGGCGGCGGCGTCCTTGGCGCGAAGTCAAGGGGATATGTCCTCAAGGAGCCTGATCTTGTTCTGTCTCCGGACCTGCCTGCCGAGGAAATTGTCAAGGCTGTGTCAGAACTGTTCTAGTCCTGGTTTTCAGAGATTGTCATGTTGTTGTTGAGCTTGCGGAGAGTTGTCAGGAATGCCCTCAGTTCTTCCTCGTCGATACCTTCAAGTATCTGGTCAAGGATGGAGATTCCTTTCTGCTTCGCTCCCGGCTTCAGCTGATTTGCCTTCTCTGTAAGGACTAGGGTGTTCGACCTTCTGTCATTAAGGTTCTGCTGACGGACTACGAAGCCTTTGCGCTCTATGGCGTCTACAAGTTTCGTAACCGAATTCTTGTCCTTCTGCATCTGGTCTGCCAGCTGCTGCTGGGACATTTCGCCATGATTCCACAGAAGGTCTATGAGCATGAACTGTTCAGGAGTCAGAGGCACGTCCATCTGACGGAGCTTTGCAGCAAGGAACTGCTTCAGTTTACAGCCTGTAAGATTTAGTTCTACAGCGATTTCCTTGGATAGTAACATAGGTATACAGTATTAAGTGGATACAAATTTAAGAAAACGGATTGATATATGAAAACATCATTTTCAAAACTTTGGAAAACAGAGGACTGGCTTGCCGTATGGATTGGCTTTATCGTCATTCTGGTGGCATGCATAGCAGTTCTTACCGGCGCTTTTGACTTCAGCGCAGCAAAATTTTCTACATGGCACCTTTGGGAAAAGGTTGAGACGTTCAAACCTCTTTCAGCACAGTTCACATGGGCGTTCGGCGGCAAGCTGCTCCGCACCTTCGTGGTGCTTGCGCTCCTGTTCACCGCAGGTGTCAAGCTTCAGGGAGGAAAGATCAAGGAATATCTTCCAGCATTTGCTGCCTTGTTCCTTATAGCTATAGTAGTGCGTCTGGTAAGCGCCGAGTTCACCTTGAACCGTTATCTGGAGTGGGCATTCTGGGCTCTTATAATAGGTCTTCTGATTTCGAACACCGTCGGAGTCCCTTCATGGCTTCGTCCTGCCATCCGAACCGAGTTCTATATCAAGACCGGTCTCGTGATCATGGGATTCAGCGTGCTTTTCAGCAATATCGCGAAGTTCGGTCTCTACGGTCTGGGAATCGCATGGGGAGTCACACCTATAGTCATCATCTTCATGTGGTGGTTCGGAACCAAGGTTCTTAAGATTGACAACAAGCCTCTTGTCATGACCATTGCTTCTGCCACATCTGTCTGCGGAACAAGCGCAGCCATCGCGACAGGAGCGGCAGCAGGCGCAAAGAAGAGCGACCTCGGTATCGCGATTTCGATTTCGATAATCTTCACTATCCTTATGATGGTCTTCGAACCGATGATCATCAAGGCTGTCGGAATGAGCCCGCTGATGGGAGGGGCTCTTATCGGAGGAACAGTTGACTCTACTGGTGCTGTCGTGCTTGCAGGTAACGCTCTTGGTGCTGAAGGCGAGCAGGCAGCCGTCCTGGTAAAGAGCATCCAGAACATCCTTATCGGTTTCATCGCATTCTTTACGGCCCTTTTCTTCGCGACCAAGGTGGAGAAGAATTCCGAGCGTAAGGTCGGTGCCGGAGAAATCTGGACCCGCTTCCCTAAGTTCATTATCGGATTCTTTGTCGCATCACTTGTGGCTTCATTCATTATCCAGCCTCTTGCAGGTACCGCTGATGTCAAGGCAATCAATTCTGTGCTTGACCAGTATAAGAACTGGGCCTTCGTGCTTGCATTCACCAGCATCGGCCTTGATACAAATTTCCGTGAGATCGCAAAGAATCTCCATGGTGGAAAAGTGCTCTGGCTTTATGTGGTAGGACAGCTTTTCAACATAATCCTTACATTCGCAGTAGTCTGGCTTCTTTTGTCAGGTGTCCTCTTTGAAATCCCTGTACTTGATCTGTACAAGTAATGGATCGCGGGAAAAAGATAATGACGGCAGTCACGATAGGAGTTTTCGTGGCTGTCGTCATTTGTGCAGTATATATTGCAGCCAACCGGCTTGGAGTTGTGGACGGATATGATTTCGGTGCCGGTGCATATTATTATGCCGATATTCCCGGATATGAGAGCCTTATAAACGAGGATGCATATAAGGCACCGGTCCCTGTATGGGCCCATATTGTGCTTTTTCTTGTCTGGGGGTGGCTTATGTATCGTTTATGGAGTTGGATAGACCGCAAGTGATTTCTTTTTGGCAAGGTTTTTTGTATCTTTGTAGGATATTCGCTTGTTTATGCTAGTAACTTTAATAATACTGTTGATATCGGCCGCTCTTTTCGTCAGCGGCAAAGTCAGGTCAGATCTTGTCGCATTGTGCGCTCTTCTGGCCTTGCTTCTTTTTCAGATTCTGACCCCTGCAGAAGGTCTTGCAGGTTTCTCCAATACCACCGTTATAATGATGATCGGTCTGTTCATCGTAGGCGGAGGTATCTTCCAGACCGGTCTGGCCAAGATGATAGGCGGACAGGTAATCAAGCTCGCCGGAACCAGCGAGACGAGGCTTTTCCTCCTCGTGATGCTTGTTACTGCGCTTATCGGAGGATTCGTCAGCAATACGGGAACTGTCGCCCTGATGCTCCCTATCGTAGTGAGTATGGCTGCCTATGCCGGCACGTCTACGCGCCGCCTTCTCATGCCTCTGGCATTCGCCAGCAGCATGGGCGGCATGATGACCCTTATCGGTACACCTCCCAACCTTATCATCCAGGAGACCCTCAACAATGCAAAGGCAAACGGTCTTGTGGCCTCATCAGTCCAGGATATCTCGTTCTTCACCTTCCTGCCTGTAGGCCTGGTGACCCTTGCAGTCGGCATCCTTGTGCTTATGCCGCTGACCAAGGTCTTCCTGACTCCTAAGTCGAAGAGCAAGGACAAGAAGAATACCGGAAAGACTCTCGGAGAGCTCGTGAAGGAATACGGACTTACAGACAATCTTTTCCGTGTCCATATCAACGGCCCTTCCGAAGCCATCGGAAAGACCATTGTCGATCTTGATATCTATCGCCAGTACGGGCTGAATGTCATGGAGCTTCGCAGAAGCACAGGACACAACAAGTTCGTGAGGACGGTAAACCAGCAGCTTGCATCTCCTACCCTGATGATCCAGCAGGGAGACGTACTGTATCTTTCAGGCGACCCTGAAAAGGTGCAGCAGTTTGCTGAAGACTTCTCTCTAAGGCTTCTGGACATCCATACTGATGAGGTTGAGGGCAGTTCTTCAAACGCTTCCCTTGATTTCTACGACATCGGAATCGCGGAAATCCTGATCATGCCATCTTCTTCGATGATCAACAGAAAGATCCAGGAGACAGGATTCAGAAGCAAATTCAATGTCAATGTCCTTGGAATCAGAAGGAAGCACGATTATCTTCTCCATGACCTCGGCTCGGAAAAGATTCATGATTCCGACGTTCTTCTGGTCCAGGGAGCATGGAAGGATATCGCGCGTCTGCGTAATGAGTCGAATAACTGGGTCGTTCTCGGAGAGCCTCTCCAGGAAGCCGCAAAGGTGACCCTTGACTACAAGGCTCCGATAGCTGCGCTGATCATGATCGGTATGATCGTGATGATGGGTGTGGATTCTATTCCTGTAGCGCCTGTGACTGCCGTTCTCCTTGCTGCCGTGCTGATGGTCATAACCGGATGTGTCAGAAGCGTGGAGGCTGCCTACAAGACCATAAACTGGCAGACGATAGTGCTCTTTGCCGCAATGCTTCCGATGTCTACCGCACTGGAAAAGACAGGAACATCTGCCATCATAGCTGATTTCATCGTCAACACTTTCGGTGCGAGCGGACCATACCTTGCTCTTGCGGCCGTATATTTCGCGACATCGGTGATGACGATATTCATCAGCAATACGGTGACTGCCGTGCTGATGGCGCCGATCGCCCTTCAGTGTGCTATCGGAATCGGTGTGAGCCCTCTTCCGTTCCTTTTCGCCGTGACCGTGGCCGCGTCAATGTGCTTTGCGTCGCCGTTCTCGACACCGCCTAATGCCCTTGTGATGCCTGCAGGACAGTATACCTTCATGGACTTCATCAAGGTAGGTCTTCCTCTCCAGATAATCATGGGAATCGTGATGGTGTTAGTGCTCCCGTTAATATTTGCGTTCTAAACAGATACAATGAATTTCATAGGTATAATCGTAGGTCTTGCGACCTTCCTGATCATCGGCCTGTTCCATCCGCTGGTTATCAAGGCGGAATACTATCTTGGGTCAAAGTGCTGGTGGATGTTCCTGCTTGCAGGCATCCTTTTCGGTGCCCTGTCCGTAATGATAGATAATCTTATAGCATCGACAATCCTCGGAGTGACATCCTTCTCGTCCTTCTGGAGCATATATGAGCTGATGCAGCAGAAGGAGCGTGTAAGGAAGGGCTGGTTCCCTGAAGGACCCGGACATAATAAATGATGAGCCATAAGAGAACATACAAGGCATTGTTTCTTCTGCTTCTGTTCTGCTGTTACTATTCAGGTATCAGCATGTTCTCTCATGTCCGGCCCGACCCTGCCGAGGACTTTCTTCTTTGGAGTCAAGCTGACGTACTGATCATAAAGACGCCATGAATGCTTCAAACAGAGGCGTCCGGTCTCCGCTGAAGACGATGTGGTGGTTGCCTACGGGATTCTTCAGGAAATAATCCCTGCATATCGAATTGGCGCTGCCTTTTGCTTTGATGACAATCTGTGTTCTGCACAGATTGTTTTCATATTGGTTGCGGAGGATTTCCGCAGGGCAGCAGAAGTGGCGCGACAGGTCTCCAGATACCTTGAATATCGTGGCATCTCCCTCTGGTATTTCTCCATGTATCGCGATGCCGATGCCTGATTCGAAATGGGTGTTGAATCTGTAGCTCCTTACCATGTTGAAAGGAACTGTGCAATGGGCCAGGAGTATCTCTCCCGTCTGCGGATCGATCCTCGACGGATTCGACTGGAAACCGCATGTGCCGGTCAGGGCCTGGCCTATGGCCATGGTGACGAGGGCGGGGACATCGCCCTCGCAGCCTGCCGGAATGCCCTCGGCATTCAGCAGGGCGAGAGCCAGGCATCCTGTGTTTTCCAATGTGTCAAGAAGGTCGAAGCATCTGAGGGTCAGTCCTGAAAGACTGTATCTTTCTATGATTGACTTCAGGGCACGGTATATCCTGAACGCTCCTTTCGAGTACTTTTTCAGTCCTTCTGGAATATTTACATCTGTTTCCGAAGGCATGAATTCAGTCCTGCCGTATTCTTCAATCAGTTCTTCGATATTGATGTCGACAAGATTGATTCCCAGCTTTCTCTTAATGGCCTCTTTATCCGGATCGCTGGAGATGAGCCAGTCTGAAGGCCTGCCTATGATGCCGAGATTCTGTCCTTCAAGTTTCTTTCTCGCCATTCCGACCTTTGCGAGGGCTGTTATCCTCTCAGCTATATATGATGCGCTTCCGTGGACTATTTCGCCTTCACGGCCCTGCTGGTTCAGGTATGACAGGATCTCCATCGAAGCGGCGAGAGAGTTGCTCTTGCCTGATGTGAGCAGGACGATTCTTCCTTCAAGGGATGGGAAGACCTCTTTGAACAGTCCTTCTGTTCCTCCGGTCCTGACGAATATCAGGTCCAGGTCGCTGCTCCCGAACTCTGAAAAATCCTTGCCCTTCATGTCCAGTCCGAATCCAGCCATAGCTTCGATTTCCGAAATGAATTCTGCAGATACTGCATTGGTGGCTTCTTCGTTGTGAAGAGGAGATGTCAAGGTGTAAACAGCGATGTTCATATGGTCCTGTCCTTTTGTTGGTTAATGGTATGCAAAAATACACACTTAATCCGAAATATTGATTAAATTTGTACGATTCGGATGATATGAAGGAAACAGGAGCATACATGATACCGACCTCGATCAAGGAGGTCAAAGCCTTGGGATGGGATTACATAGACGTGATCCTATTTACCGGCGATGCATTCATAGACCATCCTTCGTTCGGAACGGCGGTGATCGCCCGCTGGCTGCAGAAGCACGGCTACAGGGTAGCCGTAGTGCCGCAGCCGAACTGGCGCGACGACTTGCGTGATTTCCGCAAGCTCGGAGCACCGCGTCTGTACTTCGGAGTGAACAGCGGTGCCATGGATTCGATGGTTAACCATTATACCGCCGCCAAGCGTCTGCGCAGCGATGACGCGTATACTCCGGAAGGAAAGGCGGGACAGAGACCCGATTATGCGGTTACCGTCTATACGAAGATCCTGAAGCAGATATATCCTGATATTCCAGTTATCATCGGAGGTATCGAGGCATCGCTCAGAAGAGTTACCCATTACGACTATTGGCAGGATGCCCTTAAGCCTTCGATTCTTGTTGAAAGCGGGGCGGACTGGCTGTGCTATGGAATGGGGGAGAGGACGATGATAGAGTTTACAAGAGCCATCGAGTCCGGACGCAATCTGAACGATATCAGGAAGATACCTCAGCTTGGCTTCTATATGGACGGGCGTTCGAAAGCGAAGGATGCCGTGATTCTGAATTCATATGAGAGATGCTGCAAGGACAAGATCGCCTTTGCCGAGAATTTCCATGTAGTCGAGACATATGCGAACATTCTCCAGCCGCCTGTGCTGATCGAGCCGGTCGGCAGTGGATTTGTCCAGATAAACCCTACATGGCCGCCTGCAACGCAGGAAGAGATGGATTCGTTCTGGGACCTGCCATATACAAAGCTTCCGCACCCACGTTACAAAGGCAAGCATATACCGGCCTTCGAGATGATCAAGTTCTCGATCAATACCCACCGTGGATGTTTCGGCGGATGCAACTTCTGTACGATCGCAGCCCATCAGGGCAAGTTCATACAGTCCCGCAGCGAAGAGTCCATAATCGATGAAATCAAGGCATTGAAGGATCTGCCCGGATTTGCAGGAAACATTTCCGATGTCGGCGCTCCTACCGCGAACATGTACGGAATGCGCGGAAAGGATCCGCAGCTGTGCGCGAAATGCCGTCGCAAGTCATGTCTGTTCCCGCACCCGTGCAAGAACATGGACAGATCGCATGAACGTCTCCTGAAACTGTACGATCGTATCGCCGATGTCAAGGGCATAAGGCATGCGTATATCGGTAGCGGTATCAGATACGACCTTTTCCTGGACGAAAAGGGATTCGTTGACGAGACTTCGTATCCATACCTGAAGGAGCTGATTCTGGAACATACGTCCGGCCGTCTGAAGGTTGCTCCGGAACATACTGAAGACAGCGTTCTCAAGCTTATGGCAAAGCCTTCGTTCAGACTCTTTGAACGTCTGCGTGTCGAGTTCGACAGGATTGTAGCGTCCAGCGGGAGAAAGTGCGAGCTCGTGCCTTACTTCATCTCCGGCCACCCTGGCTGCGGAATGCGCGAAATGCAGCGCCTGGCACGTAATCCTGCCCTGCAGGGACTCTATATGGATCAGGTCCAGGACTTTACGCCTACCCCTATGACGACGTCTTCAGTGATGTTCTATACCGGACTTGATCCGAAAAACCTGGAGAAGGTCTTTGTAGAGCGAGACATAGAAAGGAAGAAGGAACAGAAGTCGTTCTTCTTCAAACGAGGAAAGAAATGATAAAACAATATATTTTATGAAGAATTATATCGAGACCCATAAGGAAAGGTTCTTTGAAGAGCTCTTTTCCCTTTTAAGGATTCCGTCAGTCAGCTCCCTCGAGCAGCATAAGCCGGACATGCAGCGCTGTGCGGAGAGGCTTGTTGAACTGCTTTTGGAGGCAGGTGCAGACGAAGCTGCAGTATATCCTACAACAGGCCACCCTGTAGTCTTCGGACAGAAGATCGTCGACCCGTCGCTTCCGACTGTCCTCGTCTATGGCCATTATGATGTCCAGCCTGTCGACCCGATCGAACTCTGGCACTCAGATCCTTTCGAACCCGAGATCCGTGACGGAGCGATCTATGCCCGTGGCGCGAACGACGACAAGGGCCAGCTTTTCATGCATATCAAGGCATTCGAGTTCATGGTCCGTGAAGGCGGTCTGAAGCATAACGTGAAGTTCATCCTCGAAGGCGAGGAAGAGATCGGAAGCCCTTCTCTTGCTGCTTGGGCCAAGGCAAATAAGGATATGCTCAAGGCAGACATCATCCTTGTTTCCGACACTACCATGATTTCGGAATCAGTCCCTTCGATCAACTGCGGAATGCGCGGACTCTCATATGTCGAGGTAAAGGTGACAGGACCTAATAAAGACCTTCATTCTGGACATTACGGCGGCGCCGTAGCCAACCCTATCAATGTGCTCTGCGACATGATCTCGTCCCTGATCGACAAGGACGGACATATCACTGTAAAAGGCTTCTACGATGATGTCGTCGAACTTTCTGCAGAGGACAGGGCAAAGCTTTCAAGGGCTCCTTTCGATATGGAAGAGTACAAGGAGTTCCTGGACATCAAGGAAGTGAAGGGCGAAGCAGGATACAGCACCCTGGAGCGTACCGGTATCCGTCCATGTCTGGATGTGAACGGCATCTGGGGCGGCTACATCGGAGAAGGAGCGAAGACAGTACTTCCTTCTGTGGCTCATGCGAAGATTTCGATGCGTCTTGTTCCGAATCAAGACAGCGCGACCATCACGAAGCTCTTCACAGAGCATTTCCTTGCCATCGCGCCTGATTACGTAAAGGTCGAGGTCATACCTCATCATGGTGGCGACGGCTTCCTGATTCCTATCTCATCTCCTGCATATAAGGCTGCGGAGAAGGCTATGACCGAAGTTTACGGCATCGAGCCTGTGCCTTCGCGCGGAGGCGGATCGATTCCTATCCTGGCCGATCTTCAGCGTATCCTTGAGATAGACCCTCTTCTGATGGGATTCGGTCTTGAGCGTGACACCATCCATTCTCCAAACGAGAGCTACCTCCTCAAGCAGCTTTTTGCCGGTATGGAGGCTATTGCATTGTTCTACAGGTATTATTGATATCAATGACGGAGCGGATTTGAATGCGGAATTGGCATTTTCGCACCCCCGCGTAGGGGGAGGGGCCCACGAAGTGGGAGGGGGCCAATGGAGCATCAAACCGTCCGGCTTTTAATAAAGTATATTATGAATAGAAAGGAATTATACCAGCAGATTCAGGCGAAGAAGAGCATGCTTTGCGTAGGCCTGGATGTAGATTTCAATAAGATGCCCGAGCATGTGAAGGCTTTGGCAAATCATGGTGAGCTTGCAATTAAAGGCGAGCTGTACAAGGGCAAGGCGCGCTCGATCATCGAGTTCAACAAGGCCATCATCGATGCTACTGCACCTCATTGCGTGGCATACAAGCCTAACCTTGCTTTCTATGAATGCTATGGAATCGACGGCATGAGAGCCCTTGATGCTACAGTGGATTACATCAGGTCGAAGTATCCCGAGATTTTCCTGATTGCAGATGCGAAGAGGGGAGACATAGGAAACACGGCGAAAATGTATGCAAAGGCGTTCTTTGAGGAAATGGACTTCGACGCAGTCACAATCGCCCCTTACATGGGAGCCGACAGCGTCACTCCGTTCCTTGAGTACAGGGATAAATGGGCCATCGTTCTTGCCTTGACATCAAACGCTTCCGCATATCAGTTCCAGACTGCGCAGAAAGATGGCAAGCCTCTTTATCAGGCCGTTATGGAGGAAATGATGGAGATATCGACTCCGGACAACATGATGTTCGTAGTCGGAGCTACCAAGGCTGACAAGCTCGAAGAGCTCCGCACCTTCTGTCCGGACAATTTCTTCCTGGTGCCTGGCGTAGGCGCCCAGGGTGGCTCTGCAGAAGAAGTCATCGCCCACGGCGCAAATGACCATGGCGGTCTTCTTATCAATTCTTCACGAGGAATCCTCTTTGCCGACAGCACGGAAAACTACGCAAAGGCAGCAGGAGAAGTCGCAGCCAGAACAGCGAACCTCTAGTCCAGAGACTTGAGGAAGAAATCTTTGCACATCTTGCGTGAAATATCGTAGGATGTGCATTTTGTTGAGTGTTCGGTCCGGTCGACCGATGCGAGGTCGCAGACATAGAGTCTGTCGATAAGGGAAAGATACATCTTCGAATATCTGATGTCAAGGTGGCGCTGGAGGTCGCTGGTATACTCCATGGTCAGGATGACTTCCTCTTCGGTAAGATGGTCCTTGCAGAATATGTACAGGCCGTACTCCTTGAAGTCACCGTAGAATCCTGAACCTACTTTGCCTACCTTGCTTTCAATGATGCGTCTGAGAGGGTGGGCGAGACGCCAGTATTCGTATTCCAGACGTCCGATATAGCGTCCGTCCTGAAGACCGTATCCGTAACCAGACTTGATGATCTGCTCGATTTCTTCATGGTCGTCTGAAGGGGATTCAACGCCTGCCATTTCGCGCAGCAGATCCTGTGCGACATCCTTGCGCGGTTCCATGGCCCTTGTGACCTCTATTCCGAGTGACTTGTCAGGCATCTGAAGATCCGGCCTGTCTTCATTCACCAGCGCAGAGTAACTGCTCCCGAGAAATGTCTCGAGAGTGTGCTGAGCGTAACGCTCAAAGAAGCAAGTGTCGAATCTTCGTCCTGCCATGGGATGGTTTTTATAGATGCTTTGCAAGGCCGCCCTCGCTGGTCTCCTTGTAGACCGAAGGGAGATCCTTTCCTGTTTCCTTCATCACCTTCACTACCTTGTCAAATGATACACGGTGGCGTCCGTCTGTGTACATAGAATATATGGCCGCATCAAGAGCGCGTGCTGCCGCATAGGCATTTCTCTCGATGCACGGAATCTGCACAAGGCCGCATACAGGGTCGCATGTAAGGCCCAGGTGATGCTCCAGGCCCATTTCGGCTGCGTACTCGATCTGCGACGGGCTGCCGCCCATGAGCTGCGCAGCAGCCGCGGCGGCCATGGCGCAGGCAACTCCGACCTCTCCCTGACAGCCGACCTCGGCTCCTGATACAGAAGCGTTGTGTTTTACTACAGTGCCGAAGATACCTGCGGTAGCCAGTGCTCTGAGGATCCTCTGGTCACTGAAGTTATAGAATTTCTGCATATGGAAAAGCACGCTCGGGAGTACGCCGCATGAACCGCATGTCGGTCCGGTCACTATCATGCCTCCGCTCGCGTTTTCCTCGCTGACAGCAAGGGCATATGCGAATATGAGGCCTCTTGTACGGAGGACGTCACTGTAGCCTTCTGCGCGTATGAAGTAGCTGGATGCCTTTCTGCGCAGGTTGAGCGGTCCCGGAAGAGCGCCTTCCTGGTCGATTCCGCGCTCTACTGCAGCGCGCATTACCTTCCAGACCTTTCCAAGATGTTCCCATACCTCGGGATTCTCTCTTTCGTCCACATACTCCCAATAAGACTTTCCGTTTGCGTTGCACCAGTCCATGATGTCCTTCATGGTGGTCAGTTCGTATACTTCCTTGTCTCCTTCGGTCTCTATGGGATGTTCCACACACACGATGTCTCCGCCTCCTACGCTGTAGTATGTCCAGACATCTGATGTGCTTCCGTCAGCTTCCAGAACTCCAATGGTCATACCGTTCGGATGCATCGGCAGGGTTTCTTTAGGCATCCATACGATCACGACTGTTCCGTCGCGGAACGCATCCTCACAGGCCCAGTCTGTAAGGTGACCTTTGCCGGTCGCTGCAAGCGAACCGTACAGGGTCACCATGATCTTCTGTGCTTGAGTATGATGATTCACATAATGCCTTACTGACTTGAACGGCCCCATGGTGTGGCTGCTCGACGGACCCTTACCTATCTTGTAGACGTCCTTTATAGATTTCATTCCCATGATCCAGCGGATTTAATAAGACAAATTTAATACAAAATCTGGGAAAGCATTACAGATAATCTTCGAAATACATGGATATCTTGTCGTGCAGATGCACCCTGTCCTTTCCCATTACATTGTGCTCTGCGCATGGATAAGGGAAGTAGTTCACCTGAACATTGTTCTTGATGCATTCGCGTATGAAACTCAGGCTGTGCTCCCATACGACCACAGGATCCACAGCGCCCTGACAGATCAGAAGCTTGCCTTTGAGATCCTTCGCCTTATTGATCAGGCTTGTCTTCGCGTAACCTTCAGGATTTCTGTCAGGGTGGTCCATATATCTTTCTCCATACATCACCTCATACCATTTCCAGTCGATTACCGGACCTCCCGCGACTCCTACCTTGAACACATCAGGATAGTTGGTTATCAGTGATATGGTCATGAATCCGCCGTAGCTCCATCCATGTACTCCGATGCGCTCCCTGTCGACGTAAGGCAGGTCCATCAGCATCTTCACGCCTTCCATCTGGTCGGCCATCTCCGCCTGTCCGCACTGTCCGTGGATGGCCTGTTCGAAGGCCAGTCCGCGGTTCTGCGTGCCTCTGTTGTCCTGGACATATACGAGGTAGCCGCGCTGGGCCATGTACATCTCCCACCTGCGCAGAAGTCCCATGTATGTGTTCTGGACCATCTGTGAGTGAGGACCCCCGTACACATAGACTATTACCGGATATTTCTTCGATGGGTCGAAGTCCTTAGGCTTGATCAGACGGTAATAATTGTCATAAAGGCCGTCTGCGCTCTTTACTGTTCCGAGTGATATTTCGGTGTAGGCATAGTCCATTGTAGGGTCTTCTGCCGTAAGAAGATTCCTGACAGTCTTTCCGTCTGAAGTGCAGAGGTCTGTCACGCGGGGAACAGAAAGGCTGCTCCATGTGTCTGTGAAATGCCTGCAGTCCGGGCTCATGGCAATGGTGTGCCATCCCGGTTCGGAAGTCAGCCTCTGCGGCTTTCCGAAAACAGCCTTCTGAACGCCTTTCTTCAGTCCTTTGATCTCTATTCTGAAGAGATGGTTCTCTACCGGAGAAACCTCTGCAGATGTGTAGTATACATATCGGCCGTCATTGGCTATGTATTCCACATCAGCGTCAACGGATGTCAGCCTGCGTATGTTTCCGTCATTGTCGCAGAGATAAAGGTTCCTGTATCCGTCGCGGTTTGCCGTGCGGTAAATGAAGACTCCGCTGTCCTTGATGAAGTAAAGAGGATCCATCGGCTCGACATACTTCCCGTTGTCTTCGGTCAGGATCGTACCGAGCATCTTTCCGTCTGACGGGTCATATGAAATGAGCCTCATATGCTTCTGGCTTCTGTCCAGGACCTGGATATATATCCTGGATGCGTCAGGAGCCCACGTGACGTTGGTCAGATATGTGTCGTATCCGAAATCTCCGCCTTCTATCCTTGCGGTCTCTCCGCTTGCTATGTCATAGATCCATAGCTGTACATTCTCTGAATCCATTCCGGCCATCGGGTACTTTATCTCCTTGAGGCTTCCTGTGCGTGTCGTGATGTCCAGAAGAGGGAAGGATGTGACCTTGGACTCGTCCTTGCGGTAGAACGCTACTTTAGTGCTGTCCGGTGACCAGAAGATGCCGTCCTCGATTCCGAACTCGTTGCGGCTTACGAACTGGCCGTATGTGATGTTCGGATCTTTGCTTTCGGCGATCACCGTTTCCTTGCCGTCCTTGCCTCTGAGCCAAAGGCTCTGGCCTTTGACGTATGCGGCCATCCCAGACGCTTCGGCAGGCCGATATTCCTGCTCGGCTCCTGTCTTCAGGTCATGAACCTGCCATCTTCCGTCCTTATGGACAAGAAGTGAGCCGTTGCTGTCCCATGTGCAGTGGAGGCTGACAGGGGAGAGGTCGCGGGAAAGAATCGTCTCTTCCATGGTCAGGATCTTTCCGTCCTGCGGATTTGCCGGTCTTGTGCTGAATACTCCTGTCTGCGCAGACAAAGTCAATCCCAGGCACAGCAGGCCCAGGATCATAAGGTTCTTCTTCATAAGCTGATGGTTAAATGTCCCGTACAGAAACGATTCTGTCTACGATATATCTTTGCTTTCCTCTCCAAGGCAATGTGCCGAGATACTCCTTGTAGTGGAGCTCGACCATCTTGCCTCCGCATCTCATCAGAGAGTCGGCTACAGCCTTGTCTGTGATCGAGAAATCGAATTCATATGACTGGATGGCTCCTGCATTGGCTCCCTTGCCCTTGCCGAAGCCGGCCTGGATTGCACGGCCTTCATATGTCTTGAATACATAACCTTTGTACACTACAAAGTTCAGTTCGCCGGCCTTCACTCCTTCGCCGAACACGAAATAGAACTTGAAGAAAATGAATCCTGCGAGCACGAGAGCCAGGATTCCAGCGGTAATGCCTATGATCTTTCCTTTCATGGTCTTTTATAATTGTGTTGTAAGTTCCTTCATTCTTCTTCTTGGGTTTGCCCTTCTGTAGAGCACATCGTATACCATATCTGCAATCGGCATGTGTACATTGTGTCTTTCATTGATGTGCTTTATGCATTCTGCGGCAAAGTAGCCTTCTGCAATCATTGTCATCTCATTGAGGGCACTCTTGACTGTGTTTCCATGACCGATCAGCTGTCCGAGGCGTCTGTTTCGGCTGAATGTCGAGTATGATGTCACAAGAAGGTCTCCTAGATATGCGGACTGCATCGTGTCACGCTCGAAAGGATAGCTCTCGTTGATGAATCTTGTCATCTCCTGCGCTCCTGCAGCAGTCAGAACTGCTCTGAAGTTGTCACCGTATCCGAGTCCGGCTGCGAGTCCTCCTGCCAATGCGTAGATGTTCTTGAGTATGCCCGCATATTCGATGCCGTAGATATCTTGTGAATATCTTATCTGCAGGTTCTGGGTGCCGAATTTCGATCCTATGATCTTTCCGTTCTCTTCATCAGTCGTGGCAACGGTAAGGTACGAGAGCCTGTCTCTTGAAACCTCTTCTGCGTGCGACGGACCTGATATGATGCCCAGGTGGTCATACGACAGGCTGTAGGTGTCGCGGAAGAATTCGGTTATCGTCTTGTAGTCGTCCGGTATGATGCCCTTTGTAGCCGAGAGTATGAACTTTCCGTCCAGAGGCTCTGTCAGATCCTTCATGAAATCCTTCAGGTAGGCCGAAGGAGCAGCTATGACTATGATGTCTGAATTCCTTACGACTTCATTGATGTCGTCTGTGGCATTGATCATTTCCTTGTCGAACTCGACGTCATTCAGGTATTTGGCGTTCCTGCCTTCCGTCTGTATGGATTCCAGGACTTCCGGGTTGCGGATATGCCACCAGATGGACTGTCTGTTCTCCTGCAGCGTATGCACGAGAGCCGTTGCCCAGCTGCCGTATCCTATCATGCCGCATACTGCATCTTTCTTTATCTTGTAGCTCATTGCTGTATCTTTTCTACAAAGATAGCATTTATATTTTTATTAAAGGGAATAATTTATTAACTTGCAGATTGTTTGGACGTAATTAATCAATACACTATAACTGATATGGAAAGAACACTAGTTATTCTTAAGCCCGGATGTCTTCAGAGAGGACTTGTGGGTGAGGTGATCTCAAGATTCGAGAAAAGAGGACTTAAACTTGTAGCCATGAAGATGGTGCAGCTCGATGAAGAAATCCTGAAGGTACATTATGCTCATCTTCTTGACAAGCCATTCTTCCCTTGGCTTCGCGACGGAATGATGGCAGCTCCGGTGATCCTCTGCTGCTGGGAAGGATACAGCGCAGTACAGGTCGTACGTGACATGGCGGGCGCTACAAGGGCAAGCAAGGCTGTCCCTGGTACAATCCGCGGCGACTACAGCCTCAGCGCACAGGAGAATGTCGTACATACTTCAGATTCTCCTGAGAATGCCGAGATCGAGCTCAAGAGGTTCTTCAAGGATGAAGACTACTGCGATTACAAGTCACCTCTCGATCCTTTCAAGTACGCTCCTGACGAAATGTAGTTCTAGACTTTCATAAAACAAAAAATCCAAGGCCGCGAAGCCTTGGATTTTTTGTTGTCTTTGAAGACTGTCTTTATGCCATGAATGATGCAACGAATGCGAGGATGGCGTAAAGCTCAGGAAGAGCGGCGTAAATCAAAGTCTTGGTGAATACGTCGTGTCCCTGTGAGATTCCGATGATACCGTTGGCGCAGACCTGACCCTGGCGGATAGCTGAGATGAGGAATGTCACACCTGCTGCAAGACCGATTGCGAAGAGCGAAAGTCCGTCAACGGCGAAATCCTTGTTAAGCCATACGAAGAATGCCACGAATCCGTAAAGACCCTGTGATGCAGGCATGGCTGAAAGCACCATGTAGTTTGTCGCACCGTCAGCGTTCTTCTTAAGCGCGCCTTCTGCAGCGTTGCCGGCGATTGTTGTACCGAGGGCACTGCCGATGAATGAAAGACCAAGCATCAGAGCGAGGCCGAGATAACCGAGTAACTCAATTGCGTTCATAATTTTTAGTTTTTTATTAGTTTTTTATTTATTCCTTGTTTGTTGTGAGCGGATTATAGGCCGCACCCTTTCCTTCGTATCCTGCGTTCTTGAAGTATTCCATGAATGTAAGACGCATAGGGTGTACGAATGCTCCCAGTCCTGAAAGCAGAAGGTTCATCAGATGTCCGATGACAAGTATGAGAACGAATGGGAGCCATGTGATGATGCTGTCGCTCTTTACGGACAGGGCAAGGTTGTTGAATGCCTGGCCGAGCATTCCGCCTGCAAGACCGAGTGCGAAGAGGCGGAGGTAGCTGAGCACATCACCCAGGATTCCGGTAGCCATGTTGTATGTGTCCCATAGGCCTGCTCCAATGTTGATGAGCGGGTTTCTGCCTGGAGTGTTGAATACATAGATTGCAAGCGCCGAAATGCCTCCTACAGCGATTACAGCCCATTTCATTGCCTCTGGTGAAAGGATCTTTCCTACACCCAGAAGGGCCAGAATGACTCCTCCTACTATCAGCAGAAGCCATCCCCATGTGGCGATGTTCTCCTTTATGCCGAAACGTTTGGTATAGCAGAATGCCTTGACTGTCATCGCCAGGCAGATGTGGAAGATACCGATTCCCATCGCAAGGAGCATCTGGATGTTTAGGACACCTATTCCCGGTATCTCGACGTCTCCTACAATCATGCAGCTTTTCAGCCATTCAGGGACCCATGCAGCATCATACAGGCTTATTCCGAAGAATGTTCCCAGTATCGTGCCGACAGCAATAGTTCCCGCTCCGAGAAGGGCGATGATGTTGCCGAGACCATCGAACATTCCGATCTTCATCCATCCCTTGTTGAGCATTATGCCCATCAGAAGAAGGATGATTCCATATCCCGCATCTCCCATACACATGGCAAAGAAAAGCAGGTAGAAAGGAGCTACTACAGGTGTTGGGTCGAATTCCGTATACACCGGCATTCCATACATCTCGGTGAAGACCTCGAACTGGCGTGTGAACCAGTTGTTCTTCAGCTTGATCGGAGGATTGTCCTCCTGTACGGCTTCCTCCTTTATATAAAGGACGCCCATCTTGTCGAATGCTTCTGTCAATGCCTCATCGTTTTCAACAGGAGCAAATCCTGTGAATACTGTGAGCATGTCTTCAGCCGCACCTGCTGCAGCGTTGTCAGCCATGTATCTGTCGAAATCTACAAGACTGCTGTTGCGTGCCTCCTTGATTGCAGGGATATAATCCTTCGCATTGAGAAGACCTGCCTTGCAGCCGATGATCTCTGCCTTGATGCGGTTTATTTCCGAAACGCATTCGCTGTAGGTTCCTGCAGGAGCGTTCATTTCCTTGACAGGAAGTGAGTACTCAGCGGAATCTGCAGGAACGACAGTCACGAACCATACCTTCTTACCATCGTTCTCAACGACCTGAAGAGGGTAGCTTTCGCTCCAAGACTGGTCGAATTTCTTTGCGTCGATGCAATAGTAATGTATCGCATAGCCGAGGTCCCTGAGACCTTCAAGAGCGCTTCTGTCGTATTCTCCCCAAGGACGTCTTGACTCCAGCTGCTTTTCTGCAGCTGTCAGCTCTGCGTTGAGTTCTGCGATGCGTGTCCTGCACTGTTCGATGAAGTCTACAGGGTCGCCTTCTATATTGACAGTGGCTTTTGCGATCGCTTCGTAATCAGCATCCTTGGTATAGTCAATGCTCTCAAGGAACTCAAGAGTCTTTCGCGCTCTGTCTGCCTTGGCGAGCATGTCAGAAGAGTCCTGGTCAACAGGTTTCACAGAACGTGTGATATCCACGACTCCCAGTTCCTGAAGCTGCTCCAGGAAACCGTCCTTCTCTCCTGTAAGCAGGATGAAGGAATATTTGGTCATCTTAATTATCATTGCTGCGTTCCTCCTCTTCTTCTTCAAGAGCATGTCTGCTCTTCACGATCTTTGAGGCTGCCTTGGAGAGATTCTCCTCGTCCTCCATATATCGTTTGATCTTTCTTATTGCCTCCTGATATCCAGGAATCTGCACCTTCTCATAGAGGTTTACCTTCTGAGTGGTCTTCTTCCTCTGGAAATCCAGAATACGGGCTTTCTCTCTGTACACTTCAGATTCGATTCCAAGTCTGGAGAGTTCCTTGAGTATCGCAACTCCGTCCGCATACCATGCCGGGCAGTTGAATGCGTTGAACTCGTGGATCTCATACTTTATCTCCCCGAGGGCCGGTGTCTTCACTCCGGCTACCTTGACCGTGTAAAGGTCAACGTCTACGATAGAGATAAGGCTGGGCTGGAATTCGTTCCAGAGCGCTGCGAGATAGTCGTATTTCTTCAGGGCGGCATCAAGATCCTCAATAAGCTTCTCCGAATGGTCCTTGGCCTTCTTCACCTCAAGACGGAGCGCCGACTCCTTGTTCTTCAAGGTCGGGAGGGCATTCCTTCGCATCTTGAGCTGCTTGTTCAAGTTGTTCAGAGATGTCTTATTATATTGGAATTTTATTGCCATAATCAGTTACCTTTCCAGTAAGTGTCGATAAGTTCCTGCTTGATACCGGTTTCTGCCTTCGAGAAATATGTACCGAAGAGCTCCCATGCAGTGTCAAGCATTTCGTCGATCTTCAGGTTCACATCGATCGCAAGCAGTCTTGTGGCATATGCCTTTGCATAGTCTAGGCATCTCTCGTCATAGTCGCTGAGGTCGAAACCGTTCTCAAGCTTTGTCTTTGCGTTCTGTGCGTCAGCATAGAGACGTACGGATGCGTTCATCACCTGGCCATGGTCCTTGCGGGTCTTCTTGCCCTGTACGAGCTGCTTCAGACGTGAGAGCGAACGGAACGGGTCGATGATGACCTTTCCTGAATCCGGGTCCGTACGAAGGAAGAGCTGTCCCTCCGTGATGTATCCGGTGTTGTCCGGAATCGCGTGGGTGATGTCTCCGTCATTGAGCGTGGTAACGGCGATGATTGTGATCGAACCGCCTTCTGGGAGCTGTACTGCCTTCTCGTAGATCTTTGCGAGGTCAGAGTAAAGCGAACCTGGCATGGAGTCCTTTGAAGGAATCTGGTCCATACGGTTCGACACGATGGAGAGGGCGTCGGCGTAGAGGGTCATGTCGGTGAGGAGCACGAGAACCTTCTCGTTCTTCTCGACTGCGAAATACTCTGCCGCTGTCAGCGCCATGTCAGGAATGAGCAGACGCTCTACAGGAGGCTGTTCTGTCGTATTCACGAACGAGATGATCTTGTCGAGTGCACCCGCCGCTTCGAACTCATGCTTGAAGTAGAGGTAGTCATCGTTTGTAAGACCCATACCTCCGAGAATGATCTTGTCCACGTCTGCGCGGAGTGCCACCTGTGCCATCACGTTGTTGTACGGCTGGTCAGGGTCTGCGAAGAAAGGAATCTTCTGTCCTGACACCAGTGTGTTGTTGAGGTCGATGCCTGCGATACCTGTAGGGATGATCTGTGAAGGCTGTCTTCTCTTGTAAGGGTTTACCGATGGACCTCCGATCTGTACCTCGCGTCCTTCCACTTCAGGACCGCCGTCAAGCGGCTTTCCATATGCGTCGAAGAAACGACCTGCAAGTTCGTCACTTACCTTCAGGGTAGGAGGGGCGCCGAGGAATGTAACCTCAGCGTCTGTAGGAATACCTTCTGTACCTGCGAACACCTGAAGTGTAACGAGGTCACCCTTGGTCTTCACTACCTGAGCCAGTCTGCCGTCCACGACAGCGAGCTCATCGTTGGAAATGCCCTGTGCACGGAGGGCTACAGTCGCCTTTGTGATGGCTTCCAACTGTGTGTATATTTTCTGAAATGCCTTAGTTGCCATTGCTCAGGAG
>JAFQAT010000073.1 GCA_017399865.1 Bacteroidales bacterium | reverse complement strand
CTGTTGAGGAGGAGGGTACCGTTCTCCTTGATGCCCTTGAGCACGTCATACTTTGTAAGGTATGAAGGGACGTGGCATGCAACGAAGTCAGGAGTTCCTACAAGGTAAGGAGCCTTGATAGGGAGGTCGCCGAAACGGAGGTGCGAACATGTGTATCCGCCTGACTTCTTCGAGTCATAGTCGAAATATGCCTGGCAGTATTTCGGAGTGTTGTCACCGATGATCTTGATGGTGTTCTTGTTCGCTCCGACTGTACCGTCCGAACCGAGACCGAAGAACTTGCACTCAGTAGTGCCCGGTTTCACGATAGAGAACTCCTCCTTCTGAGGAAGCGACTTGAATGTCACGTCGTCCACGATGCCGACAGTGAAGCCGTCCTTTGGCTCTGCCATCGCAAGGTTCTCATATACTGAAACGATCTGTGCAGGAGTGGTGTCCTTAGAAGAAAGACCGTAGCGTCCACCGATTACGAGAGGTGCGTTCTCCATACCCTGGAAGAGGGTCTTGATGTCGAGGAACAATGGCTCTCCAAGCGCACCCGGCTCCTTTGTCCTGTCGAGTACGGCGATCCTCTTCACGCTCTTCGGAAGAGCCTTCATGAAATACTTTGCAGAGAAAGGTCTGTAGAGACGTACGGTCATCAGTCCGACCTTCTTTCCCTGTGATGCGAGGTAGTCGATGGTCTCCTTGATTGTCTCTGTAACAGAGCCCATGGCAACGATTACGTTCTCTGCTTCAGCGTCTCCGTAGTAGTCGAAAGGACGGTACTCGCGGCCTGTAATCTCGCTGATCTCGCCCATATAACGCGCTACGATGTCAGGAACTGCGTCATAATACTGGTTGCATGCCTCTCTTGCCTGGAAATATACGTCTCCGTTCTGTGCTGTACCGCGGGTTACAGGAGCGTCTGGAGAGAGCGCCTTCGCGCGGAAGTTTGCAAGAGCCTTTGTGCTTACCATATCCTTCAGAGCTGCCTCGTCGATGAGCTCAATCTTCTGGATCTCATGAGAAGTACGGAATCCGTCGAAGAAATGGAGGAAAGGAATGCTTGACTTGATAGCCGAGAGATGTGCCACGGCAGCCATGTCGAGGGCTTCCTGCACCGATGCCGATGCAAGCATTGCAAAACCTGTCTGACGGCATGCCATCACGTCCTGGTGGTCTCCGAAGATGGAGAGGGCGTGCGATGCAAGGGCGCGGGCCGATACGTGGAATACTGTAGGAAGCATTTCACCGGCGATCTTGTACATGTTCGGAATCATGAGAAGGAGACCCTGCGATGCTGTGAATGTGGTGGTGAGGGCGCCTGCCTGAAGCGAACCGTGCACTGCACCTGCAGCACCGCCTTCACTCTGCATTTCAGTTACCTTCACAACCTCACCGAAGAGGTTCTTCTTACCCTGAGCCGCCCACTCGTCCACGTACTCTGCCATGGTCGAAGATGGGGTGATAGGGTAGATGGCTGCATGCTCGCTGAAAAGGTAAGCGATATGCGCCGCTGCCCAGTTACCGTCACAAGTGACGAATTTTTTCTCGTTTGCCATATGCTTTAAAAGTTTATATTGAATTTAAATTTTCGCAATCATACAAATTTACGGACTTTTGTCGAGAATCGAGCAAAAAATCTAGAGAATCTTTGCAATAAGTCCTTTAAGGACGCTGCCCGGTCCCAGCTCGACAAATTCCGTTGCGCCGTCCGCTGCCATGTTCCTGACGCTCTGCGTCCATCTTACCGGTGCGGTGAGCTGGGCAAGAAGATTGGCCTTGATCGTTTCTGGATCAGTCGACGGAAGCGCAGTAACATTCTGATATACAGGACAGACAGGGGCCTTGAAGACAGTGCTTTCTATGCCTTTGGCAAGTTCTTCGCGTGCCGGTTCCATGAGAGGGGAGTGGAATGCGCCGCCTACAGGAAGCATCAGGGCTCTTTTGGCTCCGGCTTCCTTCATTTTTACGCACGCCAGTTCGACAGCTTCCTTTTCGCCGGAGATCACCACCTGGCCGTCGCAATTATAGTTTGCCGGAATCACGATGCCCTCGCAACCGGCGCAGATTTCTTCGATTCTTGCGGTATCAAGAGCGATGACGGCTGCCATGGCACCAGGATTCATCTCACATGCCTTCTGCATGGCTCCTGCACGGATGGCAACAAGCCTCAGGCCGTCTTCGAAATCCATCGCTCCTGCCGCTACAAGGGCTGAAAATTCTCCAAGGGAGTGTCCTGCAACCATGCCCGGGGCAAAATCCGGAAGGCATTTTGCCATTGCGGTCGAGTGGAGGAATATTGCCGGCTGGGTTACTCTTGTCTGTTTCAGTTCTTCTGCGCTTCCTTCGAACATTACGTCTGTGATACGGAATCCGAGAATTTCATTCGCCCTCTCAAGCATCTCGTGTGCGATGGGGCTGTTGTCATAAAGATCTTTGGCCATGCCCGTGAATTGCGAGCCCTGACCGGGAAATACATACGCTTTCATAGCGCAAAGTTAGAAAAAAATGCTAACTTTGCCTTCCCATTGCCCCTATAGTTTAATGGATAGAATTTCAGATTCCGGTTCTGACGGTTGCGGTTCGATTCCGCATGGGGGTACTATCCGAAGATCTTCTTCAAGGTCTCTTCATCGGTGCAGTTCATGTACTGGGCAGTAAATTCTTTAGGCGTCATCCCGAAATAATCATGGAACGAATTCGAGAAGTATGAGTGTGTGGAGAATCCCACCTTGTACGCCACTTCCGAAATGTTCACCTTGTTGTTTATCAGCAGATAAGCGGCCTGCTTGAGACGTATCGACCTTATCAGGTTACTTGGAGAGATGTTCATCATCTCCTTCAGCTTTCTGTTAAGATGCACGCGGCTCATTCCGACCTCGCGGCTGAGCTCCTCGACGCTGAATTCGGTGTTCTCGATATTCTTGCGGATGATGGCTATTACCTTGGACGCCAGCTGGTTGTCCGCATTGTTCATCTTGATGTCCCCGTATCCGTAGTCAATTTCCCTGGTGTATTTGTTCTTTATCGTCTCTCTTGTCGCAATGGCGCTGGCCAGAGCGCTCTTCAGGATTTCAAGCGATATAGGCTTGGTGAAGAAACGGTCCGCTCCGCTCTTGATGCATCTGTTGTGGCTCTGTTCGTCAGTGGATGATGTCAGGAGGATTACCGGAATATGGTTTGTTCCAGGATTCTTCTTGATCTTCTCGCACAGCTCGGCACCGTCCATCTTGTCCATGATGAGGTCAGTGATGACGGCGTCAGGAATAGTCGTGGAAATCTTTGACCATGCCTCCTTTCCGTTTGCGCAGACCTCGACATTGTAGATGCTCTGCAGTTCGAGTCTCAGGTAGGCCCTCATTTCGCTGTCGTCGTCTACGAGCACTATGTTCTTTTTCTTTGACTGCCTTGTGCTCTTTCCTTCCTCGGCAGGAGTGCTGTAGGTCACGTCTTCCACGCTTGAGAATTCGGAGTCGGAAATGATAGGGTGCTTGGTGTACAAGTCCTTGTGGTTCTGAGGCTTGGTCATTTCATCTGCGGTGAGATGACCGCATCCGACCGGAATCATGACGCGGAATGCCACTCCGGCTTCAGTGTTGAATGCGGAAATGTGGCCATGGTGCAGGTCAACAAGCATTTTTGCGAGATTGAGACCCACTCCCGATCCCATCTTCGCATCTCTGATGTCGACCTGATAGAACCTGTCAAACAGTTTCTCGAAGTGCCTCTCCTCTATGTGCTCTCCGCTGTTCTCTATAGTGAATTCCACATAATTATCGATATATGATTCCAGTGCTCCGTGATTAGGTATAGGTTCGCTGATGCTTATCTTTACCGATCCGCCGTCCGGCGTGAACTTGAACGCGTTCGAGAGAATGTTGAATATTATCTTGTCGAAATTACCCTGGTCTATCCAGAGATTGATGACCTCATCAGACGGATCGAGCTGGAAATCAATACCTCTGCTTACCGCAAGATTCTCGAATGACTGCATTATATCCTTTATGAAGTATACGACGTCTGTCTCGAGAAAATGCATCTTCATCTGTCCGTTGTCCACTTTTCTGATGTCAAGCAGCTGGTTTACAAGCCTCAGGATGCGCAGACTGTTGCGGTACATCAGGTTATACAGTTCCTTCTGGCGTGGGTCGCGTTCCTCTTCCCTCATCTTCTTCAGAGGATTCATGACAAGAGTGAGCGGAGTGCGGATCTCATGCGAGATGTTCGTGAACATCTGAAGCTTCATTTCCTTCATCTGGGATTCCTCCTGCTGAATTTTCAGGGCAATCTTCCTACGCCTTTGCCTTATGACCATCATCACAGCCAGCAATCCCAATATCGTGTATACTATCCATGCCCAGACGGTCATATACCATGGCGGAAGTATCCTTATGCCGATCTCCTTATATGAGAATGCATCCGGTTCTCCTTCGTAGAATGCCTTTATCTTCATCCTGTACCTGCCGGAAGGAAGATTTGTGTATGTGGCGGTCTGCGACCCGGCCAGGGTCCTGTTCCATGATCTTTCCAGCCCTTCCATCATGTATTCGTACGAGATCTTCTTCGGGTTGGTGTATTCCAGGACAGAGAATTCCAAAGTAAACATGTTTGCGTGATTCGGGAGGGTGATCATGGTGGCTTCCGAAATATGTTTGTCAAGCATGTTGTCCTTGCCTTTGAGAGGGTCATACTTTATGTCCTCGTTCATTACGCTCAGATTGGACAGATAAAGAGGAGGGACAGGGGTCTTCTGCCTTTCCACATACTGCGGACTGAATGCCGTGAGGCCGTTTATACCGCCGAAATACATCCTGCCGTTTGCTGATTTGTACGCAGCCCTGACGTTGAATTCGTTTTCCTGCAGTCCGTCGTGCTGGTAGAAGTTCTTGAATGTGCCTGATTCATGGTCCAGACGTGACAATCCGTTGAATGTAGATATCCACAGGTTTCCTTCATTGTCTTCCAGAATGCCTGATACCGAGTTGCTTGCGAGTCCTTCGTCCTCGGTGTATACGGTCTTCTCCCTCGTAGCCCTGTCCATCTTGACGAGGCCTTCGCCTGTGCCGAGCCATACGTCTCCAGCCTTGCTTTCGAATATCGCATTCACGCGTATTGACTTGTCCTTTACCAGCTCGTACATGTTGAGCTTGTCTGTGCTGCTGTCATAAGTCATGGGGCCGTTGTATGTACCGATCCAGAGCAGGCCGGAACTGTCAATCGACAGATAACTGATCCATTTGTATTCGTCGTCCTCGTCCCAGGTCTTCAGCAGTTTCTCTCCTGCTGCGTCTATCATTGAGAATCCGTTTCCGTGCGTTCCTACATACAGTACGTCATTTTCCTGATCATATGCCAGTGTATAGGTCTTTTCGTTGCCAAGTTTCGCCTGGTCCCTGAATGCTCTGACTCCTCGTTCAGGGCTGTATGAAAACAGACCTCCAAGATATGTGGCTATCCATACGGTTCCTCTTTTGTCCAAAGCGAGCGACATTATCGAGTTGTTGCTCAACTTTGAGTTTTCGGCCGTAATGTTGGCGAATGTGCTGTATCTGTCGGTCTGAAAGACACCGCCTCCGTCCGTTCCTACCCAAAGGCAGTCCCTTTCTTCGTCAGAAATCACAGATGTGACGCTTATGTTGCCGTGTCCGCCATTTTCCGTCTTGTTGAAGTCGATGTGCCTGAAACCGAACATTGACTTAGGAATTATCAGCACTCCCTTCTGTATGGCTCCGACCCATACGTTGCCCTGGCTGTCTTCCTCCATGCACTGCACCTTCCATCCGGATGTGTTGAAAGGTACGCTGGAAATGCGTACGTCCCTGATGCTTTCGGTATTTGCGTTGAACAGCTTGATGCCGTTGTTTTCGGTTCCTACAAGGAATGTCCTTTCACCGTATCGTGGAACGACGTTGTTGATGGTCATCGACATTATGCTGTAATCCTGACCGGAGTAGCCTTGGGTCTTTCGTATTTTTCCAGACTCCTCTTCATATACGAGGATGCCGAAGTTGGATGAACCTATATATATATATTACCGGTCTGTGCTTCTTCCGTGAATGAATTGAAGGTGTCCATGGATTCTTTTGACAGACCGTTTGCCCAGATGCCTTTGATTTCCGTCAGATTCTTCATGTCGAAGACGTTCAAACCGCCCAGATCCGTCGTCACCCAAAGCCTTTCCTTACTGTCAAGGAATGTATTCTCGATGAACTTGGAAGGAAGCATCCTGTTGAGGGTATTCTGCAGGTCGTGGTCTATCCTCTGGTCGTCTGCGTCAAGTATGTAGATGCCGTGTCCTGAAGTGGCTGCAAGAATTCTGTTTTTGCCAATGATCTCCAGTTCCATGACAGAGATAATGTGCTGGTCGGAATCCGGCACGCTCCAGTCTTCCAGGTTTACTTTTGTAAATGTGCTGTATTCCGTGTCGAATATCTGAAGACCGGCGGAGGTTCCGACCCAGAACCGTCCCTTGCTGTCTTCATGGACGCTTCGGATCGTGTTGCTTGCGATCGTGTTTTCGTTCAGACGGTCGTATCTGAATGTTGAAAATTTCATTCCGTCGAACCTGGAAAGTCCGTTTTCTGTCGATATCCATATGAAGCCCTTGCTGTCCTGGAAAATGTCGTAGATGTGGCTGTTTGCAAGACCGTCTGCAGACGTGTACAGGCGTGCTGTCTGTGCTTTCGCTGATGTTGCCGAAATAAGCAGCAATGTTGCGATTAATAATCTTAAATGTTTCATATGGGCGGATGTTTCAGTGCTTTTGTTGCAAAATTACAATAATTTTTTGAATTTTCTTGCGTTGTTGAAACATTGGCATCAAAAAAAAGCCCCTTTGTTTCACCCGTGTACTTTTTTGTATCAAATAGTGCATTTGTGTGCGTTTTTATGCGTACATTTGTTATGCTGAAACGAATGTACATAGTTACACATAAACCAAATTATTAATTTAAACTAACCCGTAATGAAAACAAAACTAAATCGAAAGATTCCTGCGCTTGTTTTCGGTCTGTTGTTCAGCTGCCTCATGGCATCGGCACAGCAGTTTACAGCGAAGGGAGTTGTCGTGGACAGCAATGGCGATCCTGTCATTGGTGGTGGCGTTGCTCTTAAGGGCAATGAAACTGTGGGTACGGTTACCGACTTGGACGGTAATTTTGCTCTGACTGTTCCAAATGACAAAGCAGTACTGGTTGTTTCCTTCATCGGTATGGAGACCGTCGAGGTTCCTGTATCGAAGTCGGTCATGAAAGTTGTCCTTAATGACGACAGCCTCATGCTTGAGGAGACAATCGTGGTCGGTTACGGCCAGCAGAAGAAGGCTTCCGTAGTCGGTGCGATCACCCAGACTACAGGTGAGGTCCTCGAAAGAGCGGCCGGAGTCAGCAGCGTCGGTGCTGCCCTTACAGGTAACCTCCCTGGTGTTGTTACAACCCAGAGTACAGGTATGCCAGGTGAGGAAGACCCGAAGATCACAATCCGAAGCGGATCTTCATGGAACGGTAACGACCCTCTCGTCCTCGTGGACGGTATCGAACGTCCTATGACAACCGTGGACATTTCATCAGTTGAGAGCATCTCTGTTCTTAAGGATGCTTCTGCGACTGCAGTCTATGGTGTGAAGGGCGCGAACGGTGTCATCCTCGTGACTACAAAGCGTGGTACTGAAGGCAAGGCAAGAATCGATGTCGGTTTCAATGCAACAATGAAGGCTCCTTCAAAGCTGCCTAACAAGATGGACTCTTACGATGCACTCATGGCACGTAACGTATCTCTCGAGCACGAGCTTCCTGTAACAGGTGTTGACTCTTGGGAGTACATCCGTCCTCAGGCTTTCATCGAGAACTACCGCAACCAGACTACCGTAGCTCAGCAGGAGCGTTATCCTAACGTAGACTGGCAGAAGGCCCTCTTCAACGACTTCGCAATGTCTTATCAGGCGAATGTCAATGTAAGCGGTGGTACAAAGTTCGTGAAGTACTTCGCCGCTGCGGACTACATTAATGAAGGTGACCTTTTCAAGGTATATCCTAACAACCGTGGTTATGAGTCAGGATACGGCTACGACCGAATCAACGTACGAAGCAACCTCGACTTCAGCATCACAAAGACTACTACCTTGAGAGTTAACCTCGCAGGTTCAAGTGCAAGAAGAATCGCTCCTACAATGAACTCTACCAACGATATCTGGCAGATTCAGCAGCAGTGGGCAGGTGCTTACAACATCGCACCGGACGTGTTCCTTCCTGTATATTCTGACGGCGCGTGGGGTTACTATCCACAGACTTCGAACGTTACCAACTCGGCTCAGAACCTTTCTACTGGTGGTATCTTCGAGACTACAACAAACCGTATCAACACCGACTTCACCCTCGAGCAGGACCTCAGTTTCATCACAAAGGGTCTCTCACTCAGAGGTCTGATCTCATGGGACAACCAGTTCGTAGAGTCAGGACGTGGTGTGAGCGATATGTATAACGACCCTCAGTTCAGATGGATCGACCCTGTCACAGGTCAGGAGTACCTCAAGAGCCAGTTCGACGCATATAACGGTTTCGACTACTCTCAGCCTATCAAGTGGACAACAGGCGGTGGTTCAGTGAACAACTGGTCTACAATGCGTAACCTCTACTATCAGGGCCAGGTAAACTGGGCACGCACATTCAAGAAGCATGATGTAAGCGCCATGGGTCTCTTCAGCCGTTCAGAGAACGCAACAGGATCTATGATCCCTTATTATCGTGAGGACTGGGCATTCCGTATGACTTATTCATGGAACGGACGTTACCATGCTGAGTACAACGGTGCATACAACGGTTCTGAGAAGTTTGCTGATGTAAACCGTTTCGCATTCTTCCAGTCAGGTGCCATCGGATGGACCATCAGTGAAGAGCCTTTCATGAAGTATCTCCGCGAGAAGAGAATCGTAGAGTTCCTCAAGCTCCGTGCATCATATGGTCAGATCGGTGACGACAACGTAGGTCAGCGCTGGCTTTACATGTCACAGTGGGCATACGGCGGAACTACCTGCATGGACCTCAACCAGACAAACTCTATATATGAATGGTATAGAGAGTCAGCAATCGGTAACCCTGACGTTAAGTGGGAGACTGTTACTAAGATGAACGTCGGTCTCGACTATAACCTCTTCAAGGGCCTGATCGCAGGTTCGGTCGAGGTGTTCCAGGATGACCGTACAGACATCCTCGTAAGCGGTGGCGAGCGTTCAGTACCAGGATACTTCGGTGGTACTCCTCCAACAGTGAACCTCGGTAGGGTACGTGCTAATGGTTATGAGCTCGAACTCCGTGTCAACAAGCAGTTCAGAAACTCTCTCCGCCTCTGGGGTAACTTCAACATGACACATGCTGAGAACGTGATCCTCAAGAAGGACGACCCTGAGCTTCTTCCTAACTACCAGAAGCAGGCAGGTTATGCAATCGGACAGTACAGGTCTCATATCGATGCCGGCTTCCTCAACACTTGGGATGAGGTTTACGGTTCACCTGCACACGAAACAAACGATGCACAGAGACTTCCTGGTGACTATTATATAGTAGACTTCGACGGAAACGGTGTGATCGACAGCAAGGACTCTGCTCCTTACGGCTTCACCGGAACTCCAGAGAACACATACAATGCAACAATCGGAGTTGAATACAAAGGCTTCAGCGCATTCGTACAGCTTTATGGTGTAACAAACGTTACCCGTGACGTTCCTCTCTCATCTTTCGGCAGCAAGCTGAATACAGTATATAATGTAGGTGAGTGGTGGTCTGCTCTGACTCCTGACGCTGACGTTGTAGTTCCTGCATTCAACAGAACTCCTAGCTACAATGATGCTACTCAGTACCTCTTCGACGGATCTTACTTCCGTGTAAAGAACCTTGAAGTTGCGTATACCGTATACGGCGGATGGGCAAAGAAGATCGGTCTGAGCTCTCTCAAGATTTACTTGAACGGTAACAACCTCTGGCTCTGGACACGCATGCCTGACGACCGTGAGTCTAACCTCGGCGGATACGGCGGAGGCGGTGGTGCTTACCCTACTGTAAGGCGTTTCAACCTTGGTGTTAAGTTTACACTTTAATTGATTGAAGGCAATGAAAAGAATATTCAATTTTATATTGTTGGGACTTGCCCTGACTCTGGGAATGTCTGTTGTTTCTTGCGAGAGTTATCTTGACAAGGAAGCCGACTCAACAATCTCAGGCGAAACCCCATTTGTGAACTTCCGAAACTTCCAGGGTTTCGTGGAGGAGATCTACAACTGTATTCCTGACAAGGAAAAATGTAACTGGTGTCCGTCTTGGAACTGGGGAGATGACGAAATCTTCAACCCTGAGGCTGACAACCGTATGACTCACCAGGCTGACCTCGGTAACTTCAGATATATCTGGAACAACGGCAGCGGCGGAAACTGGATTTACAAGCCAAGCAGCAACCCTACTTCTACCAACAAGTTCGACCACTCTCTCTGGGGGCATGTATGGTATTGTATCCGTAAGGCTAACGTAGGTCTTGAGGCTCTCGAAGCAGGCAAGATGGTCAACGGTTCAAAGGAGGAGAAGGACCTTATCGCAGGTCAGCTCTACTTCTTCCGTGCATGGTGGCATTTCGAGATGATCAACTGGGTTGGCGGCCTTCCATATATCGACAAGGCATTTGAGGCCAACGAACCTCTCAACCTTCCTCGTCTTTCTTATCAGGAGTGTGCTGACAGATGTGCAGAGGACTTCCGTCGCGCTGCAGACCTTCTCCCTATCAACTGGGATGACACTTCTACAGGTAAGGCTACTTCTGGAAAGAACATGCTCCGTATTAATAAGGTAATGGCTCTCGCATATCTCGGCAAGTGCTACCTTTGGGCAGGTTCTCCACTTATGGAGCACGGCGCACAGCTCGGAGCTATCGCAACCGGCAAGACTTATGCTTACAATACAGAGTACATGAACAAGGCTGCCGAGGCTTTCGGTGAACTTCTTGCTCTTGTTGAGGCAGGTCAGACACAGTATTCACTTGCAGAGTATAATTTCGAGAATGTATACATGCATGAGAAGGCTGCAGATGCATCAAGCCGTTTCTCTGACAACTTCTACACCCGCAAGCAGAACTGGCTCATGCCTGGTACTGTAGAGGCTATCTTCCGTGGCCCTTCATCAGACTTCAACGGTTCACACTGGAACACTTCAAAGGTATTCGGACCTAAGGTTGCCGGTCTCGTTGAGCACGATAACGTGATCCACCAGCCTACAGCAAACGCTGTGAACATGTACGGTATGGCAAACGGTCTCCCTCTTGACGATCGGGATTCAGGATTCGATCCTAACTTCCCGTTCAAGGGCCGTGACCCACGTTTCTACCATGACATCGTATTCGACGGATTCCAGTATCTCCATGGAGCAGCCGGTGACCGTGAGGCATATGTATATTGCCAGCTTTATACAGGCGGTAACATGCGTCCTGTAGCAAACGGAAGCCGTACAGGTTACTTCATCCAGAAGCTCGTTCCTCACACATGTAATGTGATCGACCGCGACTATGACTGGGGTTCTGCAGTACACGTATACCTTCCTTATATGCGTCTTGCTGATGTATACCTCATGTATGCAGAGGCAACAGCTGCCAAGGATGCAAACTTCTCAAGGACAAACAAGGCAAGCAACTGCAACCTTACTTCAGAAGATGCTATTAATAAGGTACGTGCGAGATGCGGTGCAGGTGACGTTCACGCGAAGTTCGCAGGTACAGCCTATATGGATGAAATCCGCCGCGAGCGTGCTGTCGAGCTTATGTTCGAAGGTCATCGTTTCAGCGACCTTCAGCGTTGGCTCCTCCTTACCGAGGCTCCTTATACAATCAAGACTTCTCAGGAGTTTGACCGCGTACACGACGCAGACTGGTACAAGAGCAATGACCCTAGGGATGCTCAGGTAGCAAACTTCCGTGAAGAGGTTATTCTCGAGCGCGTATTCGGTACTAAGCATTATTGGTTCCCATTGCCAGACAGCGAGGTTTACCTCTATGCTGACTTCCCACAGAATCCGGGCTGGTAATCATAAGGAGAATTAAGTGTATAACTATTAAAGAATAGGCAATGAAATATATTAAATCAACTTTCATTCTATTTGCAATGCTGGCTGTTTCTCCTTTCATGATGAACGCTCAGACAGCAGAGAATGAATCAGATGGCGATACTCAGGTCCAGGTCGCATATCGTACGGTTGCCGAAAGTGACCTTATCGGTAGCGTTGCCGTATTGGATTATGAGGAACTGACTGACAAGAACTACAACACATACAGCCTTGACAACATGCAGGCATATGTGAGTGGTTTCAACGGCAATTCGCTCTGGGGTATGGATGGCGACAACAACCAGGGATATCTCGTGCTTATCGACGGTGTTCCACGTGCCGCTAACAATATCCTCCCTTCAGAGATCTCTCAGATCACATTCCTTAAGAGTGCACAGGCAGTCGTTCTCTACGGTAGCCGTGCAGCAAAGGGCGCTGTCCTCATCACCACAAAGCGTGGAACAAATGACGGACTCAGCGTTGCAGTGCGTGCAAATACAGGTGTTCATGTCGCAAAGGCTTTCCCAGAGTATCTTGGTGCAGCTGAGTACATGACTTATTACAATGAGGCTCTTGCAAACGACGGCAAGCCAGCTCTCTACTCTCAGGAAGAGATCTATCACCACAGTGCAGGTGTGAACCCTTACCGTTATCCGGATGTTGACTACTACTCTCCTGAGTACATCAACAAGGCTTATAACCGTACTGACGTTACTGCTGAAATTTCAGGTGGTGGCGGACGTGCTCACTTCTATAGCAACATCAGCTACTACAATCAGGGTGACTTCCTTACAGTAGGTGAGGCAGCAAACAACAACACAAGCCGCTTCAACGTACGTGGTAACGTAGACGTAAAGCTTAATGACTTCATCAAGGCTTACATCAACGCAAACACTACATTCTACGACTCAAAGTCAGCTAAGGGCAACTATTGGGAGGCAGCCGCAACAATGCGTCCAAACTTCCCTCAGCATGCTCACCCGCTCATCCCTACAGATCTGATCGACCCTAACGCTGTTGCAGCTTGGGATCTCATCAACGCATCAGGCAACATCATCAATCTGGACGGAAGAGATTATTTCCTTGCAGGTACACAGCAGAACAAGACCAACGTCTTCGCTGACATGTATGCAGCAGGAAAGAGCAAGTGGACAAGCCGTCAGTTCCAGTTCGATACAGGAGTCGAGTTCGACCTTCAGAGGGTTCTCAAGGGTCTTACCTTCAAGACTATGTTCGCAATGGACTATGCTACTTCATATTCGACTTCATACGATAATGAATATGCTATCTACACTCCTACATGGTCAATGTACAACGGACAGGAGTATATCACAGACCTCAAGCAGGAGGGTGTTGAAAGAAAGTCAGGAAACCAGAATATCAATGGTTCTGATGCTGACATGACTATCCTCTGGAGCGGTCAGTTCAACTATAACAGAACCTTCAACTCAGTGCATAATGTAAACGCTATGCTCGTTGCAGGCGCATTCCGTCAGACTCTCGCCGGTGAATACCATCGTATCGCTAACGCTAACCTCGGTATTCTCGCAGCATACAACTACGACCACAGATATTATGTTGATTTCAGCGGCGCTTTCGTACACTCAGCGAAGCTTGCTCCTGGACATCGTGGTGCATTCTCACCTTCAGTAACCCTCGGATGGAACATTGCCAACGAGTCTATCCTTAAGGATTCAGACGTTGTCAACAACCTTACATTCAGCGTTTCTGCAAGTGAACTCAACCAGGATATCGACATCGCCGGATACTATCTCTACGCTCCTACATGGGCAACTGACAGATGGGGTTACGGTTGGGCAGACGGTGAGGATTCACAGTATGCTGTATCTACCCGTGGTGCCAACGATCTTCTTACCTATATCAAGCGTAAGGAAGTTTCTGCAAATGTGAAGGGTGCCTTCTTCAACAGAAGCCTCACAGTGGACGCATCATACTTCATCCAGTCAATGGAAGGATACCTGATCGACAACACCACTACATGGCCTTCACACATGGCTACATCTTATCCTGACCAGTCATTCATTCCTTGGATGAACTACAACAACAACGCTCGTACAGGTTTTGATGTAAGCGTAAATTACAAGAAGACCTTCGGTGACTTCACAATCGGTGCAGGTGTGAACGCTACATGGTATGACACTATGGCAAGCCGCCGTGACGAAGTGTACACTGACCACAGACAGCGTGAGGGCAAGCCTCTCGACGGCATATGGGGATACCAGAGCGCAGGTCTCTTCCAGTCAGAAGAGGAAATCGCTGCATGGCCTGAGCAGAACCTCGGTTCTACTCCACGCCCTGGTGACATCAAGTACATCGACCAGAACGGTGACAACGTGATCAACAATGACGACCGCGTATTCCTCGGCAAGGGCGGATGGTATGGAAGCCCTCTCACAATGGGTGCTAACCTTACCCTCAGATACAAGAGCTTCACACTCTTCGCTATCGCTACTGCAGGTTACGGTGCATATGGCCTCAAGAACAACTCATACTACTGGATCGACGCTGAAGACAAGTATTCAGCAGTGGTTCGTGACCGTTGGACTCCTGAGACAGCTGCAACTGCCACATATCCACGCCTTACCGTATCGGAAGGTGCAAACAACCTTCAGGATTCAGACTTCTGGATGTACAGCACAAACCGCATCGACCTTGCGAAGGTTCAGCTCACTTACGAGATGCCTCAGTCTGTTCTTGCAAACAACAAGATCGTGAAGGGATTCTCTGCATACGTAAGCGGAAGCAACCTCCTCACTATCTCTCCTGAGCGCAAGCATATGGAAATGAACGTGGGTTCTGCTCCTCAGACACGTTTCTACAATCTTGGAGTAAAGCTCGTATTCTAACATTAAAACCAGAGAACAATGAAACTAAAGAATATTATAGCTTTTGTGGCTTTGGTAACCACATTCAGCGCATGTGACGACCTCTTCGAGCCTTCTGTGGAGAATGCACAGACCGTAGACGTGGTCTTCCAGAATGCGTCTAGTGCTCAGGGTATCTTGGGATATGCATATGCAAACCTCCCGTTCGAGACCAAGAGTACTACAGATATCGCAACTGACGATGCTGTGACCAATAACCTTGACAACAGCTATCGTGCTATGGCACAGGGATCTTGGGCAGCTACCAACGACCCTATGTCTCAGTGGGTTGCCCGCAAGGCTACCATCCAGTATCTCAACATCTTCCTCGAGAATGTAGAGAGTGTGAAGTGGTCTGCAGTTCCTCACAAGCAGCAGATGTTCAAGGATCACGTAAGCGGTGAGGCTTATGCACTCCGCGCCCTGAACATGTACTACCTTATCAGAAACCACGGAGGTTGGGTAGGTGATCAGCTCCTCGGAGTTCCTGTGATCACTTATACTGAAGGCCCTGGTACTGACTTCAACAAGGCAAGAGATACTTTCCAGGCTTGTGTAGAGCAGATCTACAAGGACCTCGATGCAGCTATCGAACTTCTTCCTCTTACATATAAGGATCTGACAAGCAACGATCAGCTTCCAGCCAAGTATAAGGAAATCGATGCAAACTACGTTGACTACAACGTGATGTTCGGTGCCAGCATGCGTGGCCGTATCGATGGACTCATCTGTAAGGCTATCAAGGCTCAGACAGCTCTCCTCGCATCAAGCCCTGCATTCAGAGAGGGTACAAAGGTTACTTCTGAAGAGGCTGCCAACCTTGCAGCTGACGTTCTCAAGTTCGTAGGCGGTGTATCAGGAATGGACCCTCAGGGACATAAGTGGTACATGCAGAAGGAGGTCATCAATGCTCTCGAAGGTGGTGAGAACCCTAAGGAGATCATCTGGAGAGGTGGTAACAGCAACGGTACTGCCGACTATGACTTCGGTCTCTCTCAGGAGCTTGACAACTTCCCTCCAACACTTTACGGAAACGGCCGCATCAACCCTACTCAGAACCTCGTAGACGCTTTCCCAATGGCAAACGGTTATCCTATCGAGGCTTCAGGCAGCGGTTATTCAGCACAGAATCCATATGCAGACCGTGACCCTCGTCTCAGCGAGTATGTGATGTATAACGGTACAGTTTACCGTGATACAGAGATCATCACTGGTTCATATTCTGCTGATGACAACGGTCTGAACAAGATTGCGAATTCTACACGTACAGGATACTATCTCCGCAAGCTTCTGCGTGACGACTGTAACCCTAATCCGTCATCGCAGCTTGCTCAGTTCCACTATCCTGTATACATCCGTTTCACTGAGATCTTCCTTGCTTACGCAGAGGCTGCAAACGAGGCATGGGGACCTAAGGGTGCCGGCAATAACGGTTACAGCGCATATGACGTGATCAAGGCTATCCGTCAGCGTGCAGGTATCGGTGTCGGTGGAAATGACCCATATCTTGAAACATGTGCAGGTGATCCTGAAATGATGCGCCAGCTTATCCGCAACGAGCGTCGTATCGAGATGTGCTTCGAGAACAAGCGTTTCTGGGACCTCAGACGTTGGAAGGCTGACCTCAACGTTCCGACCAAGGGTATGGATGTTAAGCAGGTTGCCGGTCAGCTTCAGTATAACGTGATCGACGTCGAGAACCGTAATTACAAGGATTACATGTACTACGGACCAATTCCTGACGCAGAAGTTAAGAAGTGGAGCAACCTCGACCAGAATACAGGTTGGTAACATGTGTTATATAGACATTAAAGATAGAATATTATGAAATTGAGAAATATTTTTAGGATTTTGTCTGCTGGAGTTGTCTTGGCTTCCCTTGCATCTTGTCATAACCAGGAGAAGATATTCCCTGATTATGAGGGCGGTATTTCTGCATACTTCGCATATCAGATGCCTGTCCGCACAATCGTGCTTGGAGATTCTGAGACTTTCGACACTTCGCTTGACAATCAGCACAAGTTCATCATCTATGGTACCATAGGTGGTTCTTACAAGGGTAAGGATGTCGTTATCGGCATTGACGTTGATGAGTCTATCGCTGAGAATGTGTACTATCCTGACGGCACTCCTGTAAAGGTTCTGCCAGAGAGCTATTATACTCTCTCTTCTGACAAGCTTGACTACGCAGGTACTCATATGGGTGGTGTAGAGGTTACTCTTTCTGACGCATTCTTTGCTGATCCTGATGCAATCAAGACTAACTACATCATCCCTGTAGTCATGACTGACATCATCAAGGGAGCAGACCAGATCAAGAGCGGTACTCCTCTTATCGAAGGTGAGACACCGATCCGTACAAATGCAGCATTGTGGAATGTGCAGCCTATGGACTACACCCTCTACGGTGTGAAGTATGTGAACCCATGGGACGGCAGCTGGCTTCGCCGCGGTGTCGACACAGTTACAGGTCAGGATGCAGGTACGACAGTACGTCACGCACAGTATGTTGAGAATGACGAGGTTGTAAGACTGTACACGCAGTCTCTCGACGCTGTTACACTTCCTGTTACTGCAAACATCTCAAAGGTTACCACAACTACAGTTACCAGCAACTACGCTCTTCATATGGCAAACCCTACAGCAGGCGATGCTAACTGGAGCGCACAGGTATGGTACCAGCTTGCCGAGCCTATGAAGTCCGGCAAGGAATATACATTCAAGTGCAAGGCTGCCGCTACAGAGGATTATAGCTGGTGCAGCGTATTCCTTCAGTCTTCTACTACAGACGACCAGAACTACAGCCACGGTATGAGCTTCTCTACTGAGTGGAAGGAGATCACAATGACTGTAAAGCCTGACAAGGACGTATATGACAAGCTTACATGGTGCTTCGGTGACAAGGCTATCACTCTTATGCTCGACGACGTTACATTCACTGAGAAGGGTTCTGATGTGAACCTTATCGCAGGTGGTGACTTCGAGGCTCAGTCTACAGAAGGCTGGAAGAGCTGGTCAGGTCTTGAGAAGATCGGTCCTGGTGAAGGCGGTCTTAAGACTGAAACCTTCGAGACTTCAGAAGTTGTTGCCAAGACTTGCGCAGTTAAGCTTACATTCGATGCAAGCGGCAACTGTACAGTTTCTTCAGCTACCGAAGGCATTACAGCAAGCGGTACTGGTAAGTATGTAAAGGACGGTGAGAAGCTCGCATGGGGCAACAAGGACCGTGACGGTATCTATCTCGACTACACCGTTGACTTCGGTGAGAAGAAGTATGCTATCAAGGATACTCTCGTATCACGCAGCCGCGAGATCAAGATGGAGACCTACGTACCTACCTATAAGGAATAACTATTTAAAGTGACTAAGATATGAAACACTATAGTAAGATATTATTTCTTGCAGCCGCTTTCACAGGTCTTGTATCTTGTGCTGTCAATGAGGTGAAGGAATTCCCTGTTGAAAAGCCGGCTAATCTTGAGCAGTACGAGTACCTCAAGGAGTATGACGTACTGAAGAACTATGTGGACCGTACAGCCTCTCCCGACTTCAAGTTGGGAGCAGGCGTCACTGCCAGCGCTTTCGTTCAGCACGGTCAGGAATATCTGATGGCTGTTTCGAACTTTGATGAGATGACTCCGGGCAATGCCATGAAGCATGCTTCTGTTGTAGGCAACAACGGTAACATGAACTTCGACGCTGTAGAGGAATTCGTGAACGAGGCTGTCAATGCAGGACTGTCTGTATACGGACATACTCTTGCATGGCACTCGCAGCAGAACAACAAGTTCCTGAACACCCTCATCGCTGACAGAATCGATCCTAACTATACTCCTGAACTTGTTCCGGTTGAGAAGATGATTGACAGAACCTGTATCGAGGTAGTTTCTCAGGACATGGTTTCTGCAGCATGGGATACTCAGTTCTGGATTGTTTGCCCTACACCGTTCAAAGAGGGTGACACTTGGGAGGTCTCAATGGACTTGTATGCGCTTACTGCAGCTACCCCGGGTACTCAGCTCCACGCTGAACCTGGCGGATACCTTCACTGGGCAGCCATTGGAAATCCCGAATTTACGACAGAGTGGACTACTTGGACTGCTTCCGGTACAATGCCTGCTGAAGTTCATAATGCTGATCAGGGAAAGGATGCATACTCTATTGCATTTAACCTGAATGATCTCGCAACAGCAAATACTTGGTATCTTGATAACATCAGTTTCAAGATCAATGGAGTGGAGCAAATTACTAATGGAAATTGTGACGATCCTGAAGCAACTGAATGTTTCGTGGCGAAAGAGTATCCGGCAGGAAATCCATCACCAGCTCGTATTGTGAATCAGTACAAGAAGATTGAGATGGTAGAACTCCCTAAAACTCAGGAAGTGAACAGGACTTGCGTGCTCGTTCAGTCTGATGCTATGGTTGATGCGGCATGGGATACTCAGTTCTGGATTGCTGTAGATCCTTCCAAGTACTTTAAGCCAGGTGATTCTTGGGAAATCTCTATGGATGTTCGTGCTGATAAGGAAGCATCTGCAAGTACTCAGCTCCATGCAGAACCTGGTGGATACCTTCACTGGGCTGCTATAGGTACTGTCAGCTTCACAGAGGAGTGGACCACCTATACTGCATCTGGCACAATGCCTGCAGAGGTCCATAATGCTGACCAGGGTAAAGATGCTTACTCTATTGCATTCAATCTCAATGATTTTGCAGAGGCAAATAATTACTATTTCGACAATATCAGCCTTAAGATCAACGGTGAAGAACTGATTGCCAACGGTAACTGCGACGATCCTGAAGGAAATGCAAACTTCGTTGCAAAAGAGAAGCGTGGCGCAACTGGTCCTGCAAGAATCATCCAGAGCTACACCATCGAACTCCCTGGTGGAAGAACTCCACAGACTCCAGAAGAGAAGAAGGATACCCTCACTAAGGCTATGGACAAGTGGATCAAGGGTATGATGGAAGCTACTGCCGGCAAGGTAAAGGCTTGGGATGCTGTAAACGAGCCTATCTCAGGCGTTGACAACGACGGTGACGGCAAGTACGACCTTCAGTCTGGTGAAACAGGCGATCCTGAAGCTAACTTCTACTGGCAGGACTACCTCGGAAGCGAGGACTATGTACGTCTTGTTGTAGGAAAGGCACGCGAGTACTATGAGGAGTTCGGCGGCAACCCTGCAGAACTCAAGCTCTTCATCAACGACTACAACCTCGAGTCTTGGTGGGATGACAACAAGAAGCTCAAGAGCCTTATCGAGTGGATCAAGGTTTGGGAGGCTGACGGTCAGACCAAGATCGACGGTATCGGTACCCAGATGCACGTAAGCTACATCCTTGATGAGGCTGACCAGAAGAAGCAGGAGGAGTCTATCGTCAAGATGTTCGAACTCCTTGCAGATTCAGGCAAGCTCGTAAAGATTTCAGAGCTTGACATGGGTATCGTTGAGAAGGCATTCGGTGCAGGCATCGCAGCTACAGCAGTAACTGAGGAGCAGCACCAGAAGATGGCTGACTTCTACAAGTTCATCGTAAGCAAGTATCTCGAGATCATCCCTGCAGCTCAGCAGTATGGTATCACACAGTGGTGCACAGCTGATCCAGGCGGAGCTCTCGGTTCAGGCTGGAGAGGCGGTGAGCCAGTAGGTCTTTGGGATGTGAACTACGGACGTAAGCACACTTACGCCGGATTCGCAGCCGGTCTTTCAGGCAAGTAGTCTGATACAGTCTATCAATATCGGAGGTCCTTTCGGGGACCTCCTTTTTTATTATTGCCACAGTGAGAATAAATGCGTATATTTGTAGGATTAACACGATTAATGACCAAGTATATGCAACTATATAACAGGGATACTATATCGAAGTGTCTCATCGTATTGAGCATTATCATTTTATCCGGATGCTCGTCCTGGAAGTCTGCCAGCATTTCTGCAGACTGCCGTCCTGTGATATTTCCGGATTACGCAGAAGTTACTGTTCCGACCAATATCGCTCCTCTTAACTTCATGGTGGAAGAGGCCGGCCACATTCAGGCCAGCTTCAGCCATGAAGGAAATGAACTTCTGAAGGTGACGGGCGAGGAAGGCGTGATCCAGATACCTCTCAAGAAGTGGCGCTCGCTGCTGGCTCAAGCCGCGGGAGGAAACATTGATGTCTATGTGTCTGTCTGGAATGAAGAGCATCCGCAGGGAGTAGCTTATCTGCCTTTCCCGATCCATGTCGAAGAGACGGAGATTGACCCTTGGATCGCATATCGTCTGATTGAGCCAGGCTACAGAAGCTGGCGTCAGATAGGACTTTTCCAGAGAAATCTTTCAAGCTTCGAAGAGTCTGCCATTGTAACAAATGCAACGGACAACGAAACCTGTCTGAACTGCCACCATTTTCCTGCCTATTCTTCGCAGAGCATGATGTTCCATGCCCGTGGTGCGAACGGAGGCACGATCCTCTATCATGACGGCAAGCTCTCGAAGATCAAGTTCAATGAAATCGGCCCGAAGAAGAATACCACTTATCCCGCATGGCATCCAGACGGCCGCCTGATCGCCTTCTCGTCCAATACTACAAGGCAGACCTTCTACCTTCACGGTGAGAAGCCTCTTGAGGTGTATGATTATGCTTCAGACCTGCTTGTGTATGATACTGAGACCGGCGAAGTCATCACAGACCCGCGTTTCATGACGGAAGAGACCCTCGAGACTTTCCCTGCATGGTCTCCTGACGGAAAATATCTTTATTATGTAGCTGCTGATGCAAAGAACCTCCCTGATCAGGTGGAAGAGATGCATTACCACCTCATGCGTGTACCGTTCGATGCTTCAACAAATTCCTTCGGACAGACCGATACACTTTATAATGCTCATGTCCAGGGCGGAAGCGCCTCTTATCCAAGGATTTCCGCTGATGGCCGTCACTTGCTTTATACATGGTCGGAATATGGAACCTTCCCTGTATGGCATCCTGAAGCAGACCTCAGGATGATAGATCTCAAGACGATGGAGCATGTGGATGTATCTTGCCTTAACGATCCGGAAGAGGCAGACAGCTACCATTCATGGTCGTCGGAGGGCAGATGGATCGTGTTCGGAAGCCGCAGGCTTGACGGAAGATATACCAGACTCTATATCGCATATCTTGATGAAGACGGAAATCCTGACAAGCCTTTCCTTCTTCCGCAGGAGGATCCGAGATATAATCTGTGGCGCCTGAAGTCATATAATGTACCGGAATTCATCGATGGGGAAGTAGACCTGCCGGATTCCGTCGTGAAACTTTTTGAACAGGAAAAATAGGCTGGATATGAAGAAATCGTTTTTTACCCCTGTAAGGTCCCTGCTCTTTATTGCAGCCCTGCTTTTCGTCGTCTTCTGGTCGGTCTGGTTCTTCTGCTACCGCCATTATCTTATCTGGCTTGAAGGATATTCGTTCTTCTCGACCCTTCCTGACTTTGCCTCACAGTACTTCAGCATAAAGGAAGGCCTGCCAGGCTATATCGGTGCCTTCCTGCATCAGTTTTATCACTTACCGTTGCTGGGAGCGGCAATTCAGTCACTACTGACAGTAATTCCTGCATTCTGTTTGGGAATTATCCTCATACGCCTTTTCAAGAATCCTGAAGCTATCCTATGGGTTTCCGTAATTCCGCTTGCATTCATAACCTATCGTCAGTTCTGGGATTTCCATCTCTATTATACTGTAACTGCTGATATCGCATCCTTGATATTGATGGTCCTGACGCTTGCCGTAACGGCATTCGTCAAGCCTGAATGGAAAGTGCCTGAACGGATGGGAAACATATATCTGAATATGACTCTGACTGTTGTTGCGGCTTCTGTTTCAGTATGGTTCATCGCCAGAGATGAAAACGGTAAAAGGACACATGAGGAGTACACCCGTCTGGAATATCTTGGAGAGAACCGCCGTTGGGATGATATCCTGGACACTGTCTCCCCGAAAGATGCCAGGACAGACGAACTGAAGCGTGCCTATGCTCTGCTCGCGCTGTCTGAATCCGGACTTCTCACGGAGCATGCATTCAGGTACGGACTGCAAGGAGAATCAGATTTTGTCTTTACGGACAAGATTTCTCCGCTATGTCTGAATTATAACGCTCTCTTCTATCAGTGCAATGACATGTACAATGCTGTCATCCATCAGGCCTACCAGCAGGGTGTACAGTCTGTGACCGGCGTTAGCTTTTCTTCGCTCAGGAGGCTTGCTGACACATACATCGAACTGAAGGATTATGATCTGGCAAGGAAATATGTGGACATCCTCAGCCATTCTTCATGCCATAAGGCGTGGGTAAAGGAAAGACTTCCGCAACTTGAGGCCATCAGGAATGTGAAACCGGAATATGCTTATGACGAGTATAAGGCCACCATTTCGAATTTTACCCATGTCATATCGTCCATGGTGGACCGCAACAGGGATAACCGTAAATACGCAGACCTGCTTCTGTGTTCGCTTCTAGCCGATCAGGAGGGCGGGAAGTTCAAGGATATTTTCCGTTATGTCGCTGAAGTTCAATATCCTGCAGGTACACCTATACCGCGTCTGTATGAAGAAGCCCTGCTTATGATATCTACAATAGACCCGCAGTCTGTTGCAGGAATCCGGATCAGCGCAGACACAAGGAAGAGGTTCGCTGACTTTGCCGGACTTATGAATTCAGGCAAAGGAACCCAGGCATTGAGAAAGCATGCCGATACATACTGGGCCTACTCTTATTGACAGAAAGAAGCATGAAGAGATACAGCATATTCCTCATAGCCTGCATGGCCATCTGTCTGACTGCATGTACATCATGGAAGTCAGCCAGGTCGGCTGCAGAATGCAGGCCTGTGATCTTTCCGGATTATGCTGAAGTCACCGTACCTGTCAATATCGCCCCTTTGAACTTCATGGTTGAAGATGCCGACCGCATTCAGGCAAGTTTCCGTCATGAAGGAAATGAACTCCTGAAGGTCAGGGGAAGGGAAGGGGTAGTGCAGATCCCTCTTAAGAAATGGCACGAGATGCTGAAGCAGGCTGCTGGAGGAAATATAGACGTATATGTATCTGTGTGGAGCGATGAATATCCGCAGGGTATGACATATCTTCCTTTTCCTATCCATGTGGAAGACAGAGAGATAGACCCTTGGGTGGCCTACCGTCTGATAGAGCCGGGATACGTCAGCTGGAGGCAGCTGGGACTGTATCAGAGGGACCTGACTTCCTTCAGAGAGTCTGCGATAGTGACCAACCATGAGACGACAACGACTTGCCTGAACTGCCATCATTTCCCTTCATATTCTTCCGGAAGCATGATGTTTCATGCACGCGGAGCAAACGGCGGAACCATACTTTATCATAACGGCAGGCTCTCTAAGATCAAGTTCAATGAGATCTGGCCGAACAGGAATACGACCTATCCTGCATGGCATCCTGAAGGACGCTACATAGCTTTCTCTTCAAACACGACCCACCAGGTCTTCTTCGGAGAAGGACGTCAGCAGGTGGAAGTGTTCGATACAGCTTCAGACCTGGTCGTTTATGATACCGAGAGGGGAGAGGTGCTGGTGGATCCGCGTTTCTTTACCGAAGAGTCGCTCGAGACTTTCCCTGCATGGTCGCCGGACGGAAAATATCTGTATTTCGCATCATATACGGCCGGTTCTCTGCCTGTCGAGTTCTCTCTTGACATGCATTACGACCTGCTTCGCGTTGCCTTCGATCCTCATACAGGCTCTTTCGGGGAGCAGGTGGATACTCTATACAATACACGTGTCAGCGGAGGAAGCGTTTCCTATCCGAGAGTTTCTCCGGACGGACGGTATCTGCTTTATACATGGTCTGATTACGGGACCTTCCCGATCTGGCACCAGGATGCGGACCTGAGGATGATGGATCTGCAGACTATGGAAGATGTTGATGTCTCAAGACTGAATGCATCCGGACAGGCGGACAGCTATCATTCCTGGTCATCGGACGGACGATGGGTGATTTTCGGAAGCCGCAGGCTGGACGGAAGGTACACCCGTCTGTTCATTGCATATATAGATGAAACCGGAAAGCCCGACAAGCCTTTCCTTCTGCCGCAGGAAGATCCGCGGCAGCATGCATGGCGTCTCAAGTCGTTCAATGTGCCGGAGTTCATCGACGGAGAGGTAAAGCTTCCGAAAGAGGCAGAGGAATTGTTCAGGACAGAAGAATGAAGGATATGAAGAAGCTGATCATAACACTTGCGGCATTCCTGCTGATATGGGGCGGATGGTATATCTGCTTCCCATATTTCATGGTGTGGATGGAAGGTTCATCCTTCTTTACCGCTCTTCCTGATTTTCTGCCGGTACAGTACGAACTTCCTGGGGACCTCTTCAATTATATGGCTTCTTTCCTTCTGAAGTTCTTCGCATATCCTGCTGCCGGAGCTGCCGTCCAGGCTGCGGTTCCTGTATTCGTGGCCATATGTGTGTGGATGGTCGTGAAGAGGCTCTTCAAGGATTCGGATGGCTTGTTCTGGATGTCATTCCTTGCAGTTCCTGCAGTTGTTTATCTTCAGCTGACCGACATTACGTTGGTAAAGGTGTGCGTCATGCTTACGATTGTGACGGCAGTTACCCTTGCCGTCCTGGTCTTCACATGCTTTGCCAGAATTTCTGTAAAGCTTCCTAAGTTCTTGAAATTCAAATGGCTGAATTATGCCGTGCCGGCTCTTTCAGTAGTACTTTCGATATATCTTCTTCATGCAGGACCGCTTACGCGTCAGCATGAAGCCATCGCCCGTCTCGCCTATATGGGCGAGCATGAGGACTGGGACGGAATCTTGAAGTCCGTATCGCGCCAGGACGCCCTTTCCAATGGGTTCATGCGCAGATATGTCCTTCTCGCATTGTCTGAGACGGACAGACTGCCGGACTATGCTTTCCGATACGGTCTGTCGGGAGCTGATGATTTTGTCATAAGGCAGCAGGACGGCCCTCTGGCCATGAAGTTCAACATCCTCTTCTACAGGGCACTCGGACTGCAGAATCCTGTCATATATTATGCGTACCAGCAGTCGTTGCAGTCTTCTCCGGGGTTGAGCTTCGATGCAATGAGGACCTTGGCCGACGCCTATATCGGACTCAAGGATCATGACCTTGCCGCACGGTATGTCGATATCCTTGACCGCTCCTCATTCAACAGGAAATGGGTGCGTGACCGCAAGGAGAAGCTGGAGGCGATCAGAGGTGCTGAACCGGAGTATCAGATGACAGGCTGCCGGTTTATCTTCAAGGACTTCTACAATGATATCACGGCTCTTGTCGCCAGATATCCCGAGAATAAGAAATATGCCGATTATTTTTTGTGCGCCCTTCTGGCCGACAAGAATGCCGGTATGTTCATTAATGTATTCAGTCAGGCAGCAGTCCGTCATTACCAGGACACCAGGACCATGCCTGCCCTCTATCAGGAAGCGATGTGTCTGATCGCGACCCGCGAACCTCAGGTGCTGGACAGATTCCCGGTAAACGAAACCGTATGGAAGCGTTTTACTGACTTTACAGAAATGATGAGCAAGGGCCAGACCGGCCAGGCCAAGAGAAAATATGCCGACACTTACTGGGCTTATGTATATTAGAGTATGAAGAAAGGTCTCCACATAATCATATTTGCGGCTGTCTGCATATGCATGGCGGCCGGAATCCATATTGCTCAGGAGTTCAGGTTCTACAATATAGAAAGCAACGATCTCTTTCTTTATGATTGGGCGGATATAGCATCCAAACTGGCAAGGACCGGTGGATTGGCGACACTTCTGGCTTCATTCCTGACCCAGTTCATGAGGATCCCGTTTGCGGGTACGTTCATCCTGACCGGAATATATATCCTGTCTGCATGGCTGCTATACAGGATTCTTCGCAGGAGGACTGAAGCAAAGTCAGTAGCAGGATTATGTCTTCTTCCGGCAGCATTCCTGTTCCTGTGCATGGAGAATGACTATTACAGGGTCCAGGGCCATGCCGCATTCATCCTGATGCTTGCATGCTTTTATGCGTATGTGTCTATGGCAAAGAAACCGGTACGATATATTATCGGGGCGCTTATGATTCCGGTGCTGTTTCACGCTGCCGGAAGCGTAGCCGTAGTATTTGCCCTGACAGCCCTGTTGTGGGAAGTTCTCGGAGATGGTCTGAAAGGCTTCGCGGCTCTGATCTTCCCGGCCGTTATGGGCCTGACGGCATTCATATATGTCAGATTCTCGCTTGTGAGCGGCTGGGAGCATGCTCTTACTCCTTTCATGTACTATGAATGGCCGTCGACATATTTCTTCCCTGCATATGCATGGGCAATGGTTCCTGCTGTAGTGCTTGCGGCATGGATAATCGGACGTATGGATGTCAAGCCAGCTTACTCGAAGGCCATCCTCGCCCTCGGGCTAGTGATATCCTTCTTCATCGCAGGAAACTTATATGGCAAGGTCCACAGCAGAAGCTACTATCGTCTTATCCAGGAGCAGTACTGGACGGAAACAGGCGAGTGGGACAGGATAATAAAGACCGCTGACAGACGCCAGCCTACCTACCTTGTCAGTTATCTGAACCTGGCCCTGGCCCAGAAAGGAATCCTTGTAAAGAACTTCATGTATTACAATCCGCAGGACCTCTCCCGCATCATGTATCCTACTCCTAATCTGAAGACAGGACTGACGCTTCAGAGCGCAGTATATTCGGCATGGGACTATCATGCCGCTGCACGTCAGGCAGCCTTCGATGCAAATACCGTCACTTCCGGAAATGCCAATCCAAGACAGCTTATGGTCCTGATCAAGACAAATGCCGCGCTTGGAGCATATGATGTGGCTGAGAAATACATATCGATTCTTGAAAAGACATTGTTCTATCGTGGAATGGCCGCAGAACTGCGGGCAGGCCTGGAGAAAGAATTCCATGCGCCGCAGCTTCCGGACATGCATATACGCTATGAGGGTCTTGAAGGGGATATGAGGGACATTCTGGAAGCCGACCCGTCGCAAAGGATATTGTCCCAGTTCCATCAAGTGTATAAGATAATCGAAAAGGAGGGCGGAAGATGAGAAGACTGATGATGTTCGGAGCTTTACTGCTCATGTTCTGCGGATGCTCCTCTAAGGTAAACATAACCGGTAAGTCGGATGCTTCTCCGGTGATATTCCCTGACTATAAGGATGTTACGGTTCCTGTCAATGTCGCCCCATTGAATTTTGAAGTCATTGACTCTCTGGAAAGAGACTGGGCGCTGATGATAGAGACTGCAGGCGATGTCCGTTACATGCGTGCGGACAACGGCCTCTTTGCCTTCGGCCGAGGCCTCTGGAAGACCCTTCTCCAGGAAAACAAGGGAAAGACGATGACCTTCACTCTATGCTTCCGAGGCGAAGACGGATGGACTGCATGTGTGCCATATGAGATTCATGTGGCTCCGGAAGAGATGGACCCTTATCTTGCATACAGACTGATACCTCCGGGATACAGCCTGTGGAAGGAGATGGGAATATATCAGAGAGACCTGACATCATTCCGCGAGACAGCGATATACCGCAATACCCAGGGCAGGGGCAACTGCGTGAACTGCCACTCTTTCCGTGACCGTGACCCGGAAGCGATGCTGATGCATATGCGCTCCGAATTCGGAGGTACATATGTCTTCAGAGATGGCACCAGAGAGAAACTTGACACAAAGACTGATGAGACTATATCCGCCCTGGTCTATCCTTACTGGCACACTTCAGGACGCTATGTGGCTTTCTCAGTGAACAGGACCAACCAGACCCTTCTTGTCCATGATCCGAACAGGATAGAAGTCTTCGACGAAGCTTCTGATGTGGTCGTATACGATGTTGAAAGGCATGAAATAGTCACGGCTGATGTCTTGAGTTCTGACGAAGCCTTCGAAACCTTCCCGACATTCTCTCCTGACGGAAAGAGTCTGTATTTCTGCTCTTCAGCAGCTGTAGGACCTATGCCTGAGAAGTTCAGGGAAGCGAAATACAGCTTGTGCCGCGTGGACTTCAATCCTGAAGACTGCTCGTTCGGAACCGAAGTCGACACCCTTTACAACGCCAGGACCGGCGGAAGAAGCGTTTCATTCCCGCGCATCTCTCCTGACGGACGCTTCCTTGTCTATGCATTGAGCGATTACGGCAATTTCTCGATCTGGCATAAGGATTCCGATCTTTATTCGATAGATCTGGCTACTGGGGAGACCTCTTTCATGGATGCGCTCAACAGCAACGATGTGGAGAGTTATCATTCATGGAGCGGCAACAGCCGCTGGCTCGTGTTCAGCACCAGAAGGGATGACGGACTTTATACAAAACCATATTTCTCATACATAGACGGCGACGGAAACGCGCATAAGCCATTCCTGCTGCCTCAGAGAGACCCTCGAAAATACTATGAGTCGCAGATGTACTCATACAACATACCGGAATTCGTCAGCGGCAAGGTCGCATTGAAGGGAAGCGACATAGCGGCATTTGCACGCAGCGACGAGGCCCATAAGATAGGATTTGAAAGAAAATGATACAAATGAAACATATGACTTTAGATTATAAGAATGCTTCGGTGCAGGTTTCGTCCTTTTCGAAGGACGGAGGGGTCAGTGAATACCATATGATGGTTCACGCGTCGGGAGAGGGAACCTTCAGGCAGCAGGTGGATGCCCTCCATGCTGCCTTCGACGCGGCTGCAGGGCAGATATGTGCATGTGCCAGACCTGTGTTCGTTCGTTATTTCCTAAGTGATGTGGCGAACCAGACGGAAGCCTTGGACAGGATGCTGGACGGGCGCTGGGAATGTGCGGTGTCGACGGTAGGACAGCCTCCGCTTGACGGAAGCAAGATAGCCATGTGGGCATATCTTGTTTCATGCGAGGCCCCTTCGGAGCGCGATGGGCTGTGGTCCTTCGACTATCTTGGCCACAGGCATCTCTGGATGGGCAACGGATTCGGCTTAGGCCCCGATTCGGAGCAGCAGACATACATGATTATGGATAAGTTTGCTGACGCTCTCGCGGCAGAGGGATGCGATATCCCGAACCACTGCCTCCGTACATGGTTCTTCGTACATGATGTGGACCATAACTATGCAGGCGTGGTGAAGGGCAGAAGGGAGCGTTTCGATTCCATGGGACTTACGAAGGAAACGCACTATCTGGCGAGCACAGGCATCGCAGGAAACAACCCTGTGTGCGGGTCGTATGTAGCCCTGGATGCATATGCAGCGGCAGGTATGCCGGCAGAGAAGGTGACTTACCTGAAGGGAGCGACCCATCTGAATCCGACCCACGAATACGGAGTGACCTTCGAGCGTGGTACGGCCGTGGATTACGACGACCGCAGGCATGTGATTATTTCCGGCACTGCGAGCATCGACAACAAGGGGCAGATCGTCCATCCGGGAGACATCCGTCTGCAGACGCACAGGATGTGGGAGAATGTCGAGGTCCTGCTTGCAGAGGCGGGTGCATCATACGGGGACGTTATGCATATGATCGTATATCTGCGCGATGTAGCCGACTATGCATGCGTCCGTGCCATGTACGAGGAACGCTTCCCGGACCATCCGAAGGTCTTCGTATGGGCTCCTGTATGCCGTCCGGGCTGGCTTATTGAAATGGAATGTATTGCAGTGTGTCATCCTGAGCGAAGCGAAGGATCTTTATAAAGTGTTCGATGATATGAAACGATTCTCCAATATGCTTATGACGGCGGTGCTGGCGTTTGCAGGCCTGCCGGGATGCTTTCCGGATGATTATCTGGAAGAGCAGAAACCTGTTGTGGATAAGGAAGAACAGGGAACAGAATCCGGAACCGATCAGGAAGAAGGTACGGATACCGATGACGGCACTCCGTTGGAACTGAATGTCGTCGGACGTTATCTGATGGATGCGGAAGGCAATGTCGTGAACCTTCATGGTTTCGGCCAGACCTTCAGCCCGTTCTTCAACAACTGGGCTTGGAACAATTATGATGTGGCGGGATGTCTGCGCCACAACAAGAGCATGATAGACCAGATTCTGGCGAACGGCTGGAGGATGAACTTCGTGCGTATGCATATGGATCCGTACTGGAGCGACGATCCGAACCAGGAGTCTGTCCGTTACGAAGGACATGAAAGATTCTCGGAAAGCCGTTTCAGGAAGTATCTGGACGAGGTTTTCGTGCCGATGGTGGAATATGCCAATTCGAAGGGACTGTATGTCGTGATGCGTCCTCCTGGAGTGTCTCCGGAAAAGATCGCCCTGAACGATGATTACCAGGCGTTCCTGATAAAGGTCTGGGATATCGTTTCGAAGCATAAGAAGCTGAAGAACAACGGCAAGGTCATGTTCGAGCTTGCAAATGAACCTATCCATATCAAGGGGCCGGACGGAACCTATGCCGGTTCCGGCGACGGCCACTTCAAGAATATGCAGCTTTATTTCCAGGCTGTGATCGACGAGATACGTGGTAATGGCGCACGCAATATAATCTGGGTTCCGGGCCTTGGCTATCAGTCACAGTATGCCGGATTCGCGACGCATCGCTTTACCGGCGAAAATATCGGATTCGCGATCCATGTGTATCCGGGCTGGTATAACAGCGATGCAGAGGAAGAACCTAAGGAGAATATCGAAGGCAGCATCATCGGAGGAGGATATGAAGGATTCCAGAGGGGATGGGATGCACAGATCAAGCCTGTTGCGGATTATGCACCTGTGATGGTTACGGAGATGGACTGGGCGCCGAGGAAATATGATTCTTCATGGGGAAAGAGCATCACCGGCGTTGCAGGAGGCAAGGGATTCGGAGCGAACTTCAAGTACATAGCCGACAATGCCGGCAACGTGAGCTGGATGATCTTCACCAGCCCTGAGCTTCTGGCACAGTTCAGGGATGTACCGGGAACTCCGGGTAATTACACTTTCCTGAATGACCCTGAAGCATGCCCTTGGCCTGTATATCACTGGTTCAAGGAATATGCTGGTGAAGCTGTTCCAGAAGGAGAACTGACGTCTTTGGAAATCAAGGGTGTGGAAGGTTCTCTGGATATCCGTATGGGTGACAGCAAGAGCCTGATGGTCAATGCGGTATATGCAGACGGAACAGTGAAGCCTGTGACAGACAAGGCAGAGTTTGTTCTGGACAAGACGGGAATCGTATCTGTTGAAGGAGGAAAGCTGATAGCTGTCCGTGAAGGCAATGCAAATCTTACCGTATCGTATACATCGCAGGCGGACGTGACCAAGTCCGTGACTGTAGCGGTCAATGTGATCACTCCTTTCCCTCTTACGGCAGCGATGTTCAATCCGTCGATCTGGGAGACAGGATCTTTCGACGAGACGACAAGGACCCTCATCACCGGCCAGTACGGATTCGGAGGATGGCAGTATGCCGAGGGACTGGATCTTTCCGGCTTCAGCACGATTACGGTCGAACTCGGAAACAACAATGACAGTCAGGTTTCCTTCCGTCTCTTTGACAAGAACAATTACTGGAGCGATCCTGCGATGTATGATTTCGGAAACTCGCGCAAGGTGGTGGTAGACCTCCACTCTATGAAGGATAAGAACGGCAATGCAATAAGTCCTGCGCATATCTATATTGCAGGCTTCTGGTCTTTGGGCGGCAAGCCGATAATAATTGATAAGATAACCATTGAATAATAACGCTATGAAGAGATTTTTGATGATGACGGGAGCTGCGGCTCTTGCGATGTTCTGCTGGACATCATGTTTTCCGGATGATTATCTGGATGAGACAAAGAAGGAACCGCCCCAGACTGAAAAGCCTGATCCTAAGCCTGACACCGGAGGTGAGGAGGGCACTGAGCCTGAAAAGCCCGGGACTGATAAGCAGCTGACTTATGATGATCTTGCCGAATACGACTATCTTAAGAATTATGTGAACAGGACGACATCCCCTGACTTCAAGCTGGGAGCAGCAGTCACTGTCAGCAACTTCTTGCGCAAGACTGAAGAATATAAGATGGCTACAGAGAATTTCGATGAAATGACAGCAGGAAATGCAATGAAGCAGGCATCGATTCTCAGAAGGGACGGATCCATGGACTTCACTCAGGTCAGGAATTTCCTTGATGCCGCCGAGCTGGCCGGCATGACTGTCTATGGTCATACTCTTGCATGGCATTCGCAGCAGTCGAATGATTATCTCCGCGGTCTTATCCAGGGAAAGAAGGTCGAGGTCCCTGACGGAACCGGCGAAGCTGTTCTTCTGGAGGCAGATTTCAATGATGGTGCACATCCTTTCGGAGGTTGGGGAAACAACTCCAGCCGCACGGTTGAGAACGGAGCCTTCAAGGTCACCAATCCGTCTGCCGTAAACAACTGGGAAGCTCAGTTCGCTCATGATTTTGCAGAACCGTTCGTGCCTGGCCAGAAATATACTCTTTCATTCCGTATAAAGGGATCTGCTGCCGGAAGGCTTGACTCAGGTTTCCAGATCACTGACGGCTACAAGTCTGCCGGTGAGTTCCCTGGAGTCCAGTTCACTACGGAGTGGAAGGATGTCGACATCGAATGCGAGTGTACTGCAGAAGGAGGAACACGTCTTATCTTCAGCTTCGGTGAATTTGCGGGAGATATCTATATCGATGACTTCGTGTTTACCGCGACCGGTGTGAATTATACATACGAGCCTATGACTGCCGCTGAGAAGAAGGAGGCCCTTACAGAGGCTATGGACCGCTGGATAAAGGCTGTGATGGAAGTGACCGCGACAAGGGTCTCTGCATGGGACGCTGTCAATGAGTCGGTTTCAGGCCGTGATACCAACGGAGACGGATTCTATGAACTTGAATCTGCAGAGTGGGGAAGTTCGAACAACTTCTATTGGCAGGACTATCTCGGTTCCGGAGATTATGTCCGCATAGTCATCGAGAAGGCACGCAAGTATTATGCGGAATTCGGTGGAACAGCTCCTTTGAGACTCTTCATCAACGACTACAACCTCGAGTCTGACTGGGACGACAACAAGAAGCTCAAGAGCCTTATCCACTGGATCGGTGTCTGGGAGTCGGATGGTGTGACGAAGATCGACGGAATCGGCACACAGATGCATATCTCATATTATGAGAATCCTCAGACTCAGAAGAGCAAGGAGAATCATGTCGTGAAGATGCTGCAGCTGATGGCAAATACCGGCAAGCTGGTGAAGATATCCGAGCTTGATATGGGATATGTGAACAGTAGCGGTACAACCCTCTCGACTTCTCAACTGACAGATGAGCAGCATAGGAAGATGGCAGATTACTATGATTTCATCGTCACCAAGTATTTCGAGATAGTCCCTCCTGCACAGCAGTATGGTATAACTCAGTGGTGTCCTACCGACGCCCCTGGCGCGCTCGGTACAGGATGGAGAGGCGGCGAGCCTGTAGGACTCTGGGATCAGAACTACAACCGCAAGTATGCCTATGCAGGCTTCGCTAACGGTCTGATGAGAAACTGAAAATGAAGAATTACTTTCTGATGATAATGCTCCTGCTGGTTACGGCAGGAGCTTCTGCGCAGAAATCGTCTCTGCGCAGCCAGGGTGATGCCGTCCAGCTCATGGTGGACGGGAAACCGTTCATCGTGCTCGGAGGAGAGCTTGGCAATTCCTCGGCAGCATGTGCTTCCGACATAGAGGCGAATTTCGACAAGCTGCGCAGGATGGGCCTGAATACCGTTCTGGTTCCGGCTTACTGGGATCTTCTTGAGCCGGTAGAAGGATCATTCGACTTCTCCCTTACCGACAAGGTTCTGGAGGAAGCGCGCAGGAACGGTCTCAAGGTCGTCTTCCTGTGGTTCGGCGCATGGAAGAACTCGATGAGCTGCTATGCTCCGCTATGGTTCAAGAAGGATTTCAAGAAGTATCCTAGGGCTTATACGAAAGAAGGCAAGCCTCTGGAGATTGCAAGTGCATTTTCAGAGAATGTGTTCCAGGCCGATAACAGGGCCTTCAAGGCCTGGCTCGGCCATATCGCTGAAGCTGACAAGGATCATGGGACTGTGATAATGGTCCAGATCGAGAATGAGATCGGCATGCTTGAGGATGCCCGCGACCATTCTCCGGAAGCGGACAGATTATTCAATGCTCCAGTGCCCCAGGAACTGACTTCCTTCCTTCGCAAACATAAGAAGGAACTCCATCCTTACATGAAGGAGAAGTGGGAGGCAAACGGTGCGAAGACCAAAGGTACATGGACTGATGTGTTCGGAGAGGGAATATATACTGACGAGATCTTCATGGCCTGGCATTATGCAGGATACGTAGAGCGCATGGCACAGTCTGCTCGTGAGATCTATGATGTCCCTCTTTACGTCAACGCGGCCATGAACAGCCGCGGACGCAAGCCGGGCGAATACCCGTCTGCCGGCCCTCTTGCCCATCTGATAGACATATGGCATGCGGCAGCTCCTTCGCTCGACTTCATATCTCCTGACCTCTATGATAACGGCTTCAAGGGATGGGTCGCTCAGTATCATCTCCATAACAACCCGCTTTTCATCCCGGAGACAAAGCATATGCAGAACAACGGTGTCAGGGCATTCTATGTCCTTGGAGAGCATGATGCCATAGGAATCAGCCCGTTCGCGATAGAGGACGGATCGGCAGAGCAGGGGACACCTTTCGTAGAAGGCTATGAGAAGCTTCGTGAGATGATGCCGCTGGTTGCGAAGTGGCAGGGGAAGGATGCTATGTGGGGACTTCTCTTCGATCAGAATGACAAGGAGCGCATCATCACCGACGGTGACCTGACATTGACTTGCCGCCACAATTTCACATTGCCATGGGATCCGCGTGCGACCGATGGAAGCGTATGGCCTGAAGGTGGAGGAATCATCATCCGCCTTGCACAGGATGAGTACATCGTCGCAGGAAACGGCATAGTCGTGGAGTTCGCTACTGTGGCGGAAAAGGCTCGCCAGTCGGCAGCGAAAGCCCTTGGAGAAGACGGTTTCGCCGCTGCCGGCTCGAGCGCACAGGGCGAAGCCGAGGAATCCCCTTCATGGACAGCCGAGCGTTGCGGCATTGGTTTCTGCGACGAGGTCAATGTCCTGCCTGACGGCTCGTTCGAATACCTGCGCCGCCTGAACGGTGACCAGGACCATCAGGGAAGGCATGTGCGCATCTCTGTGGGAGACTATAAGGTTCTCCATGTCAGACTCTACAGATACAGGTAGAGATCCTTCGCTTCGCTCAGGATGACAGGGGGCAGGATGTAAGGGGCATGATAATTGACATTTCATGGTGCTGATTAATTATTAGTACCATGAAACGTCATTTTGAGAACTTGACAGAAAGAGCCGGCCGTGCGGTCCAGCACTGGTGGCTCATGATGCTGGCCGGCGTCCTGTGTGTCGCCTTAGGCATCGCAGTATTCGTATTCCCTCTGCAGAGCTATGTTACATTGAGCATACTTGCAGGAATCCTTATGCTTCTTGTGGGAGCAGCCCAGCTTATCATAGCATCCACGAGCGGAAACTATCTTGCCATGCGAGGCTATATGCTGGTGGGAGGAATGATAGACCTTTTACTGGGACTTCTTCTCTGCATATATCCTGCTGTCACCATGGCTCTTCTCCCCATCATGCTCGGCATCTGGATGATGTACCATTCGTTCATGATGATAGCTTTCGGAGGAGATATGGAGACTTTCCGGGTAAAGGGCTCCGGATGGACAATCCTCGGAGGCGTTCTCCTCCTCGTATTGTCTTTCATAGTCCTGGTAAACCCTTTCAGCGCAGGCATAGCCGCTGTAGTGGTCCTCTCGGGAGTAGGCCTGATCGTTTTCGGATTCCTTCTTTGCTGGGTTGCCGGAGTGTTCAGGAATATCGACAAGACTATCTGATGCCGAACTGGATACGCTCAGGGGAGTTTATCAGCTTTTCGGCTTTCACCCTGTCCAGATCTACAGGTCCTGTAACGAACTCCGGTACGTTGTAGGACCTGTTCAGGTAGTTGTAGTAGTGCAGAGGATGCTTCTGAGGAAGCATGAACGGTTTGGCCTCCTGTCCGTTCTCATCTATATGCGTGAAGAACAGGCGGGTATACAGACCGTCATCCCTGCGGCTGCTGAACATCATCCAGCGGCTGTTCGAAGACCAGCTGTGGTACGATTCGGTGTCTCCGCTGTTCGCGAGGGACATCGGACGCGATTCCCCCGTCGCCAGATCCATTATCCAAAGGTCGGCTTCGTGATGCCAGATGCTGAAGTTTCCGTAGTCGGAAAGCGTATAGACAAGGAACCTGCCGTCATATGATGGCTTCGGGAATGATACGCTCTTGCCCATGCCCTCTGCGAATATCAATGTGTCTATCTGTGAACCGATGGCTCCGGTTGCCGGATCGAAGTCCACGCTGCAGAGGTTGTATCTGATCTGATCCGTTTCAGAAGGGATAGGTCTTGGCGTCGCTGCACAGAAGTACAGGGTCTTTCCGTCTGCGGAGAAGGCAGGGAAGGTTTCCCATACGTCCTTCTTCTTGATGGAGGCAGATGTTATGAGGCTGTTGCTCCTGATGTCATAGACCTGCAGGTCGGAGTCAAGGTCGAAAACCTCGATCAGCTTGTCCGGAAGGACGTGGAAGCCCTGACGGGTGTTGTTTGAAGAATATGCTATGTACTCTCCCTCAGGATGCCAGTACGGATATACGCAGAAGCCCAGGGTGCTGTCGGTCTTTGTGTTGTATGCCGCCATTTCTCCTTCAATGTTGAGGAGGGTGGCGCCGTGGGCACCTCTGATATGGAGGCTGTAGTCCGCAGGGTTGCCTCTGTTGTAGGCATGGCAGTTCACGCATCCGTCAAACTGGGTGTTTTCGATAAGAGCCCTCTCCTTGTAGCTTGACAGATCTCTTTCATATATGCCCATCTTGCTGTAGACTTCATAACCGGGGGCAATGAGACGGTAGTTGATTCCATAGTCGATCCCGTCTTCAGACACATGGATGGTCCACTCGTCGGGAAGCACGCTGCTCCTGACGGTTATGTCGCCTCCCTTAGCGGCTTTCAGAAGCTTCTTCCATTCCTTGTCCTTCCAGACGACCTCCCGTCCTTTGATGGAGATGCTCGTCTCTCCGTGGATGAAGGTGGTGACCGGTACCGGGCCGTCTTCGGCCGTGTAGCAGAAGTTGAGCGGTGCGATTCCCACAGGAACAGTCACGTCCATATAGTCCGGCCAGATCGGCCCGTCTGTATAACGGGCCTCGGCCGGATCGAACCTGTAGCATGAACCGAGCATCAGGATGCTCATCAATATATATGCAAGTCTTTTCATCATTTGAAGCGATAGTGATAGTAGAACCAGTATGTGTTTCCGAATTCCTTCTGCATGCTTGCCTCATTCCTGCCGCTCTGAAGGGCAGTGATGAACTTCGTGAAGCTTGCAGCGGTCTTTCTTGATATGAAGTCAGGCATGCCTTCCGGTCCGTCGTGGGTAAGGGCCCAGTAAAGGACGACAGCTTCCTGATAATGGCGGGCATCATATCCTGTCTTCAGAAGCTGGTGGCATTCAAAGAAGCGCGGCAGGTCCTTGCGAAGCAGGCACCATGCGAGCAGATAGTCCATCGCCATTGTGTTCGTGTCGTTTTCAACGTAGAGCAGGCCGAGCATCGAATCCAGCTCCTCCTGGCTGAACATGATGTCGTGCTCCTTCATTCTGACTGAACGCATCCAGGCATATTCCGGTACGGAATTTATCTGTCCGGGATTGTCCAGCAGCTTTTCGGTATCCTTTGCCCATTTCCTGTAGAAAAGGGTCTGCTTGAGCGCGTTGACGTATTTTCTTGCGACTTCGTAGTCTCCGTTTATAAGGTTGGTCTTTGCCAGGGCCTGCGAAAGTCTGGCGCTTTTCTGGAAATCCGGAATGCCTTCCTGGGCTTCGAAGAAGAATGTCTGGGCAGTATTTACCATGCCCAGGTGATAGTAGACCGTTCCTGTCGGTACAGGTGAGAAATGGTCCCTTGTGAATTCCGGAAGCAGGCCTGCAGGACCGTTCTGGAAGAATGCGAACATGTCGCTGGCCAGATGTCCGGTCTTTGCGAGCGCAAGATTCGTACATTCCACAGCGATAGGGGAATCGGGAGCGTGTCTGTCTGAGGTCGCGAGTATCTTGTTCCATTGTCCCATCCGGGCCATGAAGTCGTAGCCGAACAGTCTTTCCTTGTCCATGTCGGTGAATGTCGGGGCAAGGCATGCGGCAGGCAGGATGGCTACTGCCAGGCTCAGGGCTGCCATCCTGTCCTTCCTGAAGAGCGGAGCGATGGCGACTGCTGCCGGAACGAGAAGCACGGATATCCATGCAAGCATAGGGATGGCGTTGTGGTAGCGGTGGTAATGGACTCCGAAATACAGTCTGTCAAGAGGGTACGGACTGTATTCGCGCGCTATCAGAGGAAGTTCAGCTGCCATCATCAGGGCGGCGAAGGCGAAAGCTGCCGCGACCTTCATGTTTTCCTTGCGCAGGAAAGCCCTGACCGCCATAACGGCAGGTACAAGTATGCTGATGCTTCCGAATAGCATGTACATAGCCGGCATGAGGAGAATGGCTATGATGCTTCTGATACCGGCCTTCCGTATCTTCATCAGTGCCATGGACAGGGCCAGGGATGCGATGATTGCGACAGCAGCGGTTATGAGCGCGTTCTCGTCACATAGGAAGAGGAACATCGCGGCCGGCGGCAAGAAGCTCAGCGGATAGGCGGCGAAAGATCCCTTCTCCATGTTTTTCCAGGTAAGCAGCTGCATCAGTCCCAGCAGTATGGAAATGATGAGGGCGCCTGCCGGAGCGTAATAGAAGAACTGTACGAGGAAGCCTCCGGCCCAGTCGCCTAAACCTCCCGGAACAGCAATGCTTTCACGGAAATAATCCGCTCCGAAACGGAACATCTGCATCTGTTCCTGATAGTGGATATGATAAGGATAAATGAAGTTGAAGAATGCAAAGACCAGCAGCAGAAATGCCGCTGACAGGCCTGAACATATGATTGTCTGTCTTCTGTTCATTGGAAAATTGGGGTATTTCGTTATATTCGTATTAATCGTTATTTGAAATTTTCATTTCATTGGCGACTAATTCCTGTAACTTATTCTTCGGGATCAAGTATTGATATTCGGCAACTCCAATTGGCTTGTTTACATCTTGCAGAGCCAGTTCTACCTCCAAATGGTCTTTCTCTGCACATAGGATGATACCGATAGACGGATTTTCATCGGGAGCTTTTTCAAGATTATCTAAAAGTGAAAGATAAAAATTCATCTTACCTACATATTCGGGCCTGAATTCACCAATCTTCAATTCAATAGCAACCATAGAGCGAAGTCGGCGATGGAAAAAGAGTAAATCGACACGATACTCCTTGTCGTTGCAGATCAATGTATGCTGATTGCCGATAAAACTGAAGCCGCTGCCCAATTCCATTATAAAGGTTGTGATTTTCTGTATAAGGCGACGCTCCAACTCCAATTCCTTCAAAGGCTCAACAGCATTAATGAATCCGAGATTATAACTGCTACGGAATACTTCATTTGCATAATCGGCTTGCTGAACCGGCAATGTTGAACTAAAGTTGTTGGATTTCTCTACCGCTTGTATTGAAAGATGGTACTCAGATTTAAGTGCATGACGCAACATATCACGTGACCAACCTTTAGAAACAATTTCGCTGGCATAAAATACGATATGTTCGGGAGACAAGTTATAGCTCATCAGAAGCAGATTATGACTCCACGGCAAAACTGCGACAGACTGTCGCAGTTTTGTATCCCCTTCATTATAACGGAGATAAAACTTCTTCATATCCCAAAGGTTTCTTGGAGATAAGCCCATATCGGGATATTTAGATTTTAAATCAACAGACAACCTTTTGACAACACCATCACCGTGCTTGCCTTCAATTTTCTTTCCTTCCAGTAATTTACCTATTTCCCAATAGGAAGACATCGCGGCTGTGTTCAGGTGCTTTGCTGTTTGAAATCGGTATGTCTCGATTACTGCGACAGTTTGTCGCAGTAATTCGTTATACTCATCTTCGTTTAATGTTCTTGAAACGGTTAAATTCTCCATGGTCTTGCCTCTCTAATGCTTAAACCTTAGGCAAAGTTATAAAAGATTTTCGGTTGTAATGTGTATTTACCATCATTCGTTAGATTTTTCCGGAGTTATTGAATATCTTTGCAAAAAGATGCTCTCATGATGAGACCAAACATGTTTTTTCGTATACTGCCGTTATTGATTCTGCTTGCTTCCTGCGGGCAGGATGAACCTGATTATCGTCTGATGTGGCAGCATGCCCACCATCTTGACGATGCTCGGATGGCAGCCATGTACGGCGAGCCGCGGGATGACATGAACTGTATCTTCGGAGCGATACTGGAAGCCGTTGAAGGCAATTGGGACAAGGTCGCTGATCTGACCGCCGGTTCGCGTACATCAGATCTTTTCGCTTATTATCATAACCTTGCCATGGCGATGGAAGGCCATCTGGCAGACAGTCTCATGTATTATTATCAGCCTTTCGAAAGGGGACTCTTTCTTCCTGTGGGTGAAACCTCGGGACAGTTGAGGATAGCGGCATCGTCTGAAGTCTGGTTCAGGCTTGGAGAAATGACTATGGCTGAACATAGTGCAATGCTTGCCCAGATATTCTCACCGGAGCATTTCGGAGTGCCTTACCTGAAGCGTCTGGCAGAGATCAATATGGTAAACGGCCAGGATGAAGCCGCGAGGAAGTACCTTCGTCTGCTTTCAAAGGAGGAGGGATGTTCGGAATGGGTCTCAGACAGGCTGCCTGGCCGGGAATCAAAAGCTGTGAAGGACTGTATGGACGGTCTGAGACGCCTTGCGCCCAAGACCGATATGGTGCACAACCCTTCCGATTACAGAGGTGTCCTTAAGAATCTCCTTGCGTCCAATCCTGACAACGCTCTTGCAAGACAGTACCTTCTCTGCCTTGATATCGTAATAAAGGACCTTGAACACTTCATCGAAGACTACGACCCGTCGCGGGACAGGTCGCGCCTATATGACGAGGCTGTGCTGATCTTCCTGGCGCAGCGTAATGCCATTACTTCTCAGAATCTGGCCCATTTCGCCATTCCACAGGAGGTGCTTCAGGATTTTTCAGATTATAATGACATGGTAAACTTCAACCAGGGGGCGATGGAGCCTATGCAGAAGAAATACGGCAAGACCTACTGGTTCTTCTATCAATATGCTAAAAGGAACGTTAAATAAGATAGCGGCAACAGCGCTCATGCTTGCCGTCTTCTCTGCCTGCGGCAGTGGGAAGACGGAAGTCGCCGTATATACAGGTTCACCCATATATCCTGATTACATTGGGGTGACAGTCCCGTCGAACATAGCTCCGCTCAATTTCCACTACACTTCAAGTGATATGAAGGATGCCCTGACGACCGTGAGGTACAAGGAAACAGTCCACACGTTCAAGGGCAGGGAAGTGGTCTGGGAAATGGAGCAGTGGAAGTCCCTCCTCGCCTCGGCAGAGTCTGATACGCTGCACTTCTCGTCAGAAATCAGAATGAAGGGCGGAAGAAGTGAAAAACTGGAATGGGAAGTCTTTGTTTCTCCAGACAGGATCGACCCTTATCTTTCATATCGCCTGATTGAGCCGGGATATGAAGTCTGGCATGAAGTCGAGATACGCGAGAGGTGCGTGGAGAATTTCGATGAGCGTATTCTCTCTGACTGGAAGCACACCGGCAATTCCTGCATGAACTGCCATATTCACAGCCAGGCACGGGCAGATCTTTCAATGTTATATGTAAGAGGTAAGAACGGCGGCGCATTCCTGAACAGGAACGGTGAGCTCCGCAAACTTTCCCTTAAGGCAGATAATATGGTTTCCGGCACGGTGTACGGAGAGATTCATCCATCGGGCAGATATGGAGTCTTCTCGTCCAATATCATCATACCAGGTTTTCACACTCAGGGAAGCAGAAGACTGGAGGTGTATGATACGGAATCTGACCTTGCAATCGCCGACTTTGACAGGAACGAGATGATCGTGCCCCGGTCTTTGTCGCGCAAGGATGTCCTTGAGACATTCCCTGTTTTTTCGGCGGACGGAAAGTACTTATATTATTGTGCTGCCGATACGTTGCCTTTACCTCGCGACATAGAGAAACTGCGTTATTCCCTGATGAAGATCAGCTTTGATGAGGCGACCGGTATGACGGGAAGAAATCCTGAAGTCGTATGGGATGCAGAAGAGCATGGCGGCAGCGTCTGCCACCCGAAATGCTCGCCTGACGGCAAGTGGATGATGTATACTGTCGCAGACTACGGCACTTTCCCTATCTGGCACACCGAGTGTCAGCTCGAAATGATGAACCTGCATACCGGCGAGATCATAAATATGGATGCAGCCAATTCCGACCGCTCCGACACATATCACAGCTGGTCATCCGACAGCCGCTGGTTCGTCTTCGCAAGCAAGAGGGGAGACGGCAAGTACGGCAGGCCGTATTTCTGCCATGTCGATGATGACGGCATGCTTACCAAGCCTTTCGTCCTTCCTCAGGAAGATCCGTGGCTTTACGAAAACAGCCTCAAGTCCTTCAATATTCCGGACCTTTCGGACGGTCCTGTTCACTTCGATGCCGAGACAATCGGACGTATGGTAATGGAGGCGGAATCCGAGTCCTACGCGCTTAGGAAGTGATGTATGGGTACTAAATAATTCATTTTTTTATTCTTTTTACGGATTTTAATGTTAATTTTGTAACTTATTTTACTATCCATAGTAGAGCAAGAACCACGTTAATTGATTGTGTTAGACGAGATTAAGATAAACATCTTTATAACCATTACTATTAATTATTAACCATTAACCATTATGAAAAGTAAATTGTTTACTTCTCTCATGCTGATTTTCGCATGCGTTACCATGATGGCTCAGTCACCTAAGAAGGTAACTGGTACCGTTACAGATAATGCAGGACAGTCAGTGATCGCGGCTTCGGTCGTGGAGCAGGGAAACGCCAGCAATGGTGTCGTTACCGATCTTGATGGAAAGTTCGAGCTTTCTGTTCCTGCAGGAGCGAAACTCGTGGTTTCTTCAATCGGTTATGCAACAAAGGTGGTTGAAGTCGGCAACCAGACCGTACTTTCAATCGTCCTGGACGAGGACGCACAACTTCTCGAGGAGACTGTAGTCGTAGGTTACGGTACTCAGAAGAAGAAACTCGTTACAGGATCAACCGTACAGGTAAAGGGTGACGACCTTGTGAAGCTGAATACTACCAGCGCTCTCGGAGCAATGCAGGCTTCGACTCCTGGTATGCAGATCACATCATCATCAGGACAGCCTGGTGAGGGATTCAAGGTCTCTATCCGTGGTATGGGTACCATCGGTTCTTACCAGCCTCTTTACGTTATCGACGGAGTTGCAGGCGGTGACATCAACGCTCTCAACCCTTCAGATATCGAGAGCATCGACGTCCTCAAGGACGCAGCATCCTGCGCCATCTACGGTGCACGTGGTGCTAACGGTGTTGTCCTCGTGACCACCAAGCAGGCCAAGGCCGGCAAGTACACTGTCACTTACGACGGTTTCTACGGTGTGCAGAATGTTCAGAGAATGCCAGAGATGCTCAACGCAAGGCAGTACATGGACGTTCAGAACATGGTTACCGTGAACAGCGGCGGAGCTCCTATCGACTGGGCAAATACCCTTGATACCGAACTCTATAACAGCATCATGGACGGAAGCTTCACAGGAACAAACTGGCTTGACGCCATCCGCAACGAGAATGCCCCTTATTCAAATCACGCTGTGAACATCGTGGGCGGTTCTGACAGGACCAAGATGTCAATGGGTGTATCGAACACAGCTCAGGAAGGTATATTCGGATATCCTGTACAGTCGAAGTACAACCGTACAACAGTGCGTATCAACTCTGATCATGTGATCCTCCGCAAGGGCGCTCTCGACGTCATCACTTTCGGACAGAACATGACCTATACATACAGCACAAAGAGCGGTATCGGTATCGGCAACCACTATTGGAACGATATCTTCAACATGCTCGTTGCCAATCCTATCCTTCCTGCATACGATTCAGCAGGAAACCTGACTGACTACGATGACGCTGCTGCGACTGGTCTTTGGACTCTTGACAGCTATGTGGCGAACCCTATCGTAGCCATGACAAGGACTTCAAGAGGTAATAACAAGAGCCAGAACCACGCTCTCAACCTCTCTGCAAACATCCGTATCCAGCCTATCAAGGATCTCGTGTTCCGCAGCCAGATCAACTACAGGATGTCGGCAAGCACATACCGCCAGTACGGTATGACTTACAAGACAAGTGAATATGCATTCTCAGAGACCGACAGTGTTTCACAGAGCGCATCTGCAGGCTGGAACTGGTCATGGGAGAACACCTTGAATTACAAGTTCAACGTCGGTGAGAAGAACCATTTCGACGCACTCGTAGGTTCTACCCTCGAGCATTCAGGCTTCGGCGAGAGTGTGAATGCAGCGCGTTCAGGCGGTGCGTGGCCGGATGACTACCTCCATGCTTATGTAGGAAACATGATCGGAACCATTGACGCATCAGGTATCGGCGGCGGTACTTGGGGCGACTCTGGTCTTGCTTCGTTCTTCGGCCGTATCAACTACGACTACGATGAGAAGTACATGCTCTCAGCTATCGTACGTGCCGACGGTTCATCAAACTTCGCTCCTGGCCACCGTTGGGGTGTATTCCCTTCAGTAGCAGCAGGTTGGGTTGTTTCAAGCGAGCCTTTCATGGAAGGAACAAAGGACGTTCTCGATTACTTGAAGCTTCGTGCATCATGGGGACAGAACGGTAACTGTTCAGTATCTAACTTCCAGTATCTTGCAACAGTGGCTATCGGCCCTGACAATGGTGGTTATGCATTCGGACACGGTGCGCTCGAGCAGTGGCAGACCGGTTCATACGCTGACAAGCTTGCAAACGCTGACATCTCTTGGGAGACTTCAGAGCAGATCGACCTCGGCTTCGACGCACGCTTCCTCCAGAACAGACTCCACATGTCGTTCGACTGGTATCAGAAGAACACCAAGGACTGGCTGGTCAATGCTCCTGTGATGGGACACTTCGGAACCGGAGCTCCTTATATCAACGGTGGTGACGTACGCAACTCAGGTGTCGAGCTCTCTTTCAACTGGAGCGATGCAATCAGCAAGGACATCTCTTACTCATTCGGCGTGAACGGCTCTTACAACAAGAACGTGATCACACGTATCGCAAACGACGAGGGAATCATGCACGGTCCTGGTAACGTTGTTCAGGGTATCGATGAGATCTACCGCGCACAGGTAGGTTACCCTATCGGTTACTTCTGGGCATACAAGACAGACGGCGTATTCCAGAACCAGGCGGAGATTGACGAGTGGGTTGCTGCCGGCAATCCGACCATGGGTAGCCCTGCACAGCCAGGTGACCTCAAGTTCGTAGACTATAACGGTGACGGCGTACTCGATTCGAATGACAAGACTATGGTCGGCGACCCTAACCCTGACTTCATACTCGGTCTCAACCTGAGCTTCTATCTCTACGGTTTCGACTTCGCGATGAGCGGTTACGGTAACTTCGGCCAGCAGATATTCCGTGCATACAGAAGATACTCAGATTCACAGTGGAACAACTACACGACTGAAGTATTCAACTACTGGCATGGTGAGGGCACAACCAACAAGTATCCTCGTCTCGTACCAGGTACAAACTACAACTACATGCAGAACTCTGACCTCTTCGTAGAGAACGCAGATTTCTTCAGAATCCAGACTGTCAGCCTCGGATACGACTTCAACAGACTTTGGAAGAACTCTCCATTCGGACAGCTCCGCGTCTATGTTCAGGCTCAGAATCCTTTCGTGTTCACAAAGTATAAGGGTATGGACCCTGAAGTCGGTTCAGACGGCGGTTCAGGAAACGATTGGGCAAAGGGTCTCGATATGGGATACTATCCACAGGCTCGCGCTATGATCCTTGGTGTTAACCTCAAATTCTAATTTTAGTGACTGATATGAAAAAGATATTATATTTCGCAGCAGTCGCTGTATGCGCTTCGCTCGTGTCATGCGAGAGTTTCCTCGATACAACCAACTACTGGTCAAAGACAACCGAAGACTTCCCTGCAAACCAGGCGGATGCAGAGCAGATTCTTACAGGTATCTACAATAACCTTAACGTGTCTATCGGAAACAATGTGCACCAGAACCACTTCCTGTGGTCGCTGGCAGCGTCTGATGACTGCCTCGGCGGTGGTGGAGCCAACGACCAGGCTATGCAGGCACATGACCTGTTGCTCAACTTCGGTGCAAACCTTTATGAGGGCTTCTACAAGGACCGTTATACAGGTATCGCACGTGCTAACGTAGCAATCGAGACTTTCGAGAACTGCGGTCTTGACGAGGCTACCCTCAACCAGTACCTCGGTGAGGCATACTTCCTCCGCGCATGGTACTACTATGAGCTCGCTTCGATGTTCGGCAACATCCCTTGCCCTGTGACTTCCAGCGCAGACGCGACTCAGCCGCAGATCAGCGGTGAGGCTCTTTGGGGACAGATTCTTCAGGATGCCAAGACTGCTGCCGACATCATGCCTTCAACTATTGTAGACCGTGGTAACGGCCACGTCGACAAGTATTGTGCTGAGGCTCTCCTCGGACGTGCATACCTCTTCTACTCAGGTTTCTACGGTGATGAGGAAGTGTCTCTTCCAAACGGAGAGACTCTTACAAAGGCTCACGTCCAGGCTGCCATCAAGGATTGCGTTGAGAACTCAGGCTACAGCCTTGTACCGGATTATCACAACCTTTGGTCTTATACCAACAGGATTTCAGTAGAGGATGATCTCTCTCCTTGGAAGGGAAAAGGTTACAACTATGTGAACAATGACGGTGGAGTAAACCCAGAAGCAATGTTCATCATCAAGTTCAATACTCAGCCTGCATGGGGTACAACAATCGGCTACTCTAACCAGACTGCTCTTTTCATGGGTGTGCGCGGCCAGAAAAATGATCCTGACCACTTCCCGTTCGGAACAGGTTGGGGTATGTGTCCGGTTAACCCAAGCCTCGTAGCAGACTGGAAGGCTACCGAGCCTGGTGACCCTCGCCTTGAGGCTTCCATCATTGCTGTTGACAACGCAAAGTGGACGTATGTTTTCGGAGGTGACTCAAACATCCAGGAGACAGGTTACTATCAGACCAAATGCATGCCTGTCATCGGTCGTAAGGGTGACACTAATGAATTCTGGAAATCTTACGTAAACGAGATGTATCAGGGACTTACCTGGTCAGAGGGTAATGAGGATAACTTCCAGCTCAACCTCATCGACGATATGGTGATGATCCGTTTTGCTGAGGTTCTCCTTATGGACGCCGAGCTCAATAACAACCAGGCAAGCTTCGATGCAGTGCGTGCTCGTGCAGGTCTTCCATCAAAGCCTATCAACGAAGAGAACATCCGCAATGAGCGTCGTTGGGAGCTCGCATTCGAGGGCGTCCGTTATGGCGACATGCGTCGTTATGGCGAAGAGTATGCTAAGGCAGCTCTCAAGAAACAAGAACTTGTAGATTGCTACAATTCAGGAGTGAAGGGTAAAAACGATGTTCAGAAGTATAACGGCGGTTATGACGTACGTTATGCCAAGACAAAGGGATTTGTTGCTATTCCAAACGCTCAGATTTCTCTCTCAGCATCTGCAGGCGAGCAGTATAAGTACGTTCAGAATGAGGGTTGGGGTACAACCGATGCAGAATTTGCAGGTTGGCAATAAAATTTGATTATTATGAAAAAGATAAGATTAATAGCAATGACAGCCGCAGTGGGAATGGTATTCGCAGCCTGCGAACCAACTCTCATTGACGGACCGGAGCCATTTGGCAATGTAGAATCTACTGTCCTCGCCGATGGCATTACATATCAGCAGTTTGCTGATGAGGCTTGCACCCAGCCTGATGAGGCAGGAAACTTCGTGAAGTTCAACAGTTCTGCAGGTATCGTTCAGGTTTTTCTGGAGTCTACCGGAGCACATATCTTCACAGGTGCAGGTGGAGTCGTTAAGATTCCTGTAAAGCGCGGTCAGGAGCCTAGCGCAAATCTCATTTTCCGTATCGCTAACGCTGACGGTACTTTTACTGACGCAGTCAAGACATTTGCTTGTACCCCTCCTACAGAGCTCGCACCAGAGATGCTTCTCCTTGTAAGCGACAATGGTAAGAAGGTCTGGAAGTATGCTCCGACAAACTGTTATGGTAACGGCGGACATGCAGGTTCTGGTGCTGAATTCAATGGCCCTGGCGTAGTTGGTGGTAACTGGTGGGGTGTTGAGACTCCAGACGGACTCGCTGACCAGCTCGGCCACGTACCAGGTGGTACAGCTACAGGTGACGAGGCATCAGGCGCTTACATGGTATTTACCGAGGATGGCGATGTTACTACATACAAGCCTACCGGTGAAGCTATCCGCAGCGGCAAGTTTGAAGTAAAGAACTATGATCCTGAGCGTACAAGCGGTTGGGAACTTGGTAAGCTCGTTACTTCTGAGCCAGCAATCCTCTTCCCTTGGATGATCAACGGTAACGGTAAAGGTGTGACTGAATTCGACATCATGTACTTCACTCCTCAGGCCATGACTCTCGTTTACACAAACGGTCAGGCATCAGGCGGTTGGGGTGAGATCACTCACTGGTGCTTCATGGCAGGTTCACCAGATCCACTTACAATCGAGGGTACTTGGACATATGGTGCAAACGGTTATGGTAACGGTGGACACGCTGGTGCAGGTGCAGCATTCAATGCTCCAGGCGTAGTTGATGGCAACTGGTGGGGTGTAGCTACAGGTGACGAGCTTGCTGACCAGCTTGCTCACGCCGGTGGCGCCGCAACAGGTGACGAGTCTTCAGAGGCATATATGGTATTTGAAGGCAACACAGTCACTACTTATGCTCCAGACGGATCTAAGGTTCGCGGTGGCGAGTGGACAGCTGTGATGAATGACTATGCTTCAGGTGCAGGTCGTGGCGCAGCAGGTTGGGAGCTCGGTAAGCTCACTACTTCAGAGCCTGCTATCCTCTTCCCTTGGATGGTAAACGGCGGTGGTACTCCTGTCACTGAGTTTGACATTATGTACTTCGATGCAAACAATATGACCCTTGTTTACACAGCAGGTGAGGCATCCGGTGGATGGGGTGAAATCACTCACTGGGTATTTGTTCGCAAGTAATCTTTAAATTACTCTTATAATAAGGCAGTCGCATTGACGCGACTGCCTTTTTTTGTTATATTTGTCTCTTTTTATCTGAAGTGAAGAATCTTTATAAAGATGAATAAGACAGTCCGATACATATCCTCAGCGGTTTTCGGCATAGCCGTTTTTCTATTCTGGCATCTCCTGTACCCCCATGTCCTTGGATTTCAGGAGCAGAACCAGCTCTTTCTCTTCACATGGGACTTTTTCGTGGAAAGAATGAGTGTCTCAGGGGGTCTGGCCGATTATATTGCCGAATTCTTCACACAGTTCAGCTACATCCCTTTCTTAGGCAAAGTGCTGACAGCTCTCCTTTTTGTCGCATTTCAGCTGTCTTTAGCCTATGCTGCAGGAAGGAAGGAATGGTACGTCTTGAGTTTCGTCGCTCCTGTGCTCCTCCTTGTCTATATGTGCGACATATATGTGATGCTGTGCTATCTTGTCGCTCTGACAATCAGCGTCCTGCTCTGCGGACTGTACCGCAGGTATCCTGGTGTCATATGGGCATCTGCAGCCGCTTTCCTCGGCTACTGGCTCATCGGTCCTGCAATCTTCATTTTCGCCATATTTGTATTGGCCCGTGAGAGGAATTGTAAATCTGTGACAGTGTTGGCACTTCCAATTATCGCAGTCGTTGTATCGAAGTTCACATACCTCCAGCAGTATCCGTGGAAGACTGTGATCTTCGGAATCAATTATTACAGAATGGCTCTGACTGTTCCGGCAATGCAGATCATTGTTGCAGTGACCGCTCTTATTCCGGCTCTTACGGACTGTCTTCCAAAACCGAAGACCATGACCAATGTAGTATTGGGTCTGCTTGTTGCTGCAGGCGGCATGGCCGGCTGCTGTGTAAATTATAATAAGGACGTTGCCGAACTGGTAGGTTATGACCAGATGGTCAGACATGAGGATTGGGACGGCATCCTGAAGCGCGCCGAGAAATATCAGCCGGATTCCGAGCTGGGAAGCGTAAGCGTCAATCTTGCCTTGTTCATGAGCGGCAGAGGCGCAGAACTTCCGAGGTTCAAGCAGTTCGGTACAAGAGGACTGATCCTTCCTAATATCAGGGACTTCATCTCCAATGCATCTTCTTGCGAAGTCTTCTGGAGGCTCGGAATGATCAACGAGTCCCTTCGCTATGCCTTTGATACACAGGAGTCTCTCATAAACAACCGCAAGAGCGGACGATGGATGAGCAGGATGGCGCAGTGCCAGATGCTCAACGGACGATACGATGTTGCCGAGAAATATCTTGATATCCTCAGCAACAGCCTGTTCTACAGAAAATGGGCAAACGGTCAGAGAAAATATCTTAGGAACGAACGTGCTATAGCATCCGATCCGATATATGCATACCTCCAGTCCGTACGTTATCGGACCGATTTCCTTTACTATTATCCGGAGATGGACAAGATGCTGGCGATTCTATATCACCAGAATAAGAACAATGTGATGGCTGCCTGGTACTATCAGGCATGGACAGCCCTTAAGAAGAATGAAAACCATGACAATCAGACATATACTGGCAACGCTCACGGCAATTAGCCTCTTCGTAGCTTCCTGCAGCAGGGATACGGTGCTCCGTGAAGATCTGCCTCATATCTTCCCGGACTATATCGGTGTGACCGTCCCTGCAGGGATTGCACCTCTAAACTTCGATCTTCCGGAAGAGTATACGAAGGTCTTTGCGAAGGTCAGCGATTCTCAAGGCTACAGCATCACCGCCAAAGGCCGCTATGCCGGTTTCGATGTGGACAAATGGCATAAGATCACGGCAGCCAATGTAGGGGAGACCCTGTCCGTCACGGTGGCAGGATTCAGGGATGGCAGATGGGAGCAGTTCCGCCCGTTCATGATCTTTGTAAGCGAATATCCTCTTGAGGATTATGGCGTCACTTACCGCAAGTTCGCTCCCGGATACGAGACCTACAGCAAGATCGGAATCTACCAGAGGAATATCCATGACTTCGATGAAGATCCGATTCTTGAAGGCACTCTTCTTCCGGGACAATGCATGGGCTGTCATACAGCAAATGCGACAAGTCCGGACCAGTTCCTTTTCCATGTGAGGGGAAAACATGGAGCTACAGTCGTCCAGACTGAAGGAAACAGGAAATGGCTCGAGACCAAGACCGACAGCACGATAGCCAAGGCTGTTTACTCTTACTGGCATCCGTCGGGCGATTATGTGGCCCATTCGAATAACAAGATCCACCAGCTTTTCTGGACAGGAAACAACGAAAGATATATTGAAGTATATGATGATGCCTCTGATGTCATCGTCCATAATGTGAGGAACGACCAGTATATCCTTTCACCTCTGCTGATGACAGAGGATTTCGAGACCTATCCTGCCTTTTCAAGCGATGGAAAGACCCTCTACTTCTGTTCCGCACCAAGGAAGGATGTGCCTGCAGAAGCTGAAGATCTCCACTATAACCTTTGTTCGATATCCTTCGATGTAGAAACGGAAACATATGGCAGTCAGGTGGATACCCTTATCAATGCGTATGCGGTCGGCAAGAGCGTGACCTTCCCCCGTCCTTCGTACGACGGCAGATGGCTGCTGTATTCATATGCAGATTTCGGATGTTTCCCGATCAATCATAAGGAAGCAGACCTTTGGCTTATGGACCTTAGGGACGGCAGCACCCATCCTCTTGAAAGGGCGAATTCCGCATATTGCGAAAGCTTCCATAACTGGAGCTCGGACTCGCATTGGATTCTCTTTGCGAGCCGTCGCGGTGACAGCCTGTATTCATGCATATACATTGCCGAGATTGACGAGAACGGAAATGCGTCAAAGCCTTTCATCCTGCCGCAGAAGGATCCGTCATTCTATCATAACACCCTGTTCACTTTCAATGTTCCTGACTTTACCAAGGAAAAGGTGGACTTCAAGATAAGAGGCGCCTATAAGGAGGCGTTTTCAGACGAACGAGTAAAAGTAACTGTCAAGAAATGAAGAAGATAATCATTACGCTGCTCGCCGGCGCAGCCATGCTGGCATCCTGCTCTCAGGAGAAGGGATATGTTATTTATGGAACCGTCAGCAATCCGGATCTGGAAGGCGCTCAGGTCTTCCTTGTCCCGCTGGAAAAGGCTGTCAAGGAGACCATTGATTCCGTTGTGATCCGTAACCAGATGTTCGAGTTCCGCGGTACGGAGGAGAAGATGGCGGACATAAGGATTGAAAGATTCAAACGCTATGGAAACGAGAATCTTCTTGTTGTGACCGAACCTGGTGAAACCTTCGTAACCATCGGCCTGGTAAGCAGCGGCAGAGGAACCCCTCAGAACGACTCTCTCCAGGTGTGGAAGAACCTTACCATGCAGTATTATCAGCAGTCAGGCAATCTCCGCAAGCAAGGCATGAAGGCAGAAGCCGATGCGTTGCGTGAAGCATATGTGGCCCGCACCCGCCAGATGGCTTCGAATGTCGGCAAGGGAACCGCCCTCGGTGCCTTCCTCGACTCCCGCTATCCGAAATCTCCAGATAAAGAATAAAGTCATGGTCAGATTGTTCAATAACCTTTTTGCTGCAGCATTCACCTTTATTGCCATTGCTGCCTGTCAGCCTGCCGAGGCAGACAATGCCGATACAGAAGTAAGCATCGGACAGACGGCAGTTTCCTTCACTGCTGCTGAAGGAAAGAAGGACGTCTTCATCCATGCGTCTGCACAGATCGAGGTGACAAGTTCGGAATCATGGTGCAAAGCGGCAGAAGAGCCATATGCAACATCCGGAATCAAAAGATTTTCCGTTTCAGTCAATGAGAATATGAGTGTCACAGAAAGGACCGCTGTTCTTACCGTTGCGAGAGCAGACGAGAATGTCGGCACCATTACTGTGACTCAAAAAGGCCATGCTCTTATCGTAGACACCGGAGAAATTAAAAACCTGCCGTCAGCTGGGGGGACCTTCCATGTCAATGTCCTGTCCGCCGGTGACTATAATGTTTCGACCGGAGGAGCATCATGGGTGAAGCTTAAGGAAAAGAACCAGGAAGAATGTACGGCCCTCTTTTCTGTGACTGAAAACATCCAGGCTTTTTCACGCGAGACTTACCTGACCTTTACTGCCGGAGATGAGTCGTATAAGGTCTATGTGAGCCAGAAGGCAAGCGAGAAGGAAGTGCCTGCACCTGACATGACGGGCATGGAATCCGATGCAAGAACGCTTATGAAGAAGATGGATCTTGGCATCAATCTGGGAAATACGCTTGAAGCGATCGGCGGTGAGACCGCCTGGGGCGCTCCGAAGACAACGGAAGCAATAATCAGATACTTCAAGGAGTTGGGATTCAATGCGGTACGTATTCCATGCTCATGGGATCAGCATCTAGAATCCGGCAGCGACAATATCGTCAAGGAAAGCTGGATGAACCGTGTGAAGGAAGTTGTGGACTATGTCGTCGGCAATGATATGTATGCGGTTCTCAACATCCATTGGGATGGCGGCTGGCTGGAGAACGACATTCCGAACGGCTATGACAAGGCTGTGGATGAGAAGCAGGCCGCGATCTGGACCCAGATAGCGACAGTTTTCCGTGATTATGACGAACATCTGGTCTTTGCAGGTACGAATGAGCCTAATGTTGAAAATGCATCGCATATGGAGACCCTTCTTAAGTACGAGCAGACATTCATCGATGCCGTACGTGCTACAGGCGGAAGGAATGCCTATCGTGTTCTGGTCTTCCAGGGCCCTTCTACAGATGTGGACAAGACCGACAAGCTTATGAGCAAGCTCCCTCAGGACAAGGTGGAGGGCAGGCTTGCAGCGGAAGTACATTACTACACCCCATGGCAGTTCTGCGGAATGAACAAGGATGAATCATGGGGCAAGATGATGTATTTCTGGGGCGATGCCCAGAAGGAATATGCGACAGGTGCATATGAAGGCAAGTGGCTGAGCGGGTACAATGAGGATTATGTCGCAGCCCAGATGGCCAAGATGAAGAAGAAGTTCTGGGACAACGGCATACCGGTGATCATAGGCGAGTATAGCGTATGCACCACCAAGACCTGCAATCTTGGAACCTCTGAAGAGAATGACAAGGCATATGAAGGCTATATGAAATCACGTGCTGCTTTCAACGCCTGTGTAGTGAGAGAGGCTAAGTCCAATGGATGTGTGCCTTTCTACTGGCATTGCGAGGGTGACCTGATCGACAGGAAAGCGCTTAAGGTTACCGAGCAGATGACATACGATGCTATCGTGGAAGCCGGCAAGACCCAATATCCCGACTAGAACATATACAAAAACTGATAACCAATAATTGAAATAGTGATGAAAGCAAAAGGATTTTTGATTCTCCTTGTTTCAGGACTCGTGCTGTCCGCAGTTTCATTGTCTGCGCAGCCGCCGTATCTTCAGAGCCAGACATATGACGTAGGTCTGGATTTCGGGGATTATTCCCACACCTATTTCTTTGCCGATTCGGTCAAAGATGTGGATCCTGCTGATGCATCGGGCCATATCAACTGGAAGAGGCACAGCCTGTTTGCACGTCAGGCCTTCAATACGACCGTGACTGCGGTCCAGCCTCTCAAGATGCTGGATTTCCCTGAACCTGAGTACGATAATGACCCGAATCTTCCTTTCAAGATCGACTTCATCACTCCTCGTACCGTACGTCTGAGGATTTATACGTCCCCTGTGATCATCAAGGAGCAGCCGTCGGTGATGCTTGCCGGGCAGCCTGGCAGCTGCGACGACTGGAAGTACACGAAGGTGTCAGGCGAACATAGGTGGACCAGTGAGTTCGGTACCATCGCTCTTGCTGAAGATCCTTTCCGGGTCGTTCTCTATGACGCAGAAGGCAATCTGATGACCGATACCCGCACATTGTCTGACAATGATTCCACCCAGGTAAGGGTGCTGCCTTTCCAGTTCATCAGGCGCTCGTCCGACAACAGAAGGAGCATCAACCCTGTCTTCGCCCTTCACCCGTACGAGAGGATCGTCGGCTGCGGCGAGTCTTCTACCGCATTGAACAAGGTGGGCCAGAAGCTCAACCTCTTCGTGACTGACCCACAGAGCCCTGAGACTCCTGACATGTACAAGCCTGTGCCATTCTTCATGAGCAACAGAGGCTACGGCATATTCATGCATACTTCAGCTCCTGTGACCTGCGACTTCGGACAGTCGCATGCACAGTCGATGAAGCTCTTCATGGAAGACGAGACCATGGACTTCTTCATCTTCTTCGGTCAGCCGAAGGATATCCTCGATGAGTATACCGACGTTACCGGAAAGCCTCAGATGCCGCCGCTATGGAGCTTCGGAACATGGATGAGCCGAATCAGCTATTTCTCCCAGCAGGAAGCTTATGATGTTGCCGAGAACCTCAGGAAGCATCAGATTCCTTCGGATGTCATCCACCTCGACACAGGATGGTTCACTACCGACTGGGAGTGCGACTATAAGTTCGATCCGGAGCGTTTCCCTGATGCCCAGAAGATGATTGATGACCTGAAGGCTGACGGATTCCATATCTCTTTGTGGCAGCTTCCGTATTTCACTCCGCATAACAATTACTATGAGGAACTTATCGAGAAAGGTCTGTATGTGAAGAATGCCAAGGGAGGAATGCCTTTCGAGGATGCTGTCCTCGATTTCTCAAACCCTGAGACAGTCGCATGGTATCAGTCCAAGCTCGAAGGCCTTCTCAAGATGGGAGTGGGAGCGATAAAGGTGGATTTCGGCGAAGGTGCGCCTCTGAACGGCCTTTATCATTCAGGAAGGACAGGACTTTATGAACATAACATCTATCCTTTGAGATACAACAAGGCGGTAGCGGAGATAACAGAAAAGACAACAGGAGAGCACATAATGTGGGCAAGAAGCGCATGGGCTGGCTCTCAGAGGTATCCTCTGCACTGGGGTGGCGACGCTTCCAATACCGATATCGGTATGGCTGCGACCCTCCGTTGCGGACTTTCCTTCGGCCTCAGCGGCTTCTCTTTCTGGAGCCATGACATAGGAGGCTTCGTCCAGAGCACTCCGGAGAATCTTTACCGCAGATGGCTTCCTTTCGGCTTCCTTACTTCACACACAAGAGCCCACGGAGCTCCTCCGACCGAACCATGGCTTTATAACGAAAGCTTCACAGATGCGTTCAGACAGAGCGCGGAACTGAAATACAAGCTCATGCCTTATATCGTGGCGCAGGCACAGAAGTGCGTAGAGAGCGGTCTTCCGATGCTCCGCGCGATGCTGATCGAATTCCCTGATGATCCGGCTGCATGGCAGCTCGACGACCAGTATATGTTCGGATCAGACATGCTTGTCGCTCCTCTTATGGACGATTCGTCGGACAGACATGTATACCTCCCTGAAGGTAAATGGGTTGATTACCAGACAAGAAAGACATATTCTTCAGGATACCATCGCATCGCAGCCGGTGACATCCCATGCGTCATTCTTGTCAGAAAGGGAAGTGTGATCCCTCACGTTCCTGTCGCTCAGAGCACTTCTGAAATCAGGTGGGACAAGAAGTATGATGTGAAATACTAAAAATACATGATCATATGAAAACTAAACTGAACCTTTTGTTTTTTGCGGCATTCCTCGCTGTGAGTGCCTGTACAGGAGTCGTCAGACAGGATGAGAACGGTGTGACCGTGAAAGTGCAGCAGCCTGTGGAAAACGGCCCTGCCCTTGTCCGCCTTCAGGTGATGGGTGACAAGCTGATCCATGTTTCGGCTACGCCTGAAAAGAAGTTTGCTGACCAGCAGAGTCTGGTTGTGCTCCCTGTGACTGAAAAGACTGCTTTTGAAGTCGTTCAGGACGGTGACGTCGTGACCGTATCTACATCTGCAGTGAAAGCCAATGTATGCACTGCTACCGGTGCCGTGTGGTTCACTGATCTTGAAGGTAATGTGATACTTGCAGAGCAGCAGGGCGGTGGAAAGTACTTCGAGCCTGTTGAAGTGGAAGGAACCCGCGGCTATTCGTTCCGTCAGGTGTTCGAATCTCCTGAAGATGAGGCTTTCTACGGCCTCGGACAGCATCAGGCTGACGAATTCAACTACAAGGGAAAGAACGAGCAGCTCTTCCAGTACAACACGAAGGTGTCCGTTCCTTTCATCGTGTCCAACAAGGGATATGGTGTTCTGATGGACAGCTACTCGATGATGCGTTTCGGTAATCCTGAAGACTACAAGCAGCTTGGCGAGGTGTTCAAGCTTTATGACAAGAACGGAAAGGAAGGATGCCTTACAGGCACATATGTTCCAGCCAAAGGAAAGACGCTCGTGCGCGAAGAGCCGAAGATCTATTTCGAGCATCTTGTCGCTCCAGAAATGGCACGCGTAGTCAATCTTCCTGAGGATTTCCAGTTCTATGGCTCTCAGGTTACCTATGAAGGAGCGCTCGAGGCTTCTGAAACCGGTGATTATCAGTTCAGCCTCTATTATGCAGGTTATACTACTGTGACCATCGGCAATGAAGTGGTCGTTCCTGAACGTTGGAGGACTGCCTGGAATCCTAATTCCTACAAGTTCATCGTCCATCTTGAGGCCGGTGTGAAGACTCCTATCCGCATCGATTGGACGCCGGATGGCGGTGTTTCATATTGCGGACTCCGTGTCTATGATGTGATCGATCCTGTAGAGCAGGCAAAGCATCAGTGGTGGAGCGAGATGACCAAGCAGATGGACTGGTATTTCATCGCAGGTGAAGATATGGATGAGGTCATCAGCGGATACCGTACGCTTACCGGAAAGGCCCAGATCATGCCTAAGTGGGCGATGGGTTACTGGCAGAGCCGCGAGCGCTACAAGACATCTACAGAGATGATCGAGGCTCTCGAGGGCTTCCGCAAGAGGAATATCCCTATTGACAATATCGTGATGGACTGGAGCCACTGGAGAGAAGATGACTGGGGCGGACATGAGTTCGATCCTGCACGTTTCCCTGATCCTAAGGCAATGGTGGATTCGATCCACAATATGGGCGGACGCATGATGATATCCGTATGGCCTAAGTTCTATGTGGATACGGAACACTACAAGGAGTTCGACGAGAAGGGATGGATGTATACCAAGGCATATGAAGACGGAGTCCGTGACTGGATCGGTACAGGATATCTCTATGGCTTCTATGATGCATACTCGGAAGATGCACGCAAGCTCTTCTGGAACCAGATGTACGAGCATTATTATCCTCTCGGCATCGATGCATGGTGGATGGACGCTTCTGAACCTAATGTCCGCGACTGTACCGATATGGACTACCGCAAGGCTCTTTGCGGCCCTACAGCCCTCGGTTCTTCTACAGAGTTCTTCAACGCATATGCTCTTGTGAATGCCGATGCTATCTACAACGGACAGCGCGGAGTAGATAACGACAAGCGCGTATTCCTCCTTACCCGTTCGGGTTTTGCAGGCCTCCAGAGATACTCTACTGCTACATGGAGCGGCGACATCGCGACCCGTTGGGAGGACATGAAGGCCCAGATTTCTGCAGGTCTTAACTTCGCGATCAGCGGTATCCCTTACTGGACTATGGACATCGGAGGATTCTGCGTCGAGAACCGTTATGTCGCAGGCCAGGAGATCTTCAACCGCACAGGAAAGGAGAATGCTGACCAGAAGGAATGGCGCGAGCTCAATACCCGCTGGTTCCAGTTCGGAGCATTCTGCCCGCTTTTCCGTGCCCACGGACAGTATCCTTTCAGAGAGCCTTGGGAGATCGCTCCTGAAGGACATCCTGCATACGAGTCCATCGTATACTACACAAAGCTCAGATATGCGATGATGCCTTACATCTATTCTCTTGCCGGAATGACATGGTTCGAGGACTATACGATCATGCGTCCGCTTGTGATGGACTTCATGGCTGATGCCAATGTGACGGATATAAGCGATGCATTCATGTTCGGTCCTTCGTTCCTTGTGGCTCCGGTATATGAGTACGGCGCACGTTCACGCGAGGTTTACTTCCCTGCATGCGAGGGCTGGTACGACTTCTACAACAACAAGTTCTGCGAAGGCGGCGTGGCAAAGACCGTGGCAGTTCCATACGACAGGATGCCTCTGTATGTGCGCGCAGGATCTATCGTACCTTTCGGCCCTCAGATCCAGTGGTCAGACGAGAAGCCTGCTGACGTGATCGACCTTTATGTATATCAGGGCGCTGACGCTTCATTTACTCTATATGAGGATGAAAACGTGAATTACAACTACGAGAAGGGGCTCTGCGCCATGATCGGCATGACATATGACGAGGCATCGAAGACTCTGACAATCGGTGAGCGCAAGGGTGAGTTCCCTGGCATGCTCAAGGAGCGCGTGTTCAATGTCATTCCGGTATCAAAGAACGGAAAGGGCAAGCCTCAGGCCGTTAAATATGATGGACATTCTGTAGCGGTTGTCCTCTAATCATTCCGGGGTAACTGAGTACTCCATTGGCCCCCTCCCACTCCGTGGGTCCCTCCCCCTAGCCGGGGGTGGCAGAATGCCAATTCCGTACAACAGCTACCCCGGAAATGTATATTTATTAATGTTATTAGTGCTATGTATAAGTTTCATCATATCTTAATGATGGCTTTGACAGCTGTCGTGATGCTGTGCGGATGCGGTAGCGTGACTTCACCGAGGGAGAAGGCGGATTTCAATGACGGATGGAGATTCCAGCTTGGGGATGTGCCGGAAGCGGCTTCTCCTGAGTTTGATGACAGCGGATGGCGTAAGCTTGATCTTCCGCACGACTGGGCTGTGGAAGGGGATTTCAGCATAGACAATCCGTCCGGAACCGGCGGCGGTGCCCTGCCGGGAGGAATCGGATGGTACAGAAAGACCTTTGTGCCTTCATCGGCCGATTCCGACAAGCTTTGGAGGATTGATTTCGATGGCGTGTATATGAATGCAGAGGTCTTTGTCAACGGTGAGAGCCTTGGCGTAAGACCTTACGGCTACATCTCGTTCGGATATGACATTACGCCGCTTCTGAAATGGGAAGAACCGAATGTGATAGCCGTGCGCGTAGACAATGCCGAGCAGCCGAATTCCCGCTGGTATTCCGGCTGCGGAATCTACAGAAATGTCTGGATGACAAAGACAGGAAGCGTCCGCGTCGCTCCGAACGGCGTTTATGCCGTATCCCGTCTGAGGTATCTACCTGAAGAGGACCAGGACGGACTCGGAAAGCTTGATGCAGGCTTTTTCTTCGTTCAGACCAATGTCCTTACTGAAGGTGATGCCGGACAGAAAGTCGTCGTCCGTCAGACCGTTCTTGATGCGGACGGCAGGGTAGCGGGCATGAAGGAGGACAGCTGCACTATAGGAGAAACAGAAGACATGGAACAGATGGTTGAGGTCTCACGTCCTCATCTTTGGGATATTGACGATCCGTATCTGTATACATTGGTGACTGAAATTGAAGATGCTGACGGTACCATACTTGACCGTGTGGAAACCCGTACAGGCTTGAGACATTTTCTCTTCAGCCCGTATGAGGGATTTTCGCTGAATGGCAGACCGATGAAGATCAACGGAGTGTGCCTCCATCATGACTTCGGATGTCTTGGCGCGGCATTCAACATAAATGCCGCCAGACGACAGCTGGAAATCCTCAGGGATATGGGATGCAACGCTATCCGTACATCTCACAATCCTCCTGCTCCACAGCTCCTTGACCTTTGCGACGAGCTGGGATTCATCGTCCAGGACGAGGCATTCGACATGTGGCGCAAGAAGAAGACCGCCCACGACTATTCGAGATATTTCAACGAATGGCATGAGCGTGACCTGACCGATTTCATCGTCCGTGACCGCAACCATCCTTCCATCATGATGTGGAGCATCGGAAACGAGGTGCTGGAACAGTGGTCGCATGCAGATGCGGATACATTGAGCCTGGCAGAGGCCAACCTTATCCTCAATTTCGGCCATTCGCCGGATATGCTGTCGGCGGAAGGTGAGGAGATGAGCGTGAATTCTCTTCTGACAAAGAAACTTGCGGACATGGTCCGTGAACTTGATCCGACCAGACCGATAACGGCAGGATGCAATGAACCTGCTCCAGGCAACCATCTGTTCCGCAGCGGGGCCCTTGACATGATCGGCTTCAACTACCATAACGCGAATGTGGCTGACGTGCCGAAGAATTTCCCCGGGATGCCTTTCATCATCACGGAGAGCAACTCGGCGCTTATGACCCGTGGCTACTACCGTATGCCTAGCGATCAGATGTTCATATGGCCCGAGCGCTGGGACATACCGTTCCATGATGACTCCTTCTCATGCTCGTCATATGAGAACTGCCATGTTCCATGGGGAAGCACCCACGAGGAGACCCTCAAGCTCATACGAGACAATGATTTCGTCAGCGGACAGTTCATATGGACAGGATTCGACTACATCGGAGAACCGACTCCATACGGATGGCCTGCCCGCAGCTCGTATTTCGGCATCGTTGACCTTGCCGGCTTCCCTAAGGATGTGTATTACCTGTATCAGTCCGAGTGGACTGAAAAGGATGTCCTCCATCTTTTCCCGCATTGGAACTGGGAAGAAGGTCAGGAAGTCGACATGTGGTGCTACTATAACAATGCTGACGAAGTCGAACTTTTCGTCAACGGCCAGTCGCAGGGTGTGCGCTCGAAGACTGATGATGTGCTTCATGCTTCATGGAGGGTGGTCTATCGCCCGGGTGCGGTTGAGGTCGTAGCCAGAAAGAACGGCAGGGAAGTGGGCCGCAGGAAGATCCGCACGGCAGGGGAGCCGGCAAAGATCGTCCTGAAGGCTGATGTATATGGAGAATCGGCGCAGGACGACGCTCTTGTCTTTGTTTCGGTAGAGATTCATGATGCTGAAGGCAATCTATGCCCATGGGCAGACAATCTTGTCGAGTTTGAACTTGACGGCGAGTCAGCTTTCATTGCCGGAGTAGATAACGGCAGTCCTGTTTCTATGGAGCGCTTCAAGGACAGCAAGAGAAAGGCCTTCTACGGCAAGTGTCTTGTCGTGCTACAGGCTGACAAGCCTGGAAAGACGGTGCTCAAGGCTGTTTCGGAAGGGCTGGAACCGGCTTCAGTGACTTTCAAGACAAGATAAATTTTATTACATTTGTAATTCTAACATACAAGATTATGAAAAAGCTTCTGAATTCATTTGTGATCCTGGCGCTTGCATGCTCATGCTGCAATGAAAACGCTTCGTATGATGACCTGAAACTATGGTATGACGAACCGGCTGAACGCTGGGTGGAGGCTCTGCCTGTCGGCAACGGCAGACTGGGTGCCATGGTTTTCGGAGACCCTTCGATGGAAAAGCTCCAGCTTAATGAAGAGACTGTATGGGCCGGTCAGCCTAACAGCAACGCCAATCCGAATATTGAGGAAGGCGCATTGGATCGGATCCGCGAACTGATCTTCGACGGCAGGTACAGGGCGGCCCAGGACATGGTGGATCAGAAGATATTCTACAGGGTCAATCACGGAATGCCATATCAGGCAGTGGGTGATTTCATCATGGAATTCCCTGGCCATGAGGAGTATTCGGATTATTATCGCGATCTCGACATATCTGATGCGACCGCGTCAGTAAGATATACGGCCGGCGGAACTGTCTATGACAGGGAAGTGATGACTGCATTTGCAGATGATGTGGTGGCTGTGAAACTCTCCGCTTCAGGGAAGGGAAAGATTTCCTTCAATGCTTCTTTCACTTCTCCGCATAAGTCCCATTCTGTTACAGTGGAAGACGGTGATGTCGTGCTGCGGGGACGTGCCGGAGACCATGAAGGCCTCGCCGGCAAGGTGAACTTCGTCACCCGCGCAAGGGTCATCCATAAAGGCGGCTCGCTCTCTGAATCGTCAGAAAGTCTTTCGCTTGAAGGTGCCGACGAGGCGTATGTGCTGATTTCTACAGGTACGAACTTCACCGATTACAAGACCCTTGATGCCGATCCGGAGATGGAAGCAAAGGAAATCCTGGATGCTGCGTCTGCAAAGACATATGCGGCTATGAGAAAGGCTCATGTGAAGGAGTATCAGAAGTATTTCAATCGCGTAGATCTCGATCTCGGAACGACCGCTGCTGCATCTGCGACGACAGATGTCAGGGTAAGGGAGTTTGCAGGCGGGGACGATCCGCAGCTGGTCGAACTGTATTTCCAGTTTGGACGCTATCTCCTTATCTGCAGCTCGCAGCCCGGCGGACAGCCTGCCAACCTTCAGGGCATATGGGCAGAAGGCCTGAACCCTGCATGGGACAGCAAGTACACAACGAACATCAATGTCGAGATGAACTACTGGCCTGCTGAAGTGACGAACCTTTCGGAACTCCATGAGCCGTTCATGACCATGGTAAAGGAAGTCGCACAGACCGGCGCGGCTACTGCGAAGACCATGTATGGTGCACGCGGATGGGTCCTTCATCACAATACCGATATCTGGAGGATCACCGGTCCGGTAGATTTCGCGGCGTCGGGCATGTGGCCGACAGGCGGCGCATGGTTCTGCCGCCATCTTTGGGAACATTATCTCCACACCGGAGACAATGCCTTCCTCGCCGAAGTCTATCCGGTGATGAAGGGAGCTGCCGAATTCTTTGTCGACTTCATGATCGAAGAACCGGAGCATGGATGGATGGTGGTCGCACCTTCCAACTCGCCGGAAAACGCATTCATGCGCGATCCCGGCGATGTCACGGTATGTGCCGGAACCACCATGGACAACCGGATGGTGTCAGAACTCTTCACCAACCTTATCACAGCTTCTTCCATCTTGGGTCAGGATGCGGAATTCGCCGACAGCCTTGAAGTCCTGAAATCGAAGATGGCTCCGATGCAGATCGGAAAGCATGCGCAGCTCCAGGAATGGATGTATGACTGGGATAATCCGGATGACCACCACAGGCATGTGTCACATCTTTACGGCCTTTTCCCAGGCAACCAGATATCTCCTTGGAGGACTCCGGAACTCTTTGCCGCAGCACGCAACTCGCTCAACTATCGCGGCGACCCTGCGACAGGATGGTCAATGGGCTGGAAGGTATGCCTCTGGGCGCGACTCCTCGACGGAAACAGGGCATACAAGCTTATCACAGACCAGCTGAGCCCGGCAGGAAGCACAGGCTTCTGGGGCAAGGGCGGAACATATCCGAACCTCTTCGATGCCCATCCTCCTTTCCAGATAGACGGAAACTTCGGATGTGCGGCAGGAATCGCCGAGATGATGCTTCAGAGTCATGACGGCGCTGTCCATGTTCTGCCTTCGGTTCCTGACAGATGGAAGGACGGCAAGGTCATCGGTCTTGTTGCAAGAGGCGGCTTTGTCGTCGACATCGAATGGAAGGACGGAAAAGTTACATTGCTGAAGGTCAGGTCGACCCTTGGCGGAAACCTCCGCCTAAGGTCGGAAGAAGCCCTTGCCATGAAGAACGGCAAGGCCCTTCCGGAGGCTCAGGGCGCTAATCCTAATCCATATTTCACAGTCCAGGAAGTGGCATCCCCTATTATTTCGAAGGAAGCTGCTCTGGAAATGCTCCCGGTTGCCGATACATATCTTTACGATGTGCCTACAGTTGCCGGAAAGGAATATGTGTTTATTGCACAGTAAGAAATGAATCCGAACGTACAGACCAACTCCGCCATTTCCGTAGATTGCGTGATCTTCGGATTTGACGGAGTCAATATTAAGGTGCTGCTTGTAAGAAGGCGTACCGCGGATCCTCTGTACCATGACAAGGAGCTTAAGCTGCCCGGAGCCATGATCAGGGAGAACGAGACCCTTCCGGAAGCGGCAGCCAGGGTGCTTGCCGGCAGTACCGGACTCAAGGACATATATCTCAAGCAGACGACGATCTTTTCCGACCCCAAGCGAGTCGACGAGTCCGAGCTCGACTGGATAGGGAAGTATCATGGAATCCATACGGTCAGGGTCGTGACCGTAGGCTATTATGCCCTTGTCAAGCTGGACAAGGGCATGATGAACTACACCAGATCCCAGGGTGCGGTATGGATGAATGTCGATGATATCCATAACCTGATAATGGACCATATGGACATCCTTTCCGATGCCCTTACGGTCCTGCAGAAGGATATCCTCTGGTCGCCGATCGCCTTCCAGCTCCTGCCCAGGAAGTTTACTGTGCGACAGCTCCAGAATCTTCTCGAAGCTGTCTTCGGAATAGAGATCGACAACCGTAACTTCCGCAAGAAGCTTTTCGCTTCCGGCATTCTGGTCGAAACGGGGGAGATAGAGAAGAATGTGAACCATAAACCTGCGCGTCTGTACTCTGTCAACAAGGCTGCAATTGGAAAGAAGAAACTGGATGTCGTAAAATTCTTTACGATTTAATGTTTGTTAATTTGTTGACCAGTAGCTCTTTCTGAAAGGACTTAGCGTATTTTTGGTACAAAGTTTTCAAACTATTGCATCTTTTCTTAATTTTGCATTGATATATTAAGAATCACTAAAACTAACAACATGTATCTATTAGGTTACGATATCGGAAGTTCGTCAGTAAAGGCGAGCATCGTGGATGCAGAAAGCGGAAAATGCGCTGCATCAGCATTCTATCCAAAGTCAGAAGCCCCTATCATCGCTGTAAAGAAGGGATGGGCAGAGCAGGAGCCGGGATCCTGGTGGGAATACCTCAAGCAGGCTACCGCTGACATTCTTGCCGCTTCAGGAGCAGACCCTAAGGACATCAAGGCTATCGGTATCTCATACCAGATGCATGGCCTTGTATGCGTAGACAAGGATATGAATGTCCTCCGTCCGTCGATCATCTGGTGTGACTCACGCGCCGTTCCATACGGCCAGAAGGCGTTCGATACCCTCGGACATGAGAACTGCCTCTCGCATCTTCTCAACTCTCCCGGCAACTTCACTGCATCAAAGCTCGCCTGGGTAAAGGAGAATGAACCTGAACTCTATGCGAAGATATTTAAGATCATGCTTCCGGGCGACTATATCGCCATGAAGCTCAGCGGCGAGATCTGCACCACCGTTTCAGGCCTTTCTGAAGGAATGTTCTGGGATTTCAAGGAGAACTGCGTTTCAAAGATGCTTCTCGACTATTATGGAATCGACAGCTCGCTCATTCCTGAGATCCGTCCTACATTCTCGGAGCAGGGCAGGGTAAGCGCAGCGGCTGCTGCCGAGCTCGGTCTTGCAGAAGGCACTCCTATCACATACCGCGGCGGCGACCAGCCTAACAACGCTCTCTCGCTCAACGTGTTCAACCCTGGTGAAATCGCTTCTACAGCTGGTACTTCAGGTGTTGTTTACGGAGTCCTCGGAGATGTTAACTATGACCCTAAGTCACGTGTGAATACTTTCGCACATGTGAACCATACTGCAGAACAGACCCGTCTCGGAGTCCTTCTCTGCATCAACGGTACAGGTATCCTCAACTCTTGGATGAAGAGGAATGTCGCTCCTGAAGGCATTTCATATGCAGACATGAACGACGTTGCAGCACAGGCTCCTATCGGAAGCGCAGGCGTAAGTATCCTTCCTTTCGGAAACGGTGCAGAGCGCATGCTCGAAAACAAGGAAGTCGGAGCTTCTATCCATGGAGTGAACTTCAATGTCCACAACAAGTCGCATCTTCTCCGCGCAGCCCAGGAAGGCATCGTGTTCTCGTTCAAGTACGGAATCGAAGTCATGGAGCAGATGGGAATGAATGTGAGCAAGATCCACGCCGGCCATGCGAACATGTTCCTCAGCCCTATTTTCCGTGACACCCTCGCAGGAGTTACAGGCGCAGTGATCGACCTTTATGATACAGACGGTTCTGTCGGTGCGGCAAAGGGTGCAGGTATCGGCGCAGGAATCTACAAGGACAACAAGGAAGCCTTCGCGACCCTCGAGAAGCTTGCTGTCATCGAACCTTCTGCAGCTGACGCACAGGCTTATGCAGATGCATACGAAACTTGGAAATCAAGATTATAATCATACTAACTAACACTATTTATTTCACTTAAATTATGGCTACAAAAGAATTTTTCCCTGGTATCGGCAAGATCCAGTTCGAAGGAAAGGAGAGCAAGAATCCTATGGCTTTCCGTTACTATGACGCAAACAAGGTGATCCTTGGCAAGAAGATGAGCGAGTGGCTCAAGTTCGCTATGGCTTGGTGGCACACACTCTGCGCTGAGGGCGGTGACCAGTTCGGCGGCGGAACAAAGACATTCCCATGGAACGGTGCTGCATGCCCTGTACAGGCAGCAAAGGATAAGGTAGACGCAGGATTCGAGTTCATGCAGAAGATGGGTATCGAGTACTATTGCTTCCACGATGTTGACCTCGTTTCTGAGGGTGCAAACGTTGAGGAGTACGAGGCTAACCTTAAGGAGGTTGTAG
>JAFQAT010000072.1 GCA_017399865.1 Bacteroidales bacterium | reverse complement strand
TCCCCGTTCGATCGCCACTACTAAGGGAATCGATAATTTCTTTCTCTTCCTGCGGGTACTGAGATGTTTCAGTTCCCCACGTTCGCTCCAGCATCGCTGGTGACTGTCCTTCAGACAGCCGGGTTGCCCCATTCGGAAATCTCCGGATCAAAACCTGTTTGCAGTTCCCCGGAGCTTGTCGCAGCTTACCACGTCCTTCATCGCCTCCAGAAGCCTAGGCATCCACCGTCCGCTCTTGTAACCTTCTCTCTGTATGTATTGCTTTACATGAATCACAAGAACTTCAGTTTACACTTGTTCTCATTTACTCGTTGCCTTGAAATTGCAGTCCACAACTCTTCGATTTGACTCTCTATCATTTCTCTAGTTACAGACTAATTAATTTCTATCTTCTAACTTTACCTCGTTATCTTTTCTCAAACTTGTCAATGAACTTTCCGTTATTTCTCAAACGGGCTGCAAAGATACGGACTTTTTTTTATCCTCCAAATTTTTCTGACATTTTTTTGCGATTTTTTTGACTTTTTTCATACCCGCTTTCGCAACTGCCTGATAATCAGACATGGTTAAATATATCAATTTTTATCACTATTTTTGTAGTTCGCAAGGCAAACTATAATACTATTATATAATATGGAACAGAAAAAGACACAACTTCCTGAAAACGCCCACAGAGAACTTAAACCGGGCGAGGAGTATCAGCCGCTTCTTTCCCCGCAGAAGAACTATCCTGAAGTGACCCCATGGTCCGTAACCCTGGGTATCATCATGACGGTGGTCTTCTCTGCAGCAGCGGCCTACCTGGGGCTCAAGGTCGGACAGGTATTCGAGGCAGCCATCCCTATCGCGATCATCGCGGTGGGTCTGTCAAGCGCACTGGGACGAAAGAATTCTCTCGGAGAAAACGTGATGATCCAGTCTATCGGATCATGCTCCGGAGCAATCGTAGCCGGAGCCATCTTCACCCTTCCAGCCCTGTTCATCCTCCAGGACAAGTACCCTGAACTTACAGTGAACTTCACAAAGGTATTCTTCTCATCACTCCTGGGAGGAATCCTCGGCATCCTCTTCCTCATTCCTTTCAGAAAGTATTTCGTGAAGGAACAGCATGGAAAGTATCCTTTCCCTGAAGCCACAGCCACCACCCAGGTGCTCGTAAGCGGAGAAAGCGGTGGAAAGGGAGCCAAGACCCTTCTTGTCAGCGGTCTCATCGGAGGTCTCTACGACTTCATCGTATCCACATTCGGACTTTGGGGAGAAACCCTTACCACAAAGATCCTCCCATGGGGAGCGGCCATCGCCGACAAGGCCAAGGTACTCCTCAAGGTAAATACCGGAGCCGCAGTCCTTGGTCTCGGATACATCGTCGGACTCAAGTACGCATTCATCATCTGCTGCGGCAGCTTCCTCGTATGGCTGGTGATAATCCCTCTTATGAACCTCATATGGGGCGGTCAGGTGATCGACCTCATGAACACAGGCGTCACCATGACCATCGGCGAGATGTCGCCTGACCAGATATTCAAGGACTACGCACGCCATATCGGCATCGGTGGCATAGCCACTGCCGGAATCGTCGGCATCGTGAAGTCATTCGGAGTCATCAAGTCGGCCCTCGGACTCGCAGCAAACGAATTCAAGAGAAAGAAGAGCGACGCTGAAGCCGAGATCATCAGGACCCAGAGGGACATCTCGATGAAGATCATCGTGATCGGTATCGTCGTAACCCTCATCGCCGTATTCGGATTCTTCGCATTCGGAGTTGTGGACAACATCTGGCATGCGGTAGTGGGACTCCTCATCGTAGGAATCATCGCATTCCTCTTCACAACCGTTGCAGCAAACGCAATCGCAATCGTAGGATCTAACCCTGTCAGCGGAATGACCCTCATGACCCTTATCCTCGCATCCCTGATCATGGTATCGGTCGGCCTCAACGGCACAGCCGGAATGACAGCGGCCCTGATCATCGGAGGCGTGGTATGTACAGCGCTTTCGGTAGCGGGAGCATTCATCACTGACCTCAAGATCGGATACTGGATCGGATCGACCCCTAAGAAGCAGGAAAGCTGGAAGTTCCTCGGCACTCTCGTTGCCGCTGCGACCGTAGGCGGCGTGATGCTCGTGCTCAACAAGACATACGGATTCACAGGCGAGAACGCCCTCGTGGCTCCGCAGGCCAATGCGATGGCAGCAGTGATCGAGCCTATGATGAACGGTGGAAGCGCCCCTTGGCTCCTCTACGGCATCGGCGCAGTCATCGCCCTCGTCCTCACATTCTTCAAGGTCCCTGCACTTCCGTTCGCACTCGGTATGTTCATCCCTATCGACCTCAACATGCCTATGCTCATCGGTGGAGCCGTTTCATGGTTCGTCGGAAGCCGCAGCAAGGACAAGGAGCTGAATGCGGCACGTACTGAAAAAGGCACGCTCATTGCTTCAGGATTCATCGCCGGCGGCGCCCTCATGGGAGTTGTCAGCGCAATATTGAGGTTTGCGAATGTCGACGCATACATGACTCCGTCACCATGGACCGAGCCAATTGCGATCATCCCGTACACCGCCATCATCGTGTACATGATCTACGCGGCACTTAAAACCAAGCGTGACGCATAAACGACTGACGCACAACCCCTTACCCAAAATCGCCTGTGTAATATGGCGCAGGCGATTTAAAATAAGAAATTGATAATCAATTAATTATAATGACAACTATTATAAGCGCACTGTTACTGACTCTGATCGCCGGTTCGGCGACCGGAATAGGCGGTGCGCTTGTTCTTTTCAAGAAGAAGCTCAGCAGCGGATTCCTGGCAGGATCCCTGGGACTCAGCGCAGGAGTGATGATATTCATCTCCATGGCTGAAATGCTCCCGGAATCACAGGCCATGATCCGCGGAATAGGAATGACCCACGGGGAGGCCTTCGTGCTGGCGGCATTCTTCATCGGCATGGGCATCATAACCCTGATCGACTTCCTGATACCGGAATATGAGAATCCGCATGAAGTTTCCGACCTGTCGATCGAAAAGACCGGGCATGAGAAAGCGCTGCACCGTCTGGGAATCATGTCGGCACTGGCGATAGCCATCCACAACTTTCCGGAAGGCATAGCCACATTCATCGGTGCCCTGAACGACCCGCAGATGGGAGCCGGGATCACCTTCGCCATCGCAATCCACAATATCCCGGAAGGAATCGCCGTCGCCATACCTATATATTATGCGACAAAGAGCAAGGGCAAGGCCCTTCTCTATGCCACCCTTTCAGGGTTCAGCGAAGTGATAGGAGCGCTCCTCTGCCTGGCGGTCACCTCGGTCTTCGGACTCGAGCTGACCGGAGGCGGAGCGACATTCCCGCTCGTACTTGCCGCCGTAGCCGGAATCATGATATACATCTCCCTGGACGAACTGCTTCCGACAGCGGAAAAATACGGAAAACACCACATCGCCATAGCCGGCGTAGTAGGCGGCATGGCCATCATGGGAATCAGCTTATTGATAATATGATATTGCCATATGTATTCCAGTGACCCCTGCCCTCTTTGAGGGCGTCCCCCTAGCCGGGGGTGGCATGTCACTTCCATACACATGACAATATCAATTAAATAAAAGAAAACGCATATGGAAAAGATATTAGACAGATTTTTGAGATATGTGGCTGTAGACACAAAGTCTGACCCCGAATCTGACTCACAGCCAAGCGCAGCAAAAGAACTCAACCTTCTCAAGATGCTCCACGACGAACTCGTTGCCATGGGCGTTGAAGCAACACTCGACGAATACGGCTACGTAATGGCAAGCATCCCGTCAAACTGCGGCAAAGATGTGCCTGCAGTAGGATTCATTGCCCATGCAGATACCGCTCCGGACGCACCTGGAGACAACATCAAGCCGCAGATCATCGAGAACTATGACGGCGGAGAGATTCCTCTCAAAGGCGTGCCTGGCCTCAGTCTCAAGCCAAGCGAATTTCCAGAACTCGAACTCTACAAGGGTCATACCCTCATAACAACTGATGGAACGACCTTGCTGGGAGCCGATGACAAGGCAGGAATTGCCGAGATCATGACAGCGGTCCAGTACATTGTCGAGCATCCCGAATTCAAGCACGGAGACATCAAGATAGGATTCACGCCGGACGAAGAGATCGGCCGAGGAGTCGTGAAGTTCGACGTTGAGAAATTCGGCGCCAGATATGCCTATACTCTCGACGGAGGACAGGTCGGCGAACTCGAATATGAGAATTTCAACGCCGCTGGAGCCACAATCCGCATCCAGGGCAGGAATGTCCACCCAGGCACAGCAAAGGGCAAGATGAAGAACGCCATCCTCATCGGAATGGAACTCAACGCCCTGCTTCCTGTGGACCAGCGTCCCGAATACACCGAAGGCTACGAAGGCTTCTTCCACCTCATCAGCTTCAAGGGAGAAGTGGAGACCGCGACATTCTCATACATCATCCGCGACCATGACATGGCTCTCTATGAGCAGAAGAAGGCATACATGCAGAAATGCGTGGACTTCATCAATGAGAAATACGGAGAAGGAACTGCGCTTCTCGACATGAAGCATCAGTACTACAACATGCGCAAGGAGGTTGAGCCACATTACCACATCGTCGAAAAAGCGATGAAGGCAATGGAGATGGAGGGCATAGTACCGAAGGTTCAGCCTATCCGTGGCGGCACCGACGGCGCAAACCTTTCATTCATGGGACTCCCTTGTCCGAACATCTTCGCAGGTGGCCACAACTTCCACGGAAAGATGGAATATGTCCCTCTCGAAAGCATGGAAAAGGCATCCCGCGTCATCCTGAACATCATCAGCCTTTACGCTGAATAAACGAAGGCAGTCCCGCAGGACTGCCTCATTCATTTACGTCAGACGACCTTATCATTCTCATGAGTTATGGTAAGGTCGTTTCCGCATGCCTTACACTTGAGATATTCCTTCTGTACCTTTACCCTGTGACGGCGTTTCTCGGTCCAGCTGCTGATGGTTCGTCTCACTCCGGATCTGGATACTTCCTGGGTAGAATGCTGTATGTACTCGTCGTATTCGTAATACTCAGGATCGCTCCAGCCTACTGTCTCCAAGGTATGCATCTCCTTGCAACCCTGACATCTGCCGTAAAGGATCCACTCGCTTATTGTCCCACATATGCAGAAGGCAATGACGACAGCAACAGCGATGATCATCCAATAAGGGAGGAATATCAGATAGGCCAGGATCATATACAATACCACAGGATAACACATGATCTTTTCATATGCATCATTGCTCAAGGACTTTATCCTTCCTGTGAGAGAAAGCAGCGCCGGGAAGAAGAGCAGATGCGCATTCAGTATGATCCAGCATAACGCTAAAAGAAGCGCAATCACAACAACTCTCAAAGGCATCGGCAAGTCCTTTGCTTCCTGATTGCCCTTGATCACATCATTGATGTCATCATACTGAGGTTCGATGACATATGAGTGGCTGCGAAGCTTTATGAACAGGCGTGAACCGACGATCCTCTGCCCGAAAGGAATCCACCTCTCGAGGAACTTCATCTTGTCCGGATCCGACATCTCATAGCTTACAAAAGCGTCGTCCTTGAACAGGACCTTTACTGTCTCATACTCCTTCCTGTACTTGAACTCCTTCACATGGAAAGGGAACATCACCATCTTGCTTCCATCGTCCCTGACGTCTATGGACAAGGCGTTGCCATAATACTTCTTCATGACCTTGTCCAGCTTCACACCCTCCTTGAAATGTTTCTTCATCCAAGAAGGGGTCACGTAAATGTAAGGCTTCTCCCACGAATCTTCTCCCTTGACAGCAGGGACACCGAACGAAAACGTCGGAGCCACATTTCCTCTTGCCAAGGTATGTGTCTGCCCGCTTTCATCCCTTACCACTATCCTGTAATTGTTATCCGGATCTATCTTGACCCATCTGCATACAGTTCCGACTTCCAGTTCAGCATCATTCGCAAGCTCATCCACCACCAGCTCATCATCGAATGCAGTCAGATATATCCATCCGCGCTCACCCTTTTCTGTCTCCACCTGATAATATCCATAGCCTGAATAAGCCAGGATCTCCACCTTTTCACCTTTCTTCACGACACCTATCTCAGATGCCCCGGTGAGTTCACGTGTATCCATCAGAGGAGTCGTCCTTATCACCTCAGCTTCCTTTGTCTTGAAGGAAGGGTTCAAAGGAGTCAATGCATCTGTGATGGCGATGGTGGACCCGATGGTGATCAGGGATATCAGTCCGATGGTCAAGACATCGAACCGGACCCTCTGAGGCTTGCTTGTTATCCAGAATCCCATTATGGTCCTCAAGGAATTCCAAAAGGCCTTGAAAGGTCCTGTCTTTATATTCTGAGCCATAGCGAAAAAAATTAGGTTATATTGCTTTCAATTGCTTACAGCGATTCTCCGAAGTCCTCGCGGAACTTCTTGGCGAGGTCTTCCTGCCAGTAGCCGATCTCCTTGAGGCGGCCGAAGAAGAAGCGGAGCACCTTCGGCTCCTCCACCCACTGGAGGCCGCCGATGAGTTCCCTGTTGTCGTAGAGCCATTTGATGCGGTCGGCACAGTACTTCACCTGTGAGAGGGTGAAGACACGGCGCGGCATCGCAAGGCGCATGAGCTCGAGCTCCGCGTAGCGCTCGGTGCCGTCAGGCTCGCGCTGCTCGCTGAGGGATCCGCGCTCCATTCCGCGGACGCCCGAAGCGATGTAAAGAGCCGTCGCCACCGCAGCTGCAGGGTACTGGTCATGCGGGATGTGCGGCACGAATTCCGAGCAGTTCAGATGGGCTCCCAGACCGCCGGCCGGCTTCACTACCGGAACTCCGTATTTGTCAAGCTCGTTCACAAGGTATCCGATGAATTCAGGACCCTGGTTGATGTATTCCATGTCGAGGGACTCGAGAAGTCCCACAGCCATGGCCTCCATCGAACGGACTTCCATACCTCCGTATGTAAGGAATCCTTCGTACAGAGGGATGTACTCCATCATGTCATTGATGTACTTCTTATTATGCGAAGTGATGATACCGCCGCGAGCGAATCCGAGCTTTCTTCCCGAAAAGTAGATGATGTCCATCTTGTCGGCAAGAAGATGATATATCTGCTTGGTTGTCATGAACTTGCACTGCGCTTCGCGAGTCTTCATGAAGTAGACGTTGTCCTGGAGGAGGGATGCGTCGAGGATGCTCTTTACTCCGTATTCATGACATACGTCGGCGACTGCGAGCATGTTTTCGAGGGACACAGGCTGTCCTCCGATGAGGTTCGTACCTGCTTCCACACGCACGAACGCAACTTTTTCCGGACCATACTTCTCGATGGTCTTCCTCAGTTCCCCAAGATCAAGGTCGCCCTTGAAAGGTTCGTCCGAAACAGGCACAAGACCCTTCTTTCCGAGCACTTCGACAACTTCTCCGCCAAGTCTGGTGATATGGGCCTTTGTGGTGGTGAAGTGGAAGTTCATGATCGCGACCATTCCCGGTTTCACATATGCCTCTGCCAGGATGTTCTCTGCCGCACGGCCCTGATGGGCCGGAAGCACATGCTCGGTGCCGAAGACCTCGAAGATTGCGGACTTGACCCTGTTGAAGGTCTCAGAACCCGCATACGAGTCATCGGCCATGCCCATTGACGCCACCTGATTGTCCGACATAGCGTTTACTCCGGAGTCGGTCAGCATGTCCATATAGACATCCTTGTTCTGGAGAAGGAATGTATTGTTTCCGGCTTCCTGGATCTTCTTGAGACGTTCCTCCACCGGAAGAAGAGTAAGTTTCTGTACTACGCGGACCTTATGCATTTCGAGAGGAATCTGCTCCTCCTTGTAGAATTTCACCTTTGACATGATTATAGTTCGTTTAATATTATATTCTTACCTGTTGCGGATTTTCACCATTTTCGTCGTAAAGCATACCATCTCCGGAAAAATAGGCCCATGGTTCTCCCCTATGATCATAGGACACATATCTGTTCTTCGGAACATAGAAAGCGGCAGAACATAGTCCTCCGTCCCACCACAGACTTCCGTCTCTACGGTAGACCTTGCCTCTTGCAGGTCTGCATTCTTCGTACTCCCCTTCGAACCAAAGCTTACCATCCGGATACCAGAGCTTTCCCTTGGAATAGAAGGTTCTGCCATCATAGAACTCACCTTCAAACTTAACGGAAACCTCATCCTTATAATACTCTTTTCCCTTGATATAATACGGGCAGGCATACTGAAAACCATCCAGAAGCCTCTTCACATCCACCTGTCCTTCAAAGAATTTCCTACCCTCGAAATAGATTACAAAATCATCTGTAGGAACGCCGTCGACATATACGGATTCCGCCCTGTATCTATCCCTATGTATCACACATCCTTTCAGCACCCATTCACCATGACAGCATTCGCCTTCAAAGACGAGCTCCAGGAAAGAATCGCCGAAGTTTCTCGGGGTGCTGCCTGATGAGACAAAACGTCCGGCAGAGTCGAAATATCCGTCAGCATAGTATTCCTCTACCGATGCATATGACTTATACCCGTACTTTTGTCTGATCTCATACATCTTTCCCCGACCATGGGGCCGTCCCTCTTCATCAACAGGACCATTCCATTTTCTACCCTTAAAACTGGTTTCCATGATTATTTATTCTTATCTGTCAACACTTCATATATCCTTGCATACACACCGGGGCGTATCTTGTATCTTACATCTGCAGCGAACAGGGCCTGCTGGGCGCGGGCGAAGCGGACCTGAGCCTCATTCATGAGGTCGAAGGTCTTGGCAACGTAGTTGCCGATGCGGTGGCTTTCGAGACGAAAGCCGGCGCGCTCGCGAAACTCGCGCAACGCCCTCCGGCGGGCGAAGATCCCCCCTGTCTGCCATATCTCGAAGACTTCCTTGGCAAATTCATGGAGGCTTGCAGCCGAGGCGGCCGCAAAGCGGGCCTCGTTCATTTCGTCCTGCAAAGGAGCCAGGTTCCTGTCCGCCTCCTGCTTCAGCGCATCAAGATCAATCGTATCGGCCAGTCTGTCCTTCAGGAGTTCATATTCCTCGCAGAACCGGTCCGGAAGCTCCGCATAACCGACTTCCATCACCCGGTCCAGGAGATCATATGCCCTTGTCAGTTCATCAAGGGTCATCCGGCCCCGGGCGACAGCATTACGCATATCTTCAATACACCTTTCCATTCCTTTTGCCGCTGGTTTCATAATCCGTAAAGATACTTAATAATTTCTTAATCTTATAATTATTGCTCAAATCTTGCATAAATTGTATCTTTGCGCGGCAAAGCCGCGAAACAATAATACAATATATACTATGGACAAGAAAGTTCTACTTATGATCCTCGACGGTTGGGGCGAGGGAAGACAGGATGAGTCTAATGTCATCTACACACAGGGAGCGCCATACATAGAGAGCCTCCGCAAGAATTATCCGATGAGCACTCTGAAGGCATGCGGAGAGGCTGTGGGCCTTCCTGATGGCCAGATGGGTAACTCAGAAGTAGGCCATCTCAACCTCGGCGCAGGTCGCGTGGTATATCAGGATCTTGTAAAGATCAACATCGCCGCACGCGAGCATAAGTTCCTCCAGAACCCTGAGATCAAGGCAGCATACGACTACGTAAAGGCAAACAACAAGCAGCTCCACCTCATGGGCCTTGCTTCAATGGGAGGAGTACACAGCTCTCTCGAGCACGTATACGAGTTCCTCAATGTCGCGAAGGAATACGGACTTGAAGACGTGTATGTACACTGCTTCATGGATGGTCGTGACACTGACCCTAAGAGCGGAAAAGGCTTTGTGGAAGGCCTTGAAGCCGAAATGGCGAAGTCTACAGGAAAGGTAGCAACAGTCTGCGGACGTTTCTACGCAATGGACCGCGACAAGAGATGGGAGCGCGTAAAGGAGGCATATGACATGCTCGTTGACGCTAAAGGCAATTACGCAACCTCCGCTACCGAGGCTATCCAGGCTTCATACGACGAGGGCGTGACAGACGAGTTCATCAAGCCTATCGTAATCACAGACGCTTCAGGCGTACCTCTTACTACAGTAAAGGAAGGCGACGCAGTGATCTTCTTCAACTTCCGCAACGACCGCGCACGCGAGCTCACAGCAGTCCTCACCCAGCAGGACATGCCGGAATTCGGAATGCACACCCTTCCTCTCTACTACTGCTGCCTCACTCCATACGACGCCTCTTTCACAGGCGTACACATCCTCTTCGACAAGGAGAACGTACAGGAGACCCTCGGCGAAGTGGTTTCAAAAGCTGGCAAGAACCAGCTCCGCATCGCAGAGACAGAGAAGTATGCCCACGTGACATTCTTCTTCAACGGCGGTGCAGAGGCACTCTTCGAGAACGAAGACCGCATCCTCGTGAACTCACCGAAGGTTGCGACATACGACCTTCAGCCAGAGATGAGCGCACCGGAAGTGACAGAGAAGCTTGTAGAGGCAATCAACACAGGCCGCAACGACCTCATCATCCTCAACTTCGCAAACGGTGACATGATCGGCCATACCGGAGTATATGAGGCAATCCGCAAGGCCGTTACCGCTGTTGACGGATGCGTCGAGAAGGTGGTAGAAGCTGCAAAGGCACAGGGCTACGTGATCCTCATCACAGCAGACCACGGAAACGCCGACTACGCAATAAACGACGACGGAACTCCTAATACAGCACACTCTCTCAACGATGTTCCGTTCATCGTAGTGAACGCAGGCGATGCTGTAAAGGAAGTGAAGGACGGAAAGCTCGCAGACGTTGCTCCGACCATCCTCAAGCTGATGGGCATCGAACAGCCTGCAGCCATGACCGGCCAGGCGCTGGTATAGTCCTTTCCTTCAACACATTATACAAGTTGCGTGCTCCCCAAAGGGAGCACGCAACTTGTATAAACCACTATCTGTCAGCGGATTGCATTTGTATCAATAGAGCCAGAACTGCTTAGTCTCGCCTCCGACCTTGGCGGTCAGGATATTCTTTGACGGGCCTGTGATTTCGTCGTACTCAAAAGGTATGACTACATTTCCTGACTTGTTGATGCAGCCGATCTTCTTCTGTCCGTCCGGAAGGATCTTGCTCAAGATGCATACTCCATTTTCGCCTGCCGAGAACAGAGACACCACATCCTCGCCCCACTGCGCATAATACTCACACGGTACAACCAGATTTCCTCTCATGTCTATGAAGCCCCAGCCGGAATCCGGATCACCTGTACCGTCGTCCCTGCGTACAGCAATGAGACCGTCTCCAGTAGGATCCACATTACGGAAACTGTCATAAACAGGAGCTGTCACCATCTTTCCGGCCGAATCGGCGAAGCCGTATTTCCCTGTATGGGTATTCAGGTATGCGATAAGTTCGCCACCGTTTCCGCGGGTAAGCCAGAAACCGTCTTCGGTGATTTCATTTGCAGCTCCGGACATTGACTTTGCCACATGTTCCATTGTGAACACTACGGACCCTATCTCATAGTTCTCAGAAGAAAGCTTGCCGTCAGGATTGCCCATATACTGCTTGAAGTCATCTTTAGAAAGCTTCTTCCACTCTCCCTTGATCTTCACTTCCGCCACACCGTCAGCAAAAGGCTTGGCCTCCTCGAAATATGCCTGGGTGAAGAACTTTCCGTCATAACCGATATATCCGTATCTGATGCCTTCGCTTGACCATACGTCCGGATAAATGCCGTATACCGCGATGTCGTCATCCCCTACCGGATAGATGTTCACCATGTATCCGTTGATGTTTTCTGAATATGATCCTGAAAGCACTCTTGGAATATAGGTCCATCTGATGTCTTCGGCCTTTGCGCAATAGTTAGGACTTACACCTACGATGGTCTTTCCGTCCCATACAGCACTGTCATACCTGAGCGCAAGAACAGGCATATGCTTCGATGTAAGGTCAAAGACTGCATCTGTAAGCATTGTCTTGCTGTCCACAAAATGGACGGTTCCATCTATTATTCGTGCTATCTTGTCCTCCGAACTCTGCTCCAGAATCATACGGGTCAGCAATCTGGTTCCGAAATTGATGGTGCATATTCCGTATGAGTCGCTGTCCTTTCCGAAAAGCTTTACTTCAGGTCTGCTCGCGAGGAGGGCTTCAGCACAGAAATGATCCACCTGGGTCAGCATATGACCGTCATAGGTATAGAATCTTGTGACCTTGTCCTTGTTCTTTCCGTTCATATATGACAATATCACCATATCTTCCGTAGCAAAGCAGCCCGACTCTTCGCTTGCCACATAATCCACCTGGTTGGCGAGTATGCCGTCAAACCTTACTGTGAATCTCTGTATGCCGGAAGGGCTGAACTTTGCTGCCGCCCTCTGCTTGAGCTGATTGTCGATCACGACATCCGCAACAACTACAGGCTCTCCGTCATGGGCGATAACCGCATTGCGTATCTCGACTGAAAGGGTCTTGCAATCACACATATGCGATATCATAAGGGTACGGATCCATGATCCGCATGACACAGAAAGACTGTCGACCTTAAGCACCGCCTTATTCAGATCCTTGGTCTCAGAAAGTTCGAATCCCTTATGATCCAGAATCTTCATATCCTTGTTGATGGTGATGTAGGAGCCCGCACCTGCAGGTCTCTCAGCAACTGACTGTGGATAATAGGCAGTCTTGTCAAAACGCCACAGCGCCTTCATCTGGCGGTCAGGAACAGCGTCATAAAGATGGCCCTTCATCCACTTAGGGAAACGACCTAGCGTATCCTTCTCCACATCCGAATACACAGCCTTGCCCAGATCGGTGAAGAGCTGCTCGTCAAATGCCTTGATGTCGAGAAGCTGGTCCTTGTAGTAGACCTTGACTTCCTCCCTGCCGTTGGTTGTATCGAACACCTGATAGTAAGGATGGGCTTCCGCCACCTGGTCGGTATGCATTACTGCAGCGACAAGCATCGTTCCCTTATTGTCATAAAGTCCGTATCTTCCATCCTTCTTCACCACTATGCGTCCATCCTCATATCCTGTAACAGACTCATATTCAACAGGAAGCAACTGCTTGCCCTCTACATTGAAACAGCCGTAAAGATCTCCTTTCCGGCAGATGACAACGCTCTTGTCCTTTTCATCATATGCTATCTGGTCACATTCGGCATCCAGTACAACCTTCTTCTGGGAATAAACCACAAGACCGTACTTTCCGTTCTTCTCCACCTGGTGGAGCTCGCCGAACGACACATCGGAAACCTTGTCATACTCATTGCTGACCACGACATTTCCTTCCAGGTCATACATGCCCCATTTTCCGTCTTTCCTGAACCATGCTACACCGTTCTCATCAAATAGCTGCATCTCTTCCAGGCCGTCTGCAAGCACTTTACCTGATGCGTTCAGGAATCCCGACACACCACCTCTGGTAAACACAGACACTCCCCTGTCAAATTCAGAAAGAGAATCGAATACAGGTTCGTACAGGAAGACACCCGTCCTGTTCAGAAAACCGTATTTCCCTTCAAAGCGGACTCTGGCGCTTGTCACAGTGTCTTTTCCACTGACCACCGTCTTGACAAAAGGATCTGCCATATCGAAAACCGGTCTTACCCTGAAGTGTTCCTTCTCATTGGCATAACCCCACTTGTCCTTCCTCTGTACCGGTACGAGTTCCTCTTTCATTTCCTTTTCTGAGAAAGGCTTCAGTTTTGGGAGTTCCTGGGCATACAATGCACCCGAAATGAAAATCAACGATAATACTGCGGCTAATCTGTTCATTTCCACACTACTTTTAATTAATACGCTTTTGATTTGGATTAATAAAGGTGTAAAGGTACGAATAATTGAAGGAAACAACAAAAAAAAAGACCAGCATTTCTGCTGGTCCTTCGTGCGGTGGGCGAGACTCGAACTCGCACAGGCTTACGCCCACTACCCCCTCAAAGTAGCGTGTCTA
>JAFQAT010000071.1 GCA_017399865.1 Bacteroidales bacterium | reverse complement strand
TTGAGGAGTACGAGGCTAACCTTAAGGAGGTTGTAGCTTACCTTAAGGAGAAGCAGGCTGAGACCGGTATCAAGCTTCTTTGGGGAACAGCAAACGTGTTCGGCAACAAGCGTTACATGAACGGTGCTGCAACAAACCCTGATTTCGACGTTGTAGCTCGCGCTGCCGTTCAGATCAAGAACGCTATCGACGCTACTATCGAGCTCGGCGGTACAAACTATGTGTTCTGGGGTGGTCGTGAGGGTTACATGAGCCTTCTCAACACAGACCAGAAGAGAGAGAAGGAGCATCTTGCAATGATGCTTACCCTTGCTCGTGACTACGCACGTTCAAAGGGCTTCACAGGAACATTCCTCATCGAGCCTAAGCCAATGGAGCCTTCAAAGCATCAGTACGATGTTGATACTGAGACTGTTATCGGCTTCCTTAAGGCACACGGCCTTGAGAAGGACTTCAAGGTGAACATCGAGGTCAACCACGCTACTCTCGCAGGACATACATTCGAGCACGAGCTTGCAGTTGCAGTTGACAACGACATGCTCGGTTCTATCGACGCACACCGCGGTGACTACCAGAACGGATGGGATACAGACCAGTTCCCTATCGACAACTACGAGCTCACTCAGGCGATGATGCAGATCATCCGTGGCGGCGGACTCGGAAACGGTGGTACAAACTTCGATGCAAAGACCCGTCGTAACTCTACTGACCTCGAGGACATCTTCATCGCACACATCGCAGGTATGGACGCAATGGCACGTGCTCTTGAGAGCGCAGCCGCTCTTCTCGAGGAGAGCCCATACAAGAAGATGCTCGCTGACCGCTATGCGTCATTCGACGCTGGCAAGGGTAAGGAGTTCGAAGAGGGCAAGCTGACTCTCGAGGACGTTTACGCTTACGGTAAGGAAGTTGACGAGCCTAAGCAGACTTCTGGAAAGCAGGAGCTCTACGAAGCAATCCTCAACATGTATTGCTAATGACTCAGTCAAATGACAAAGGCAGCAAGGGCTATCTGTTTTCGATAGTCCTTGTCGCTGTTATTGGAGGTCTCCTTTTCGGATATGACACTGCTGTCATCTCCGGAGCGGAGAAGGGTCTTCAGGCATTCTTCCTTGGTGCCAAGGACTTTGTGTATGGTGACTTTCTCCATGGTGTGACATCTTCAAGCGCCCTTCTTGGATGCATAATAGGAGCCGGTATCTCAGGCTTCCTTGCATCAAGGTTCGGACGTAAGAAGTCCCTCATCATGGCTGGTGTCATGTTCTTCCTTTCAGCTCTTGGATCATACAATCCGGAGTTCCTCTTCTTCCCTAAGGGTGAACCTACATTCTCTCTCCTTATAGCATTCAACCTCTATCGTGTACTCGGTGGTATCGGAGTGGGACTTGCTTCTGCAATCTGTCCTATGTATATTGCGGAGGTGGCACCAAGCAATCTTCGCGGTACTCTCGTTTCATGGAACCAGTTTGCTATCATCTTCGGTCAGCTGGTGGTTTACTTCGTCAACTTCCTTATCCTTGGTGACCACATCTCTCCTGCAATAGAGAAGATGGCGGGCGGTATCTATCAGATTCTGAATCCGGGTGAAGCGGAGTGGATGATTTCTACCGGTTGGAGATACATGTTTGTGAGCGAGGCTGTTCCTGCAGGACTCTTCACTGTACTTCTTTTCCTTGTTCCTGAGACTCCTCGCTATCTTGCCATGACAGGCAAGGACGAGCAGGCTCTTGACATTCTTGCAAAGATCAACGGAAGAGGTAAGGCACAGGAGATTCTTGCGGATATCAAGGCTACCGTAACAGAAAAGACTGAGAAACTCTTCACATACGGATGGCTTGTGATCTTCGTGGGCATCATGCTCAGCGTATTCCAGCAGGCTGTCGGCATCAACGCCGTGCTTTATTTCGCGCCTCGTATATTCGAGTCACTCGGAATGGGCAATCCTATGATGCAGACTGTTCTCATGGGTATTGTGAACATCACATTCACCCTCGTGGCCATCTTTACAGTCGAGAAGATCGGACGTAAGCCTCTGCTTATCGTAGGTTCTCTCGGTATGGCTGTCGGAGCTGCAGGTGTGGCTGTTACGAGCGTTTCCGCTGCGCTCCCTCCTGTTGTGGCAGTAATCAGCATCATGGTCTACAGTGCATCATTCATGTTCAGCTGGGGTCCTATCTGCTGGGTCCTGATTTCAGAAATCTTCCCTAACACTATCCGTGGAGCAGCGGTAGCCATCGCTGTCGCCTTCCAGTGGATCTTCAACTTCATCGTTTCATCAACATTCCTCCCTATGTACAACATGAGCCTCGGCTCGATGGGCGAGAATTTCGGACATGCGTTCACATACGGTCTGTATGGCGTTATCTGCATCCTTGCCGCTGTATTCGTATGGAGGCTTGTTCCAGAAACAAAGGGCAAGACTCTTGAAGATATGTCGAAACTCTGGAAGAAGGAGAAATAAAAATCATGCTTCGGTACGATAAATGAAAATGAAGTCCCGGCTGCGGTCATATCGGCAGCCGGTATTTTTATGTTCAGGAATTTGTTGTTGATTATTGCGGCGTTGACTCTTTCCGCCGCAATGCTTTCTGCCCAGACGCCTGTGGAGAAAGTCATATTGAAATATGAAGATGCAAGCGGTGCGCGTAACTTCATAGCACAGGGTCTGAAGATGGCCCTGGCCCGTAACCTGCTCAGATCCACTCCGGTTGCTCCGGTCGCATCTGATGTCGATCAGCTTTACGTCCTGAAGATGGAAGGGACTGCACAGGCTGAACGCCTTCGCTTCGTCTCGGACCTGAATGAGGCTCTTAAACAATACGACTACTATGGAAGACAGCCGTCGAAGAATGGGGAAGTGGACGTCTATGTCCATTATGCGAGTCCGGATTCCATAGATGAGCTCGTGATATACAATCCCGAGATCTTCTCCCTGAACAGCCTCTGCGGCCACTTTACACCTCAGGCGCTGCTGGCGCTGGACAGTAAATGATCTTGCTATAGCACTTGTGAGAATATCCTGGCAACTGATTCCTTCGCTTTGTCAATAAGCGGACGCTTGTCCCATTCCATCGGGTCTATCAGTTCAGCATCCTTCTGGTCTTCGAGAAATATCTCGCGCTGCTTTCTTGCAAGATCCTCATCATACATGAAGGCGTTGATCTCGAAGTCCTGCTCGAAACCTCTGAAGTCGATGTTTGTAGAGCCGATTGTCACGAAACAGTCATCAATGGTCATTGTCTTGGAGTGCATGTAGCCTTTCCTGTATAGATATATCTTTATTCCGGCATTCAAAGCCTCCTTGATATATGAGCGTGATGCCCACGGAGGAAGGATTCCCTTGTCTCCACGATAAGGAATCATCACTCTGACGTCGACGCCGCCGAGTGCGGCATTCTGAAGAGCCTTCATTATGGGCTCAGGCGGTATGAAATACGGTGACTGCAGATATGCATGATTTTTCGCTGATGCAATGGCTGTCATATATGCCTGCATCATCACATTCCACTTGTCCATCGAACCTCCGGTCACTATCTGCATAAGCGTGTTACCGCATGGGGGATTGTATGGGTACATGCTGTCCAGATCCGGCTCATCACCTTTGGTGAATTGCCAGTCTGTTAGGAATGATGTCTGCAATTCGGTGACTGCTGGTCCGGTGATTCTCATATGCGTATCTCTCCATATTCCCCAATTCAATCCTTCAGCATATCTTTGGGCGATGTTCATGCCTCCCATATATCCGGTTTTGCCGTCTATCACGACGACCTTGCGATGGTTGCGTGAATTGTAATCACGTGAAAGAATAGGCAGGAATATCCTGATGAACCCTCTTACCTGAATGCCGTTTTTCCTGAGCCTTTTGTAAAATCGTCTCGGAACCATTAGATTGCCAGCTTCGTCGTATATAAGCCTTACCTGTACGCCTTCTTCCGCTTTCCTTATCAAGGCGTCTGCTATCCGTCTCCCTGCTGCATCATCTTCGAACTTGAAGAAAAGCATGTTGATATGGTGTCGGGCACTTTCTATGTCTGCAACGAGCCTGTCAGACATGGTGCGGAAGTCTGTCATGATCTCGACGTTGTTGCCCTCCAGAGGATATGCCTGGTTCATATTGCGGAGCATACAAGCCAGTTTCTCATACTGAACGGAGGTTACAGACGCGATATTGTCGCTCTGTCTTGTCTCTGTGATTGCCTTCAGGCGTCTCAGATCCTCATCCTTTATCTGCCTCCTTTGCCTGTTGTCCATTCCGAAGACTATATACAGGAGCAGTCCGATCACAGGCATGAATGTCAGCACCATGCACCATGCAATGGTCTTGACCGGATTCCTGTTCTCGAAGATTATCACCAGAATGGTACCGATGATGATAGTCAGGATGATTAAATGCTTTAATGTCAATTCGAACGGCCTTTAAGAATCTTTTCCAGATCTCCTGTCCCTATTGCAAATCTCGCTCCGAAGCCGCCAGACGTGCCTTGTTTTACAACCTTTTGAATATAAATTGTGAAGTATCAGACAGATGTTTTCTGCGGGATCCCCTTTCTAAAGCACAAAAATGCCCTGTTTTGTGCTTTAGGCCTACAAATGCCCGGTCAAAAGAACAAAAAGGAGGTGTTCTGTGCTTTTGACCGTTGAATTTAATTTTTATCGGTAAAATGTCTGACAGATTGTGGGTTTCATTGCGTTCCCACTTTGTTGAACCTTCTTGATCCAATAATGTTCAGTGTCATGCAGCATTCAAGAACTGGGATTCGATCATCTCTATTCAGCTATCTTTTCCTTGGTGCGCAAATATACATTAATGCTGATTGTTGGTGATGTGAGTAAATTCACTCTAGAATCCCAATGATTGTAACAAAACATTTTCTATCTTTGTTTCACAGTAGCCGGAATTGGCTGTTGTATACATATTGATGAAAGTGTCTGCTTTTGTCCTGAACCGGAAATCTGGAAAATTTCAACGCATCAGGGATAATAGGCATACGGTCATCACTTGCTGTGTCATATACGATTCCAAGTATATAGCAGTGGGTGTGGGGTATTGTTTATTTGATGCAAGGTATTCCAGAACCTCCGGTTAGATAAACAATCAGCTCCACACTTTCTTTGTATGTGAATCTCCTGAATAATATAATTATAGATTCTATTATGAAGAAAAGTTTATTCATTCTCTGCACATTATTTATTTCAGTATGTGCATTTTCACAGCCTAAAGTTCATAATACGTCCAGAACGAAATTCATGCTGGCTGACGATATCTCAAATTACGATGTTGGAGACTGTGTCGGAGGCTTCTTTGTCGCCCGTGATGCGAATACAGGGATTAGTTATATTGTAGATATATTGGGTAAGAAAAAGGGCCGTATATATCTTAATTCAGGTTTTGGCTCATTTATACCAAGGTTTTTTGGCGGGAAAGTGGCAACGGCAGTATTACAAAATGGAATGCATGTCGTAATTAATACGGCAGGAGAAATAGTTAAGTCATATCCTGAAGCTGTTAGAATATCTCCTCGTTTTGTGGATGGGATAGCTGCAGTAAGAGTTGTTCATCCTCAAACTGGAAATAGAATGACAGTCTATATAAATGAAAGTGGTGAGCAGGTTTTTACAGATTTAACAATTGCTGGAATTACATTGACTGATGGAGATTTTGAAGTCTATCCTTTAAAAAATGGGCTGAGGAAATATCAAGATCCCAAAACGCAATTATTTGGGTATGTAGATTCAAGTGGAAATATAACAATTCCTGCTCAATATAAGAAATGCCATAACTTCAGCGATAGCCTAGCTGCCGTTTCGTCCGGAGAGAACCTTGTTGAGTACTGGGGATTTATAGATACAAAGGGACAATATGTCATTAGAGACAAATTTAGTATTGAACCAGACGATTTCCACGAAGGCTATGCAGTAGTTACTACCAAAGACTGGAAAAAGGTTTATGTTGATAAAACAGGCAGAGCCGTTACGTCTGAATATGATTATGCTGCTAGGTTCTTTAATGGCTATGCTGTTGTAAATCCCGGTTCTTCGACGGATTATAAGATGGTAATCCTTGATAAGAGTTTCAAAATAGTAAATAAACTAAGTGTGTCTAGTGTTTTCAGTGTGTATTATAATGAATATAATAATACTATCGTAATGGATGATTGTGTTTATTATCCTAATGGTGAAATTAAGCTTACGATTAATACATCATATACCTGCAGAGAATTTGTCGAGGATATAGCATTTTTTGTAAAAGAAGACTTATCAGGATTTTTTAATTCAAAAGGCGAGGTGCTTTTACGTTTGGTTCGAGGGAATTTCTAATAACAAATATATATCATGAAAAAACTATTTAAGTTAGTGCTTGTTTCCATATTAGTGGCGTCATGTGGTATGGATCGCATAATTGAAGTCTTTCCAGTGAAATTAGGAGATAAATGGGGGTATGTGGATTCGGATGGTAAATATATAATAAATCCTATATATGATAATGCATACTGTTTTTTTGATGGTTTGGCAATGGTTGTGAAAGACGGAAAAGTAGGATATATAAACTCAAGTGGTAAAGAAGTTATTTCTCCTGAATACAAAGGAGGTACGAATTTCTCCGAGGGTAAGGCGTTTGTGGTAATGGATGGTGAACCTATTAAATGTATTAATACTTCAGGGAAAGAATTGTTTTCGTTGGAAAATATAGAATGGGCATATAATTTTCATGAAGGGCTATCTGTAATTAAAGATACAAGTAATAGGTATGGTTTTCAAGATCCAGATGGTAAAATAGTTATTGCTCCCAGATTCAATAATGTTGGTAGCTTTTCTGAAGGAATGGCTTTTTTTCAGGATGGATATGAATGTGGTTACATTAATACCAAAGGAGAAGTCGTTTTTAATATTTCATCTGATAATGAAGAGTCTGAGTTCTGCAATGGCCTAGTTGAAAATGTTAATTCAACAGGTAAATTTGGGTATCTTGATAAATCTGGATCAATTGCAATACCGCATCAGTTTGATTTAGCCACTCCTTTTAAAGAAGGCTTAGCAGTAGTAGCTGTTGGCGATAAGTTCGGTTACATTGATACTAAAGGAACTATAATTATTAATCCTCAATTCCAATTGGCGGATCAGTTTACAGATGGTTTAGCTCGAATAATGCAGGGGTGGAGATTTGGTTTCATTGATTCTAAGGGGGCGATAGTCCATAATCCAATATATGAAAAGGTCGGACCATACATTGGTAATTACGCGTTTGTGTCTGAAGATGGTGTTAATTATGGCCTGATTAATAAGGAAGGAGATATGGTTGTTTCTCCTCAATTTCAAGATGTTCGCACTCTGAGTCAAGGAAATGAAGCAGTTAGGACTGGAGAATTCTTTGGAAAGAGATTCGTTCCAGAATTCTTAAAAGGGAAAACTTCAGACAGTTGGGATGGAATACATGGGGATTTGACTTTGGGCGAAATAATGGGTTCATATTCCAAGGCAAAGTTTTCATCTGATTCGACACTGGTTTATAAGCCAGAAACAAATGCTGTTGACGGAATATGTATTAAAGATATGATTTTTGGATTTGGAGAAAAGGCCTACAAAGTTGTGACTAAGTATGAGTCTTTTTATGGAATCACCTATAAGAGTGGTACTCATAGGCAATACAATAACTCTATAAAAGTAGAGTCATTAGAATATGTGTTTGTATTGACAGGAACCTCAAAATCAAAAGGTAAATCTGTAGCGACAAAATTATCAGATGGATTATGTGTGTTGTTGGAAGAATCTCCTGTAAGTTTGGAAGAACAAATAGATTTTGTTTCCAATTCAGTATCAATAACTTGGTCGGGCGATACTGTTAAGGTTAAGGTCGTTTTTTAATCCTATAAACAATATCAGATAGCCGTGTGGCTTTTTCGATATTGTATGTTGAGCATGTCAATGGTTGTTATTGGTTTGAAAATATATTATAATGAAGACATTTAATCGTTCACAATTAAGAATGAAGATAATGCTGTTGCTGATGGTGTCATTATTGGCGGCAGGGTGTTCGGAACCGTATGATGATACGGATATCCGTAATCAGTATAATCTATTGGTAAGTCGCGTAAATCGGTTGGAAGAGCTATGCAAGGCTCTCAATAATGACGTGACCTCCCTAAAGGAGATTATTGTATCATTGGTAAAGCGTGATTATATTGAGAGTGTCATGGAAACCGGTGATGGCGATGGCTTCCTCAGTTATACAATATTTCTGCATAGCGGCAAGGCCTTGACCATACGTAACGGACGTGATGGAAATGATGGTAAAGATGGCGCTGATGCGGTCTTTGAACTCGGTGTCCGCCAATACAATGATGGTATATGGTATTGGACGATAAATGGAGATTGGGTGATTGATGAAGACGGCCATAGAGTTGTAGCGGTGGGCATGAATGGTACTGATGGCAAGGATGGCGAAGATGGACAAGACGGTAAAGATGGTGAAGATGGCAAGGACGGATCCGACGGAAAGGATGGCGTTACGCCGCAGTTCCGTATAGTTGACGAATACTGGCAGGTGAGCTATGACGATGGACAGACATGGGTTTCCCTTGGTAAGGCTGTCGGTGAGGACGGCAAGGATGGTGATGATGCTGCTTCAATATTCCGAGATATTGATTATTCACATCCGGACTTCGTGATCTTTACATTGGCAGATGGGACCGTTATCGAATTCCCTAAATACAAGCTGCTGGATCTTGTCATTGAAGAACCGCAGGGTTCCGGGATGGCCGTAGGTTCTGTCCGCGATATCCCATATAGCATAAAAGGAGCATCAGAAGATGTTCAGATCGAAACTGTAGCCGAAGGCGTGAAAGCTACCGTCATTCCAAAAGACAGATATAGTGGCATAATACGAGTTGTTGGCAACGAAGACCTTGACGGTGAAGCCAAGGTGCTTGTGTTTGTTGTCGATAACGGTACGACAATAATGCGTAAGCTGATTTTCGAAGATCGTGTTCTGACAGTCGAGGAAGGGGCGGCTCGGGAAGTGTCGTATCTTGGCGGGGAAGTCTCGCTGAATGTAATGACAAATACAGATTTTGTTGTGATCGTTCCGGATGAAGCTTCATCATGGGTCTCGGTTTCTCAGGATACGAAGGCAGCTCATAGTGTGACTGCCCGTCTGTTCTTTGAGGAGAACCAATCTGTAGCCCGTGCCGTCACTCTCAACATAAAAGATGTTTACAGCGATTACAGTCTGGAGTATACGGTGCTTCAGCATGAAAACCCTGACAGCTACGTTTCGACAGATTATACAAAGAACGGTACGTGGAAGACACTTCAGGATGCAAGCTCTGGCGGCGTCGGACTTAATATCGTGTTTGTTGGTGACGCTTATACGGACAGACTTATTGAAGATGGGACATATGATGCGGATATGAAAAGAGCTATGGACCATTTCTTTGAAGTGGAACCGTACGCGTCACTCAAGGATATGTTCAACGTCTATCAGGTATATGCTGTGTCCAGGAACGGTACCTATTCTGAGGACTCATCAACTGCTTTTGACTGCGAGTTCGGGAGCGGCTCTCTGATTACCGGGTATGACAATAAAGTCTTTATGTACGCTCAGAAAGTTGATAAGATCAAAAATGGTAAATGGAGCGGGATGTGGCAGACAGATGTCGAGGGAGAACTCTTTACATACTATCCGGATGTAATCGGCGAACTGATCGTGGTTGTAGTGCTGAATTCAACGCGCTATGCCGGATGTTGTTATATGTATACTGATGGCAACGCGATTGTCTATTGTGCCCTTCATTCCAGTGATGAGCAGTTTGCTCAGGCCATTCATCATGAAGTCGGCGGTCATGCATTTGGAAGACTCGCTGATGAATATACAGGAGCCTATAGCACATTGACCACAGAACGCAAGCAGATGATGGATTATTATAAATCATATGGATATTTAGCCAATGTTGATATAACTGATGATCCGGACAATGTCATATGGGCACAGTTCATATCCGATGACCGTTATTCGTCAGAGGTCGGTATCTATGAAGGTGCATTCCTGTGTAAGACCGGTGTTTGGCGTCCTTCTGAAAACAGCATCATGCGATATAATACAGGAGGGTTCAACGCTCCATCCCGCGAAGCTATATATCGTAGGGCAATGCAGATCAACAATGGTGAAGGGTACCAATACGATTTTGAAGACTTTGCCGCATTTGATTCAAAGAATCTCAATTCCGGTAAAACGACTAAGGCGGCTTGTGGTGATGTCACCCCGGAGGCAGACTTCGTTCCATACCCTGAACCGCGCATTATTGAAGTACATGATAACAGATAATCAATAATAAAATAATTATGTAAATATTATAAGGGCGAGGAATATATGGAAAGCTTCTGTGCCATGAGTAAAAATTATGGTACGCCCAAACATCCCAAGCAATATGAAGCATCTTCATGCAGATACTATAGAGAAGATAAGGATAGACTAAGTAGAGAACGTGAAAGGATAAATACCATGATTATAACAAGAGTTATTAAGCCTCCATATGATGATTATCGGTAATTCTTTAGTGTAAATAATCAGCTACTGAGCATTGATGTGCAATCTCAATTTCAAATTTGGTGGTACGGCGGTGGTACGTAATATAACCAAAACCCCGTTCTAGACACCTAGAACGGGGTTTTGTAGTGACTCCGACAGGATTCAAACCTGTAACCTTCTGATCCGTAGTCAGATGCTCTATTCAGTTGAGCTACGGAGCCGTTTTGCAGCTATGCTGCTATTTCATTATTCGCTGATCTTAGCGCCTTTCTTCTCCTTGATGCGAGCCTTCTTACCAGTGAGGTCACGGAGATAGAAGATGCGTGCGCGACGAACTTTACCAACCTTATTGAGTTCGATTGAATCGATGAATGGTGATTCGAATGGGAAGATTCTCTCAACACCTACACCGCTTGCAACCTTGCGTACTGTGAATGTCCTGGTGTTTGCTGATGCTCCACGAAGCTGGATAACTGTTCCTCTGAACTTCTGAAGTCTCTCCTTGTCACCCTCCTTGATTCTGTATGTAACGGTGATTGTGTCACCGGCTTTGAATTTTGGGTAGCTGGCTCTCTTCTCGTTTGCGAATGCCTGCTCTACTACTTTAATAAGATCCATTTCTATATTAAATTAAATTTTGGGGCAACATCACGTTCTTTTTCACCCTCCGTGAGCGGTTGCTTTGATTTTGGGATTGCAAAGGTAGGAATAAAATTCAAACCTGCAAACTTTTTTGAGAAAAATCTTTAAAAAAGTCAAATTAGTCGAACAGGTCCTTGATTCTTTCAAAGAAACCCTTGTCTTCTTTTGTCGGATTCGGGCTGAATGACTCGCTGTTTCTTAGTGATTCGACCAGATTTTTCTCTTCCTTGGTGAGTTTCTTTGGAATCCACACACCAATCTTTACATACATGTCGCCGGTTCCGCCGTATCCGTTTACAGTAGGGAGGCCCTTGCCGCGGAGGCGGAGCACAGTGCCCGACTGTGTGCCTGCGTCGATTCTGATCCTGTACGGACCGTCAAGACATGGCACTTCCGTCTCTGTTCCAAGGATTGCATCCGGGAGTGAGATCACCTTTGTATAATAAAGGTTGTTTCCGTCTCTCTTGAGATCTGGGTGTTCGAGTTCCTCGATGACTACAAGAAGGTCCCCGTTTATGCCGTTGTTCTTGGCTGCATTTCCTGCTCCAGGGACGGTGAGCTGCATTCCGGCTTCTACTCCTGCCGGTATCTTTACTTCGATTGTCTCGCGTTTGCGTACGAGACCTGTTCCGCTGCAGCTGCGGCATGGATTACTGATGATCTTACCTTCTCCGCCGCACTGCTGGCATGTAGAATAGGTCACAGACTGGAAGAATCCCTGTCTTACCACTCTTTCCACCTGGCCGGTTCCATGACACGCCGGGCAAGTCTTTATGTCAGAACTGTTCTTTGCGCCTTTTCCGCCGCATTCGGAGCATGGCACGCTCTTCTCGATGCTTACCTCCTTGGTAACTCCCTTGGCAATCTCTTCAAGAGTCAGCTTGACGCGTACTCTGATGTCGCGTCCCCTGTACACTCTTTCCTGCCTCTGGCCTCTCTGACCGCCGAACCCTCCACCGAATCCGCCGCCGAAACCTCCTCCGAAGCCGAAGCCTCCGAGAATGTCGTTCAATATGTCGTTGAGGTTTCCGAAGCCTCCGCTGAAGTCCGGTGCCGCGCCTTCTACTCCAGCATGTCCGAACTGGTCGTAACGTGCCTTTTTGTCAGGGTCGCTCAGGATGGAATATGCCTCAGCTACCTCCTTGAACTTTTCCTCGGCTTCTTTGTTGCCAGGGTTCTTGTCAGGGTGGTATTTGATGGCCATCTTCTTGTAGGCCTTCTTTATCTCGTCAGCGGAAGCGCTCTTGCTGACGCCAAGCACCTCGTAGTAATCTCTTTTCTCTGCCATAAATGCGTTTTCCTTTTTATATCCTGAAGGATTAGATGCCTACCACAACCTTTGCAAAGCGGATGACCTTGCCGTTAAGGGTGTAGCCGGTCTGAACGACTTCGAATACCTTTCCTTTCTGCTCCTCATCCTGAACAGGTATCTGGGCAATCGCCTCGTGAAGATCAGTGTCGAACACCTCGTTCTTTGCCTCTATCACCGCAAGGCCCTTGCCCTGAAGATATGCCAGGAGCTTATGGTAAATGAGTTCGGTGCCCTCCTTTGCAGCATCGCTGTCATTTGAATTCTTCAGTACTGCGAGGGCTCTTTCGCAGTCATCGAGAACAGGAAGCAGACCCTTGATGGTCTCTGTCGAAGCCATGCTGACAAGGTCGATCTTTTCCTGTGATGTGCGTCTGCGGAAGTTCTCGAACTCAGCCATGAGACGGACATAATCATCCTTGTCCTTGGCTATACGTCCTTCCAGGTCGGCAACCTTCTTTTCAAGTTCCTCTATCCTTGCCTTGTCCTTATTTCCCTTCTTCAGGAAGCCTTTCTTCTCCTCCTTCTTCGGTTCCTCTTCCTTTACCTGAGTTTCCTCCACTGTTTCCTCGGTCGTTGTTTCCAGTTCTTCCTGAACTGTCTGTTCCTTTTCCATTTCTATGTTTTCTGACATATTCCTTAATTTCCTTTATAGTAATCCTACCAAACAATAATGCGAGCAGCGTCGCAATGGCTAAACTTATCAGCATCTTATTCGTCTATTATGGCTTTGAATAGCAAAGCCGCCGCAAAGATAACAAATAATCTGCCATCAGGGAAAAACTGACAATATGGCAGACCGCTTGTCACCCGAGACGTCCGGCGATGATGAATTTATTGCAATTCGTACAGCTCAAGCAGGCGGAATTCCTTTTCGTCCGTTTCCGCGATGATCTGCCCGATACGTTCGGAGGCAGCCTGAAGACGGTCGTAGGGGAGTGTTCCGCTTCCCAGTGCAGATTCCAGTTCCTGCTTTTCTGCAGCGAGGACTTCAAGATCCATTTCAAGCTGTTCCAGCTCCTTCTGCTCCTTATAGGTCAGCTTCCTTTTCTTCGGCGGAGCCTGGCTTTCAGCTGCGACGCCAGCCTTTGCCGCCTTCTCCTTGGCGGCCTTTTCTTCCGCACGCGCCTGCGAGCGCTGCTCCGCCTCGTATTCCTTTATGAATTCGCGATATTCGCTGTAGCTTCCTACGAAATCCTTGACAAGCCCGTCTCCGCAGAATATGAACAGGTGGTCCACAAGCTTGTCGAGGAAATGACGGTCGTGAGACACTATGATCAGCGATCCGCTGAACTCCTTGAGATAGTCTTCCAGAATGTTGAGAGTGACTATGTCCAGATCGTTTGTCGGCTCGTCAAGAATCAGAAGGTTCGGCTGCTGCATCAGTATGGTGAGCAGATAAAGACGCCGCTTTTCGCCTCCGCTGAGCTTGTCGACCTTGTTATTGAGCATTTCGTGAGGGAACAGGAAACGGTTCAGAAGCCATGTGTCGTTGACGATGTCAAGCACGGTGTCATCCGGGTTGAACGACATTCCGCTCTGATGGTAGTATCCGATCTTCAGCGACTCTCCGCGTTCAATCGTTCCAGTCATGATTCCCGGTGCAGATGCAGCTGTCCCGCCGGAAACCTTTTGACCGTCCGATAAGCGAAGCATATCCCCTTGTCCCTGCGAAGCGTTCGTCCGGGCAAGAGGTTTCCGGTCATGCATGTCCGGACCATCCTGCTCTATAACCATGTCTGGAGTGTAGTTCCCGGTAAGAAGGTTGAGGAAAGTGGACTTGCCGGCTCCGTTGCGGCCGACAATGCCGACCTTCTCGTATCTCTGGAAATTGTATGTGAATCCGTCAAGATAGCATTTGTCGCCATATCTGAAGCTCAGATCCTTGCAGTTGATGATCTTGGTGCCGAGGCGTGTGGCGCCCTTCATTGCCTCCATGCTGACCTGCTTCTGGGTATATACCTGCGAGGCCCTGTCCTTGAGGTCGTAGAAGGCGTTTATCCTGTATCGTGCCTTACCGGTTCGGGCGCAAGGCGTGCTCCTTATCCACTCCAGCTCACGGCGGAGTATATTCCTCACCTTGTCGGTCTCCGCGTTGTAGTTTGCGATCCTTTCCTCTCTTTTTTCAAGGTAGTTCTGGTAATTGCCCTTATATGTGTATACGGCGCCACGGTCCATCTCCATGACTATGTTGCATACTCTGTCAAGGAAGTAGCGGTCGTGGGTCACCATCAGAAGAGTGCATCGCGAACGGCCGAGATATCCCTCCAGGAACTCGATCGCATCTATGTCAAGATGGTTGGTCGGCTCGTCCATGATGAAGAACTCAGCCTCGCTCGCAAGCATCTGCGTAAGGGCTACACGCTTGACTTCTCCTCCGGAGAGTTCCTTCATCCGCTGCTCCGGATCGGAAAGGTTGAAGTTGGTGAGGAACTTGATGACCCTGCGTTCGTATTCCCAAAGGCTCTCCTGATCGAGTCCGGCGGTGAACTCCGTACTCGAAGACATTATCTGGTCAAATATCGTCTTTTCCGGGTCGAATTCGTACTCCTGCTCGAGAAATGCGATCTTGATGTCTTTCAGGAACATTATCCTTCCGCCCGAGTCAGACTTGTCCTTGCCAGCCAGAATCCGCATAAGTGATGTCTTGCCGGTGCCGTTCGGAGCAATGAGGGCGATCTTGTCGCCCTCATTGATGTTGAAACCGATATTCTCGAACAGGACCTTCGGTCCGTAACTTTTCGAAATATTCTCTATCTGGAGATAACTTGCCATTCCTTATCTGAAGAATTTATCGACCTCCTTTACTGCTTCCGGGAGTGCGAAGACAGCTACTCGGTCATATGCCTGGATTACGGTGTCTCCGACGGCTATGAAAGACTCGTTTCCACGGATGATTCCCCCAATGATGGCGTTCGCCGGGAATCCCATGTCCTTGAGAGGTCTCTTTGTTACCTCTGTCTCAGGCGCTACTATGTATTCGAGAACCTGGGCGTTCGTACCGCTCATGTACTTGATGAAACGCACCTTGTTGCTGAGGGTGAACTTGAAGATGCGGCCTGCGGTGATGAGCTTCTTGTTGATGACAGCGTCCACGCCCATGCTTTCAGCAAGCTTGATGTATTCTATATTCTCTACCTCTGCAATGGTCCTTTCGACTCCGAGCCTCTTTGCAGCCACGCATGCCAGGATGTTGGTCTCGGAATTGTTCGTTACCGCCACGAAAGCGTCGTAGTCACGGATGTTCTCTTCCAGAAGCATGTCGGAGTTGCGTCCGTCTCCGTTCACGACTATCACATTGTTCGGAAGGGTTTCGGAAAGATGAAGGCATTTTTCCTTGTTCAGCTCGATCAGCTTTATCGAGTCGACATCCTTGGAAAGCTGCTTTGCCACGATTTCTGCAATCGGGCTTCCTCCCAATATCATTACCTTGTCCACCTCTATATTCCTCTTGCCCAGATACTTCATCAGCATGTCCGCTCCCTCTCGCTTTGAGGCTATGAACACCAGGTCGTTGTATTTGAACTTCGTGTCGAATTGCGGTATGATGGTCTGGTCGCCTCGTGTTATCGCCACAACCCTGAACTTCAGGTCGTCAGCAGCGGCAGTGTTGCTGAACTCCACCATGTTCATTCCGATTATAGGTGATTCCTCTTCAAGCTTGAAGACGGCCACCTGCAGTTTTCCTCTTGCAAAGTCAAGCGAGTCTGCTGAAGCGCTTCTCTTGAGAAGTTCGATGATTTCTCCTGCGGCGATCTTTTCCGGATAGAACATGAGGTCTATACCCATTTCCGTAAACAGGTAGCGGTTCTCGTAGGAAAGATATTCCTCGGTGTTTATGCGGGCTGTAGCCTTCTTGCATCCCATTTTCTTTGCCAGCATGGCGCTGACGATATTGACATCCTGGGATTCGGACGGACTTACGGCGATGAAGAGATCCGCCCTTTCCACCTCGGCTTCATGCAGGACATGTATGGCGGAAGGATTGCCTTCCACCGTTATGATGTCGGTATGGGATCTTAGGACTTCAAGTCTGTCCTGATCCGAGTCGATGACTGTAATCTCGTTGGCTTCGTTGCTCAACATCTTGGCAAGGTGCGATCCTACTTCACCTGCTCCTGCAATTATGATCTTCATAATCCCTATATTTTGTGGAAATCTTCAGCCTTGACGCTTCCGAAAACCTTTGAGCCTTTCATCATGGACGAAAGGACTATCCATTTTCTGTAGATGCCGTTCACCCGGGCCTTGTCTCCCCAGGCCTTCAGATATTCTGCGACTTCTTCCCCTGATGGTGCGAGACGCTGCTTCCGGTATTCCTTATGGGCCTTTGCCACTGCCTTGAAGCAGTCTGTCTTCAACGTCAGAAGGTATACGGAGGCTGAAACCATGTCCAGAAACATCCTTGATCTTATCTTCCGCTCCGCTTTCCTTATTCCTTCCGCTGCGGCCTTTTCTGCGCCGAGCCCTTTGTGATGAAGGGCGAGCGCATAAGTCTTTGCCAGATTGTTGCTGAGCATCAGCAGATTGTTGCGGTAGTTCAGGAAGAGCTTGAACGGCGATGTCGCAGGAAGCGTGCCTCCTCCGACGTGGTAAACCGTCGAAGACGGCACCACGGTGACTTTCCATCCTTCCAGCTGCATCCTCCAGCACATGTCAATCTCCTCCATATGGGCGAAGAACCTTTCGTCCAGACCTCCGAGCTTCCGGTATACCGAACTTCTGACCATCAGGCAGGCGCCTGTAGCCCAGAAGACATCTGCAGGGGAGTCGTACTGGCCTTTGTCGGCCTCCACTCTTCCCATGATCCTTCCTCTGCAGAAGGGGTAGCCGAAACGGTCGATATAGCCACCTGCGGCTCCTGCATATTCGAACATGTCCTTCTCCTGCCAGCTGTGGAGCTTCGGCGCGCATGCCCCGCATTCAGGATGGGAGTCCATCCATTCCACTAACGGCCCCAGCCAGTCTTCCGGCACCTCTATGTCGGAGTTTATGAGAAGAAAATGCTCCGGCGCGTCAGGCCCTTCTGCCAGTTCTGCGAATGCCCTGTTGTAGCCTCCTGTAAATCCGAGGTTCTTCTCGAACCGGAGGGTCCTTACCTGCGGGAATTCTTCTGCCATGACCTTCAGACTGCCGTCAGTCGATGCATTGTCTGCCACTACAACCTCTGCTCCAGAGACCTTGGAGCATGAGTGCAGAAGTCCCGGAAGAAACTCCCTCAGGAAGCCTTCCGTGTTCCAGTTCAGTATGACGACAGCGGTCTTCATGGCCTTTAACCTACAAATATAGTAAATTATCTTGAACCGAAGTATACGAATACCATTCCTATGAGGATGAGCAGGAGGTCAAGGATCTTGGCCTTAAGGTTGCGTTCCTTGAAGATGATGACTCCGCAGGCGAAAGATATGAGTACAGAACCTCGTCGGATCAGTGAAACGACGGAAATCATGGCCTCCGGCCTGCTCAGTGCATTGAAATATGCAAAGTCAGCTGCAGCGACGAAGATGGCGATCAGCGGGATGGCCCAGCTCCAATGGAACGGAGTGGTCTTCTTACGGGTCGGATACCATGCCGCCATGCATACAATGCCCATCATTATCAGCTGGTAGAAGTTGAACCAGCTTTGCACGAATATCGGGCTGAGTTCCTGCATGATGAACTTGTCGTACAGTCCGCTGACAGCACCCATTATTGTGCCGATCGCGACGAAGAGCATCCACTTGTTCTTCGTGAAGTCGATGTTTTCCTTCTTGCTTGAACGGCTCATCATGTATATCGAGAGGATCGAGAGTATCACTCCGACCCATTGGCACCAGTTCAGCCTTTCTCCGAAGAAGACCATTGCACCGACGAGCACGAGGACAGGCCTGGTCGCGTTTATCGGTCCGACGATGGTTATCGGGATGTGCTTGATGCCGAAATACCCGGCGATCCATGAAGTAAGCACTATGACAGCCTTGATCAGGACCAGTAAATGGGCCTTGAGGCTGCCTGTGACTTCGGATGTGTCGAACATGGTCCCGTCGAACCAGTCTTTTCCCATGATACCGTCGAGAATGACGGGAGAGAAGAGGAGGGTAGAGAATAATGTATTCAAAAGCAGCACCGGAAGAACCGCATTGTCTTTCAGTGCCGCTTTCTTTGAAGCATCATAGAAGCCCAGAAGGGTTGCAGATACGAATGCCAGAATCAGCCACATATCTCTTCAGGCTTCAGTATCTTAATGGCAGCCGCATCCGCAGTCGTGGCCCTCACCGCATCCGCAGTCGTGGTCCTCGCCACATCCGCCGCAATCACCGTCGTGGCCGTGACATCCGCCACATCCGCATGAATGTACGAACTCTCCATGGAGACCTTCGGTCAGTTCCTTCTCAGTGGCCTCGCGTACGGTCAGGATCTCTCCTGTGAAATGGAGGGTCTTGCCTGCCATCTGGCTGTTGAGGTCTATCTTGACCACGTCCTCAAGCACTTCCAGCACGACTCCCGGAGTAACGCCGCCCATCCGGTTCACGAGAGGAACCACTGTTCCGGGCACCATCAGGTCGTCTCTGGTCTCGCCGTTGATCACGAATGCCGACTTCGGCATCATGATGTAGTTTTCCGGGTCATATTCGCCATATGCGTCTGCCGGAGCCAGGGTCACATCGAACCTTGCTCCCGGCTCCATGCCCCCGATATGCCCTTCGAGCTTGGGCAGGAGTGCTCCTGTGCCATGGATGTAGTCAAGAGGTCTTTCCTTTGTCGTCCTGTCGACGATCTGTCCTTCCACTTCAAGGTCGTAGCAGAATTCCACTACTTTGTTCTGTTCTATCTTCATATTGTCATTATTTGTTATTTTCAGTTATGCAGAGAAGGAAACATTCTCGAAAGCGAGGGTCCCTATCTGCCATCGTGCGCTTGGACGGTAGTCATTGCCTGCGGCAATCAGATTGTTCCAGAGGTCTATCAGGTTGCCTGTTATTAGCATTTCCCTTACCGGATGGGTTATCCTTCCCTTGCTGAATGCGAATCCTTCTATGCCGAAGGAGAAGTCACCGCTGACCGGATTGCAGTTGCCTCCGTTGAATCCTGTGACCAGTATTCCGTTCGAGCACTTGCGCAGAATGGCCTGCAAAGATACTTCTTTTTCTTCTGCCGTCAAATCTTCATCCTTGAGATATGGCATGAGGACAGGCCTGCTGAGATCTTCTATAGTAGGATCGATGCCCATCTTCTTTGACATATAGGTGCTTACGAAGTACTGGCATACAGTTCCGTTCTCTATGATGGCGCTGTCTTTGGTCGCGACTCCTTCGGTGTCGAAAAGACGCGATCCGCTTTTGCCGGGTGTTCTGGCCATATCCGTCAGCGTCATCCCTTCCGGAAAGACTCTTGTGCCGAGACTTCCGTCCAGGAAAGATACCTTCTGCTGGATTGCGGATGCGTTGAGAGCCGATACTACAGGGGCGAGAAGACGGGATGCTGCCCTGTTCTCCACCACCATCCTGTAATTCCCAGAGCGTCGTTTGCGGGGGCCGATCTGGCCGGTAGCCTTCTCCAGCGCTTTTGATGCGCATGCTCTGTGGTCCAGCCCTGCTTCCTTCTGGGCCGCATCCCACCAGAATCCGCTGTACCTGTTTCCGTCGGCTGCCTGTATCGTGATTTCGGCAAAGCAATAGTACATGGTCTCCTTATGCCTTCCTTCAAAGCCTTGTGAATCAATCAGGTAGTTGTCGTCGGCCGATTCGCTGTACTCGCATTCCTCTGAAATGATGGTATATTCTTCTGACGGAGGAGTCTTATGGAATATGGCGATTTCCTTGGCTTTCTCCAGCCTCTGCGCCGCTGTGGCGCTTCCGTAGCCGGCGTCGTAAAGATCCAGCTCAAGCCCGGTCTTCGCGTCCTTTGCAGTACGCTCCAGGTCGGGCAGCACTCTGCACTCGTCCTTTCCGAGCATGCGTACCATCTCTATGGCCTTGATGATGAAGTCTTCAAGCTCTTTCTTTTCCAGCCTGTTGGTGGAGAATGTTCCATACCTCCCGTCGGCAAAAATGTACAGATAAATGGAACGGTCGGCCGAATGGGTCACTTTGTCAAGCTCACCGTTCAGCAGCGTGTGTCCGTCCATGACGCTTTTGCTCAGAGAAACCCTGGCGGCGTCTGCACCATGCTCTACCGCATACGATATGCAGTATCTTGCGATATTGATTTCGTTTTCCGTTATCATCATTCTCCTCCTACTGTCAGACTTCTTACCAGGACGGTAGGCATTCCGCAGGATACTGCGACGCTCTGTTCCTTTCCGCAAGTCCATGTTCCGTTGTCTATCTTAAGGTCGTTGCCTACTGCAAGTAGGTCTGCAAGAGCCTGAGGACCGTTTCCAATGACGTTGATGTCCTTTACCGGCATGGTCAGACGTCCGTTCTCTATGAGATATCCGCTCTTCACGAAGAAGGTGAAATCGCCTTCGCCTATCTTTACCTGGCCGTTCGAGAATTCGTCGACGTATATGCCCTGCCTTACGTCTGCGATTATGCCCAGAGGATCGGCATTGCCGCTTTCCATGTATGTAGCGCGCATTCTCGGGATCGGATTGTATCTGAAGTTTTCCCTTCTTCCGTTTCCGGTAGGCTTCACTCCGTACCAGCTGGCACTTATCCTGTCGTGCAGATAAGAGGTCAGTATGCCGTCCCTTACCATGTATGTCTTCTCCGCCGGTACGCCTTCGTCGTCGTAATTTCCTGATCCTCTGTTGTATGCGACCATGCCATCGTCCACGACGTTCACCCCTTCCGGACAAACCCTTTGTCCCATCCTGTCGGAGAATACGGACTGTCCCTTTCTGTTGAAGTCTGCTTCGAACGCATGACCCATGGCCTCGTGAAGGAGTATGCCCGATGCTCCGGCACCCATCACCACGCTCATCTGTCCTCCCTTCGGCCTGCGTGCTTCAAACCGTGCGTCTATCCCTTTGACAGTCTCGTCTGCGAGCTCCTTGATCAGTCCGGGACCGATCAGTTCAGCTCCTGTCCTGAAGCTTCTGGAAGCGCTTCTGTTTTCCGTCTTTCCGTCCTGAACGAATACAGCCGAAACGCTGACGCTTCCTAAAGGTCTCGAGTCGCAAGTGAGCTCTCCCAATGAATTGAACATCATTACGTCTGACACAGAGTTCGAGAGACGTGCGATTACCTTGACGATCCTGCTGTCCCTGCTGAATATCTCTTTTTCGAGTCCGGTAAGGAAAGGTACGAACGCATCCGCGCCGTAATCCCTCCAGTTCCTTTCCATCGGATAGAGGTCGTGCCTTCTGTCTTCAACCGGGCTGTAGGTGCGGCTTCCTGAGGCGCCCAGTGCGATGGCCGATGCCGCCTGCGCGGCTTTCATCATTTCTTCCATTTCCGTGTTTTCGGAATATGCGTAACCTGTCTTTTCCCCTTTGAGGACGCGTATTCCGACTCCATAGTCGGTGTGGAATCCTCCCGATGAGACAGCTCCGTCCTTCAGCAGAAGGTTGAAAGCCGTGGTGTGCTCGAAATACAGGTCAGCATAGTCGCCTCCATGGACCAATGCCGCCGCAATGAGGGTGTCAAGCTGCTGTCTGCTGACCTTGAACAGGTCCATATGATTTCTTTCCATGTTCATTTCTGTCATAACGATAGGACTTCTCCTGTTTCTTCAGCGTGTCTTCTGTGCTCGAGAGCGAACTGGTATACCTTTTCAAATGTTTCCGGATCCTTGATGTTGACCACATCCTTGCGGGATCCGTCCGCGATTACGCGGAACGGTGCCTGTGAATTGTCTGCCAGTATCCATCTGTCGCAGATCGGGGCGTAATAGTGGAAAAAGTAGTCGATTCCTACTTTGTAGCGCCTTCTTATGGTCTCTTCCGGAATGTTATGTCCTCCGGTCTCGACCCTTGCCTTTACCCTTTCTATGGCCAGTTCCGGCGAGTTCAGCCAGAAGTAGAGCAGAGTTACCGAATATCCGGCATCCTGGGCCATCCGGACCGTCTTCATCAAGGTCCTCGTGGCCAATGTGGTCTCTACGGCAAAGTCACTTCGTTTCTTGAGCAGGTATCTGATCTTCAGGAGCATATAACGGCTCGCCTGTATCGATGCGTTCTCCGGGTGGAACGGCGAAAGGCTCTTTGCGAATTCGTCCGAATTCACAAATTCGCTGCATTCCAGCATCTCCGGCAGCATCGAATAGGAGGCCGTGGTCTTTCCGGCTCCGTTGCATCCTGATATTATATATAGTCTTGGCATATCTTACTATTTGTGTGTGACTCCATAACCGAATAAGGCGAAATCTCCCAGGCAAGGGTCGTCCGGCCATATCTCGCGGAATGCATCGGTAATCTCCTGGGCCGTCACGATGTCCTTCTGCCTTCGTACTGTAAGCCCGAGGGCGGTCGCCTGGTCATAGACGTGTACATCCAGCGGCAGGATCAGCTCCTTCTTGTCCGTGTTCTTCCATACGCCCAGGTCCACTTTGCCGTCGTCGCGGGTCATCCATCTGCGCATCATGCTGATCTTCTTGTTGGGCGCCTTCCTGTCCTCCTTCTGTCCGAATATCATGCAGCGTATCTGTGTGTCCGTCATTCCCTCTATGCTGTCCCTTGTGCTGTAGATGTCTTTCAGACGGCGGCATATGGCGGCGAAATCGCACCATTTTATGGTCCTGTGGAGGCTCGCGTTTTCGTCCCTGAAGTCTCCGGTCATGACATAGTCGTAAGGTCTCCAGTCCATCTCGTCCAGCATTCTTCCGCAGTCCCTCACGATCATGGAACGTCTTCCCCATGCCAGATGGGCAGCCAGGAGCGCGGAAATCTCCACATCTGCAAGCGATGCGTCTCCGGTGCGGTATTTCTGCGCGAAACGTGTGGGGAAGATTATCGGATCTTCCTGAAAATATTTCGGGTCGTTGTATTCATGTGCCCACCCGATGAGGGTTTCCTTCAAAGATTCTTCCATAAGAAGTGCAAATATAATAAAAATGGCCGGTCGCACATCAGCGGCCGGCCATTTTTAGTGATGATTCGGTCTTACTTCGCAACTCTTTCAAGCCACTTGACCATTCCGAGCATGACGCCCATTGAAATGAGGCAGAAGCCTGCGAACACTGCCCAGCACATCCACTGCTGAGGGAGGGTGTTGAGCATGGTGACGCCGAGGGCGATGAACAGGTTACCGATGGCGGTAGCTGTAAGCCAGAGTCCCTGGCAGATACCCTGGAGGTGGCGTGGAGCGATCTTCGATACGAACGAGAGTCCGAGAGGTGAGATGAAGAGCTCTGCCACAGTGAGGAAGAAGTATGTCGCGATCAGAACGACAGGGCTTGACTTCATGGCCATCTTCACTGCATCTGAAAGACCTCTGAACTCGTCTCCTGAAGGATATCCCTGAACCATGGCTACGACCATGAGGAGGATGTAGGCGCATGCCGCGATGAACATACCGATGGCGATCTTGCGAGGAGTTGAGACTTCCTTGCCCTTGCGTGCGAGACTGCCGAACGCCCACATGATGATAGGAGTGAGGATGATCACGAAGAGCGGGTTGATGCACTGCCAGATTTCAGGCGGGATTGACGCTGTTGTCACGAAGTCGCGTGCAAAGATCGAGAGCGACTGGCCGTTCTGGTGGAATGAGAACCAGAAGAATACCGCTACTCCGAGAACTGCGAAGAGAGCATAAAGCCTCTGCTTGATCTCCTTTGCATTTGCCTCTCTTTCCTCAGGTGTATAGTCTGCTACAGCAGCCTTTTCCTTCTTTGCAGGATTAGGAAGCTTCTTCTTGATTGCGATGAAGATGAAGAGCGAGATGAGCATTGCGAGAACGGATGCTATGAACGAGAAGTGCACGCCTGTGTTGAAGATCTCAAGATAGCTGTTGCAGAATGCTGCGTCTACGACTCCTGTATGTCCGACCTCTGTCGCGAGCTTGCTGAGGTTCTCTGCGTCTGTTCCTGCAACTGAAGCAGGATCCTTGATGAACATGTGGCAGAGACGTGGGAGGTCTGAGTTGTATGCGAGGTCATGGATCTTGAGCCAGAAGCTTCTGAGAAGAGGAGCGATGAACGGAGCGATCACACCTCCGATGTTGATGAACACGTAGAAGATCTGGAATCCTGAGTCACGCTTGTCCTTGGCTTCTGCAAGGGCCTCAGGACCCTTCTTGGCTGCCTCGGCCTCGAAGTTGTCATACATCTGGCCTACGAGAGCCTGGAGGTTTCCTTTGAACAGACCGTTACCGAATGCGATGATGAACAGGGCGACGCATGTGAGAACGAGTACCCATGAAACACCTGTCGTAGCTGCAAATACAGGGATGGAAAGTATTCCATAGCCGGCTGCCATGACAAGAAGTCCGGCGATGATGGTTCCCTTGTAGTTCTGGGTGCGGTCAGCGATGATTCCGCCAGGAAGGCTGAGCACATAGATGAGGAAATAGAATACTGAATAGATCCATCCTGCAGCGCTGTCGCTGATGCCGAACTTGGAGCAGATGAACAGGAGGAGCACTGCGTTCATGATGTAGTATCCGAAACGCTCTCCCATGTTGCTCAATGCGGCAGCAATCAGTCCCTTAGGGTGTTCCTTACGTGCCTTGTTGATGTAGAATACCATGAAAGGTATCACTACAATCAGGATCGCGAGCAGAATCGCCATAGGACGATTGTTTGCCCAAAGATTGGAAATGAATAATAACATGTGTTTTAGAAGTATTAATTGTTTGTTTGAAAATCCTTAGGATTATAAATCATGCAAAGATAATAATTATTATTTACAGGCAAAATATCGGAAATCAAGAGGAAATTTGGTATATTTGCTACTTTGTATGGGGCTGGTGTCTTGAACCGGTCTGGCGATGTTGTGGCTGTTGATTGTTATTTTATTGATAATGAAAGGTTTAGCTGTAAAGATAATAAGGGGGATAATCAAACTTCTCGGAAAGCTTCCATTGAAATTCCATTATTTCATGGGAGACATATTCTCCTGGTTTGCCAAAAACATCCTTCGTTACAGGAGCGCAATGGTCATGCTCAACATATCGAGATCCTTTCCGGAGCTGAAGTATCGTCAGATAAAGGAGATTTACAAGGGATTCTACCGCCATCTGGGAGAGATTGTTGCGGAAGCGATATGGTTCGGAGGCAGCAGCTATGACAGGATCAGGAAAAGCGGGATAGTGACTTTGACCAATGCGAAAGAGATCTCCGAGGTCTTTGATTCGACGCCGAGCATGACGGTGCTCTGCACGCATTGCGGCAATTGGGAGATACTGGGCGGCTTCCTGGGCTACAGGACTCTCAATGGAGAGAAACTGACCATCCCGGAATCGGCTATTTCTGTGGTTTACAAGAAACTGACCAGCGAGATATCGGACAGGGTGTTTGCTCTGAACCGTGTCAATCCTCTGGAAGAGGTGGGGACGAAGTGTGAGGTTGAGTCCCATAACATACTCAGATTCTCCATCAAGCATAAGGGTGAGAGGAGGATGTATATATATCCGAACGATCAGGCTCCGTACTGGGGCGCAGGACGCCACCCTATAGGCCTTTTCATGAATCAGGAGACTACCGCCATGATGGGAAGCGCCGGTGTCGCATGCAAGTTGTCACACTCCGTGATGTATGCGAAGATGAAGCATGTGGAGAGAGGAAGATATGAAATGACATTCATTCCGATCTGCCGGGATGCGTCTGAGATGACACCGGAGGAGATAATCAGGAAGTATTACGATCTTCTTCAGGAAGAGATAAGGGAGACCCCATATAACTGGCTGTGGTCTCATAACAGATGGAAATGGTAAAAACTCAAATGATATGAAGACGATTTTCAGAACACTTATGACAATGGCTTTTGCTGCGATGCCTTTTGCTGCTTCTGCGCAGAAGACTGTTGATCCTGTGGAATACGTTACGTATTCTTTGCCTACAACTGCGTTGATTCTTGAAGTTGAGGCCGTTCAGGAAAGCTTTTATTGCGGACCTTATGCAAGATATGCCGAGAAGTATCTGGGTATCAAGGTAAGGCAGAAAGACGAGACGAAGTGGCAGATCACCGAAGTCGGCCTTAATTCCGTTGTCGAGGCGGATCTTGCCAAAAGATATACTCTTGAACTCAAGAACGAGACTCCGGATCTTACGTTCCTGAAGCTTACTTCAGCAGGACTTGTAGCATTCGCTGACGGAGCGGCGGCACAGGTTCCGACATGGCGTTTCCCTATTGAAGGCGCTGCTGATTTCTCGGACAAGGGAGTGTCTTCGAACCTGAAATCAGAAGCAACGACTCTTTACAGGGGAGAAAGGAAGGAGGCCGCTTACAGCAGGGTTTCCGTCCAGCAGAACATGGTGGTTGAGAAGACTCTCGAGCAGAAGGCTGCCGAAGCTGCCCAGATGATCGTAAGGCTTCGTGACCAGAAGGTCAGGATCATTACAGGCGATACTGATGCCACTTACAGCGGCGAGGCTATGGGCGCGGCAGTGGCAGAACTCAGCCGTCTCGAAGAGGAATATATGTCGCTGTTTACCGGATATTCCGAGTATCAGACCAAGACGGCCAGCTTTGAGATCGTTCCTGACGCGGAGAGGGAAAGCCAGATGTATGTGGCTTTCAGAATGTCTGATACAGCGGGTCCTGTACCCTCAGACAATCTTTCCGGCAAGCCGGTTGTAATGGAGATTGTCCTTCCTGAAGTCGCTGACACCACACCGGAAGAACCTGCAGACCCTAAGAAGGCTGCCCGTGCGAAGAGGAGCCCTCGTGCGAAGAAGGCTGCCAAGATGATCGAGCAGATGCAGAAGGTGAATTATATGATTCCTGCAGTATGTACGGTAAAGGTCAAGGAAGGTTCAGAGCTTTTGATGCAGAGCCGTGTTCCTGTATATCAGCTTGGTGTACTCACCACAGTACCAGCTAATGCTACGCTGCAATAAACATTATTATAATAGTATATCATGACAATAAAGGAACTTGATCCACAGATAGTGTGGAAGAATTTTTATGCGCTGACACAGATCCCTCGTCCTTCAAAGCATGAGGAACTTGCTGTCGAATATATGTATAACTGGGGCAAGGAACATGGTCTTGAGACCATCAAGGATGAGATCGGAAACATCATCATCCGCAAACCGGCAACACCGGGATGCGAGAACATGAAAGGCGTGATCCTTCAGGGCCATATCGACATGGTGCCTCAGAAGAACAACGATACTGTTCATGACTTTGAAAAGGATCCTATCCAGACATGGATTGACGGCGAATGGGTGAAGGCGAAGGGAACTACCCTTGGCGCAGACAACGGCCTCGGTGTAGCCATGGGTATGGCCGTGCTCGAGTCTTCGGACCTCAGGCATGGGCCTATCGAGCTTCTTGTGACCGTTGACGAGGAGACAGGAATGACAGGAGCAAATGCTCTCAAGCCAGGTCTTCTTCAAGGTGATATCCTCATCAACCTTGACTCGGAGACAGAGGGTGAGCTTTATGTCGGATGTGCCGGCGGTCTCGATGCCTCAGCATCTGCAACATATGTTCCGGCAGATTATGACAAGAGCTGGGAGTGCTGGTCTCTTGCAGTTAAGGGATTCAAGGGCGGACATTCGGGAATGGACATCATTCTTTATAGAGGTAATGCCAACAAGGTAGCCGCTCGTGTTCTTTACGCCCTCATGACTGAGGCCGATGTGAAGCTTCTTGACCTTGAAGGCGGCACATTGAGAAACGCTATCCCTCGCGAGGCCTTCGCTACAGTTTACGTTCCTGCAGACAAGGTTGAAGCAGCCAAGGCGGTATTCGAGCGCGTGTCTGCAGAAATCAAGGCGGAGTATGCCGGAACTGACCCTGATTCAGAATTCATATTCAAGCCATACGAGTGCGCGGAAGGCGAGTGCTGCTGTGGCGGCGACGAGTGCAAGTATGTCCCGGAAGCTGATGCTGTCCGTTTCGTTCGTGCGATCATCGCATGTCCTGACGGTGTGGAGCGCATGAGCAGTGAGATGGAAGGCCTTGTAGAGACTTCAAACAACCTTGCGATGGTGAAGATCGAAGGCGGAGAATTCTCAGTAAAGACTCTGATGAGAAGCTCTGTAGATACAGCAAAGGCAGCCCTTGCTCAGAAGTTCGAGGCTGTATTCGCTCTTGCAGGCATCGAGACATCATTCGCAGGCGGTTATTCGGGATGGGCTCCGAATCCGGAATCGGCTATCCTCGCTACAATGAAGAAGGTGTATAATGACCTTTATGGAAAGGAGCCGGCTGTGATGGCCATCCATGCAGGACTTGAGTGCGGCATCCTCAGCGGTGCATACCCTCATTGGGATATGGTTTCATGCGGTCCGACCCTCATGAGTCCTCATTCTCCTGACGAGCGTGCCAACATTCCGTCAGTTGCGAAGTGCTGGGAATTCCTGAAGGCCGTTCTGGAGAATATACCTGTAAAGTAGTGGAATGAAAAGGATCCTCATATCCCTTGTCTGCCTGATTCTGCCGGCACTTGTACTCTTCGGAGATACGTATAAGGTCAATGCAGATGTGTTGAACGTACGTTCCGCTCCGGACAAGTCTTCAGCTGTGCTTGGTGTTCTGCGCAGAGGGGATATGGTCGAGGCCGAGGCGTCTTCGGTCCAGACGTGGCATGAAGTGGAATATAACGGCACCACAGCCTATGTCGCTTCTGCCTATCTGGAGCCGGTGGTCTCTGCCAGGAGCAAGGTCGCTTCCGTATGGGACAGGCTGTCCATGGACGATCTGCCAGACGTGGGTATGCTGATCCGGTTCGCCGTTACAGGACTGCTGCTGCTCATATCGTGCCTTATCCCATCCAAAAGGTGGTGGGCCGGTCTCCTGTCATTGCTTGCCGCTTCGGCTGTCACATTGTACATGATATATCTTCATGTGACAGGGGTGGCGGTGATCGGATTTGAGGGCCTCCTTGGCATCGTCGTGGAATTCGTCGTGCTGGGATTGCTGACATACGGGTATGTGCGTGCGGTCTTGAAGACCCTGCTCGGAGCATCCGATAAGAATTTCGTGTCTGCAAAATGGGGCTGGGGATGGATTCCGTGGCTTGTCGCATCTGTTCCGGTCGTGCTGGACCATTATTATGGATGGAACATTGCGTGGATCGTCCTTATGGCATTGGCCGCATATCAGGCGTGCTTCTGCATATGGCTGCTTGTCCGGTTTCTGCGAAGCCACAGGTTTGCTGCGGCCCTGCCTGTGATCCTGGTATATCTGGTGTCGTCTGTTGCGTCAGTGACGGTCATATCCTCTTTTGTATCATTGCTTGGTTATCAGATATGGATTTGATTGAAGATCAGAACGGATATTGTTTTGATAATTAAATAATTATTCCTATATTTGCAGCCCATTTTGGTGGATAAGGTCCTCTAAAATGGGCGCAAATTATTATAAAACAATTAATTACAAACAAAATGCTTAAACAGTACGAAACCGTTTTCATTGCAACTCCCGTTTTGTCTGATGCTCAGATGAAGGAAGCGGTCGCAAAGTACACCAACTACCTCAAGGAGCGTGGTGCAGAGATTGTGTACGAAGAGGACTGGGGACTTAAGCAGCTCGCTTACCCAATCCAGAAGAAGACTACAGGATTCTATTATCTTATCGAGTTCAAGGCTGAGCCTTCGCTCATCGCAAGACTCGAGACTCAGTATCGTCGCGATGAGAGGATCATGAGATTCCTCACTTTCGCTATGGACAAGCACGCAGTTGCTTACGCTGAGAAGAG
>JAFQAT010000070.1 GCA_017399865.1 Bacteroidales bacterium | reverse complement strand
CGTTCATCCTGAGCCAGGATCAAACTCTTCATTGTATAATTTTCTATATTTCCAGTTTGATTCCGACACTTATAATTCCTTTCAAAAGAATTAACGCTTCTCGATAAATTGTTTTTCTCGGTACTTGCTTCTTGTACAGTAAAACAGTCTTTTCAATGAACTTCTTAAACCAAACTTAAGGTTTTTGTGTACCCCGTTTTTCGTTTGGGATTGCAAAGGTAGACATTTTTTCTTTACCTCCAAATTTTTCTGTGAAAATTTTTAAGCAATTTTTCGAAAAAAGACGCCCGTACAACCATAATCATTTGATTGTACGGGCGTTATGCAACTGTTACAATTTTGTTAAAGTTTAGAAATTGTATTTCACCATCATATTAATACGGTTATTGCCCACCCAGTGGAGGCCCTTGTCTGCAAGACCGCATGCATTCAGGTTGCCTCCGTCATACTCTCCGTACTGAACAGAAGTCCTCTGATATTCCAGTCCTACGTTGAGCTTACCTATATTATATATGACCTGAGGATTGATACGGTACATCTGGTTGATGTTGGAAAAACCGTTGCCGCAGAAATACACATCACCCTTAGCCAACGGACCTGAAGCAGCATCTGCAAGTCCGAGATTCTTCACATAACCGAGGAAAAGGACAGCCTGCCACTTCTTTCCATATGAAAGCGAAAGCCATGAAGAAGAGTTACGGAGTGATGCATACTCCCAGCTTCCGTCATTGTTCTCTCCGATCTTCGCATAACCGCTCATGAGGTTCATATGCTCTCCGCCCTCTCCGAAGGTTGTCTTCGCCTTTACAGCAAACTTCTTGTGAGAATACTGCGTATACACATATCCAAGAACAGATGTCTTACGGTCTGACACCCTTACGGTCTTGCCCTCCTTTTCGCCGAGAACCCTTGGCTTGATGCTTACCACATCAACACCACCTCTGACGAGGAAACTGCCGTTCTTATATGCCACTGCCGCATACATTTCCGGAGTCATTCCATATTTCATATACATCGCCGAAGCTCCTGCAGGGCCGGCAGACTGATACTGCATCTGCCAGATAGCAGCCGCAGAAACGATCCAGTTGCTGCCGAGGTTCGCATCCATCTGTACAAGAGGTGTGCGTGAGAAAGGTCCGAAAGGAGCACCGACCTCAAGGCTGAAAAGATGCGGATGGTCGGCAGCCATAGGATGCCATGCCTGTCCGATCTTGAGACCTACAGAGTTCTTCTGTTCCTTGCCGAGCTCCTTCCATGTAATGGTAGCATAGGCCTGGCGAAGACGGTATGTCGCAGTACCTGAGATCTTTGTATTTCCAGGGAAATATTCTCCCGCATTGGCATTCGACGAATTTGAAAGGCCGGAATAGAAGTCAGCCTCAAGCTTTGCACCGAGATGCACATTGTCTATGGAATATCCGCTCACATCCACACCAAGACGCGATGTCAGGGCAAGGAATACGAATGACGGCTGGTCATTTACATCAATCCCGTCCACCATCTTCACATCCTTCGGAAGATAGTAGAAAAGGTCTCCTGTTCCGGAAACGCTCTCACGGCTGTCGAAAGCGAAATAGTTACGGATGAAGCCATAGAACTTGAGGTTGTTCTTTGGCTCGGCCTTCTGCTCCTTTTCGGCGGCAGAAAGGTTCAGCGCGCAAAGCGAAAGAAGCGCAGCTGAAAGCAATAAATAGATACGTTTCATATATGCTACAATATTCAATAAATACGGGTCGCCCGAAAGCGACCCGCAAATATAGTATTTTAGAAATTACGCCGCAAATGGGAAGATCTTGGTGAGCCAGAAGAAGGCAAATACAAGTCCGATTACGCCGATCACAGCACCAGCCTTGAGCATATCCTTGGTCTTGATAAGGCCTGTAGAGAATGCAATGGCATTAGGAGGTGTAGAGATAGGCATCAGCATCGCAAGTGAAGCACAGGTTGCCACAAAACAGATCATAGCCTTTTCTCCTCCAAAGCCTGCAAATGCAGGATTTGCAGAGAGTCCTGATGATACAGCACAGAGGATAGGGATAAGGAGGGCGGCAGTAGCCGAGTTGCTGATGAAGTTTGAAAGCAGGTAGCATACCAGGCCGGCAACAACGAACACCAGGATGATCGACATTTCACCGAATGGGATAGCATTCACGAGAGTAGCACCCAGTCCTGTTCCTCCCTTGGAGATGTCAAGCATTGCATAACCGAGGGCAAAACCTCCGGCAACGAGCCAGAGAACGCTCCAGTCGATCTGCTTGATGTCTTCCTTATCAAAGGTACCTGTGCAGACAAATACTGCAAGAGGTATGAGAGCCACGATGTTTGAGCTGATTCCTGTCAGACTCTCTGTAGCCCAGAGAAGGATGGTCACAGCAAAAGTGATCCACACAAGATATGTTCTCCAGGTTGTAGGCTTGTCGTTCTTAGGGATGTTGACCTCAAGTTTCTTGGTAGAGAAAGGGAACATGACCTGAAGTACGACCCATGCTACAAGAATCATGATAAGCACAAACGGAATCATATGGATAGCCCACTCACCGAATGAGATGCTCATTCCGAAATAAGTCTCAAGGTTGGAAACCGCTGTACCGTTAGGAGGTGTACCGATTGTTGTTCCGATACCACCGATGTTGGCAGATACAGGGATTGAAAGCGCGAGCGCGATCTTACCTTTGTCTCCTTCAGGGAATGTTGCAAGTATCGGAGCCAGGAACGCGAGCATCATGGCAGCTGTAGCAGTATTGCTCATGAACATTGAGAAGAGTGCGATTACCACCAGGAAGCCGAGGAGCACCATCTTAGGGTTTGTACCGAACGGCTTCAGAAGGACTCTCGCCAAAGTGACATCCAGACCATATTTCTGTGCCATGATAGCAAGTGAGAATCCACCAAGGAAGAGCATTACAACAGGATCTGCAAACGCAGACATGATCTTGGTGTAATTCATGATGCCTTCGAGCTTAGCTCCTGACGCATCCACCATAAGGAAGCTGAGTCCCTTGTTTGAAAGCATAAGGAGAGCGAGCACGATGACCAGAACAGATGTAGTCCAGCTCGGAATGACTTCGAAGATCCACATGAGAGCAGCGAACACGAAAAGAGCTATAGTACGCTGCTGCAGAACTGTAAGTCCCTCAATACCGAAGAAAGATGTAGGGACAGCAAGAAGGAAGATTGTGATCAGCAGCACCAATGGCAGCAGCACACAATACTTTACTGAAAATTTGTTAGTACCCATTATATTTAGTTGTTAATAAAATTACGCCCGTTAAAAACGGGCGCAAAGTTAGTCTTTATTTGTTATAAAGCAATTAAATATGTGCTAAAACTTTAGACAATACCCTGTTCGAGCATAGCCTGTGCCACCTTCATGAAGCCGGCGATGTTAGCACCCTTCACATAGTTGATGTAGCCGTCAGGCTGGGTACCATACTTCACGCAAGCCTCGTGGATGTTCGACATGATCGCGTGGAGTTTCTCATCCACTTCCGCAGGGCTCCAGCTTATGTGCATTGCGTTCTGGGTCATCTCGAGACCTGAAGTCGCAACACCACCGGCATTCACTGCCTTTCCAGGAGCGAACATGATTCCCGCCTTCTGGAATGCCGCAATAGCCTCCGGAGTACATCCCATGTTTGAAACCTCGGCCGCAAGCCATGTTCCGTTTGCGAGGAGTTCCTCTGCGTCAGCACCTGTAAGCTCGTTCTGGAATGCGCAAGGCATTGCGATGTCGCACTTGATGCTCCAGGCCTTCTTTCCAGGATAGAATGTAGCAGAAGGGAACTTCTGTGCGAAAGGAGCGACGACGTCGTTGTTCGAAGCGCGGAGCTCGAGCATGTAAGCGATCTTCTCTGCGTTCATTCCTTCCGGATCATAGATCGCTCCGTCAGGTCCTGAGATCGCGATTACCTTTGCGCCAAGCTCGGTAGCCTTGGTTGCTGCGCCCCATGCTACGTTACCGAAGCCAGAGAGAGCGACTGTCTTGCCCTTGATGTCCTTTCCGGCCATCTGGAGCATATGCTGTACGAAATATACCGCACCGAAACCTGTTGCCTCAGGACGGAGGATAGAGCCACCCCATGTCATGCCCTTTCCGGTGAGGACACCTGTGTTGTACTGCTGCGCGAGCTTCTTGTACATTCCGTACATGAAGCCGATCTCGCGTCCGCCTACTCCGATATCTCCTGCAGGGACATCCTGGTCAGGACCGATCACCTTCCAGAGCTCAAGCATGAAGGCCTGGCAGAAACGCATGATCTCAGCGTCTGACTTTCCTCTCGGGTTGAAGTCGGAACCGCCCTTACCGCCGCCCATAGGGAGGGTTGTGAGGGCATTCTTGAATGTCTGCTCGAATCCGAGGAACTTCAGGATCGAAAGATTCACTGAAGGATGGAAGCGGATACCTCCCTTGTACGGACCGATTGCGGAGTTGAACTGCACGCGGTAGCCTGTGTTTGTCTGGACTTCTCCGTTGTCGTCCACCCATGTTACCTTGAATGTAAGGATACGCTCAGGCTCGACGATGCGCTCGACGATCTTCGCATCCTCGAATTCAGGGTGCTGGTTATAAACCTCTTCAATAGACTCCAATACTTCGTGTACCGCCTGGAGGTATTCCTTCTCATAAGGGTACTTGGCCTGAAGTCTGGCCATAAGATCATTAGTGTTCATTATTGTGTTATTAGTGGTTATTGCTTATTTCACTTCCCATGTCGATCCGCTGCGGAGAAGGTCGTCCACGCACTTGATCTTAGATTTCTCCTTGACCTGCTCGACCTGATTGCGGACTCCCTCATCGTATGTCACATCCTTCACGTCGCGGATTACTCCCAAAGCCACAGGGAAATCAGGATACTTCATATCGGCAAGCATCATATGGATGCCGACGTTCTCCGAATGGGCGTCATGTACAAGAATGTCATCTTCCGTGATTCCGTTCTCTCCGATGGTCACCACCTTGAGACCCATGCCGTCAAGAATGATTCCCTTGTTCCTGTCCTTTCCGAAGATCATCTTCTCGCCATGGCGGAGGATGATGGTCCTGTCCGCACGATGTTCCCTGTCGGAAATGAGCTTGTGGGCACCGTCGTTGAAGATGACGCAGTTTGTCAGCATCTCCATTACCGAACATCCTTCATGCCTTGCTGCGGAAAGCATTATCTCCGAAGTCAGCTTAAGCTCTGAATCCAGGCTTCTGGCAAAGAAGGTGCCCTTTGCTCCGAGCACAAGGCTTCCCGGGTTGAAAGGATGCTCGACAGTTCCGTAAGGAGACGTCTTTGAAATCGCACCGAAACGGGAAGTCGGAGAGTACTGACCTTTTGTAAGGCCGTATATCTGGTTGTTGAAAAGGACGATATTGATGTCCACATTCCTTCGGATGGCATGGATGAAATGGTTGCCGCCGATAGCCAGGGCGTCACCATCTCCGCATGCCTGCCATACTGCAAGGTCCGGATTCGCCACCTTGATGCCGGTGGAAATGGCGGTCGCACGGCCGTGGATGCTGTGGAATCCATATGTGTTCATATAATATGGAAGACGTGAAGAGCATCCGATACCGGATACGACGACATATCTTTCCTTGCTGTAGCCCAACGCTTCAGTAACATCCGGAAGGGCTCTCTGCAATGCAGCCAGGACACCATGGTCGCCGCATCCCGGGCACCACCTTACTTCCTGATCGCTCTTGAATTCTTTGAATGTATATCTTGGCATAACGTTTCTTTTATTATAAAGATCCTTCACTTTGTTCAGGATGACAGGCATGGATGGCAGCCACGATTTCCTGAACCAGGAATGGCTGACCCTGTACCTTATTATATTGTGAATAGACGAACTGAGGGAGCTTTCCGCGGAGATAGTTCACGAACTGTCCGCTGTTCAGCTCACACACAAGGATCTTCTCGAACTTCGAGAACACTTCTTCCGTATTGCGAGGAAGAGGCATGATGTAGTCAAAGTTTGCGAAGCTTACATCAAGTCCTGATTCACGCACTTCCTGGACTGCAGAAAGAAGGTGGCCGTATGTTCCGCCCCATCCCACAACCAGAAGCTTTCCGTTCCGGTTGCCGTTCACCTCCAGCTCCGGTATGAAGTCTGCAACTTTCTGGACCTTCTGTTCACGTTCATTCACCATCAGTGCATGGTTCTGAGGGTCTGAAGAAAGCACGCCTTCATGGTTCTTTTCCAGACCGCCGACACGATGCTCGCAGCCGGCCATTCCCGGAACAGCCCACTTGCGGACATATGTTTCGGGATCTCGCTGGAAAGGTTTGTATGGAACATTAGGCTGTGCGAAAGGAGGTCTTATGGCTGGGTAGTCCTTCATTGAAGGGATACGCCATGGCTCCGATCCGTTGCCAAGGAATCCTTCTGTCAGAAGGAGCACAGGAGTCATATGCTCAACGGCAATCTTTGCGGCATTGAATGCTGCATCAAAGCAGTTTGCCGGAGAATGAGCCGCCATCACTACCATAGGACACTCTCCGTTTCGGCCGTAGAGAGCCTGATTGAGGTCAGTCTGCTCGGTCTTGGTCGGAATACCGGTTGATGGGCCGGCTCTCTGCACATCTACAATGACAAGAGGCAGTTCTGTCATAACGGCAAGACCCATAGCCTCGGATTTGAGCGAAAGGCCGGGGCCTGAAGTTGTGGTCACGGCAAGGCTTCCGGCATAGGCTGCACCTATGGCCGTACAGATACCTGCAATCTCATCCTCAGCCTGGACAGTCTTGGCTCCAAGGTTCTTATGGATGGCAAGTTCTTCCAGGATACCTGTCGCAGGAGTGATAGGATATGAGCCGCAGAAGAGAGGAAGATTCGCCTTTTCCGCCGCTGCAAGAAGTCCCCACGCTGTCGCCTGGTTTCCTGTAATATTTCTGTAAAGTCCCTTTTCCTGATGGGCAGGCTCGATGTTGTATGTATTCGGGATAGCCTGAATATTTGCAGCATAATTGTAGCCATCCTGAAGCACCTTCCTGTTAGGGGCTATCATCTCAGGCTTCTTCTTTCCGAACTTACGTTCAAGATACTGGAAGATGTACTCCATCGGACGGTTGTAAATATAGCATGCCATTCCGAGGGTGAACATGTTCTTGCACTTGTCTATCGTCTTCTTGTCAAGGCCGCTGTCCTTGAGACTTTCTTCTGTCAGAGTGGTGATAGGAGCCACTATGATGGTCCTGTCCTCGATATACAGCTCAGCGATAGGATCACTCTTCAGGCCGGCTCTCTTCAGACCGTCCTCGTCGAAGGTATCCGAGTCAATGAGAACCATTGCTGTTCTCTTGAGCCATTTCGCATTTGCCTTCAGTGCGGCAGGATTCATCGCCACAAGAAGGTCGCAGAAGTCACCTGGGGTGGTGATGTGTTCGCTTCCGATATGTACCTGGAAGCCAGAGACGCCGGAAACGGTACCGTGAGGAGCTCTGATCTCCGCAGGGTAATCCGGGAATGTTGAAAGTTCGTTACCGAAGATGGCAGACATATCTGCAAAAAGAGACCCGGTGAGCTGCATTCCATCTCCCGAATCTCCTGCAAATCTGATTACAACATCCTTAGTATCAATTACCTTATGTTGCATGGTTTGTGTTATGATTATTAATCAAATGGTTAGTTTTATCTACAAATGTAAATATTTTTCTGAAACATAGGATACTATTCTGTCGTTTTTTAATACACAAAACGGCGAACCATGAAAATGGTCCGCCGTTACAAGTCTTATTTCAATGAATTACATTCCCTGAGCTGCTGCAGCCGCTGCCTGTGCCTTAGCCTGAAGCTCTGCCTGGAGAGTTTCAAGGGTCCTGTCGGCAGGGATATTGAGAGCTGTGCGTGCCTCAGCAGTAAGGTCGATGCCCTGTGCCGGATCAAGGTAAAGAAGAGATGACTTCTCGAATACGAGAGCCACGCCCTTTGCCTTTGCAAGTTCGTTCACAGTATTCTGGGCCTTCTCATAGATAGGAGCCTGGAGGCTCTGCTGGAGCTGCTGGATCTCCTGCTGGAGGCTCTGCTGAGTCTGCTCAAAACGAGCCTGGATCTCCATTATCTCCTTCTCCTTGCTCTCGCGGATAGCCGGAGTCCAAGTCTCGGCCTTCTGCTGATACTGCTGCATCTTTGTCTGATATTCCTCATACATGGCAACGAGAATCTCTTCGTTAGTCTTCTGATTCTCTTCCATTGTAGCTCTTGCCTCGTCCATCTCAGGCATGAGCATCACGATTTCGTTGAAATCAACATAAGCCCACTTGAAGTCCTGTGCGCTTGCAGCCACTGACATCAGTGTCACAGCTGCGATCAAAAGAATTCTTTTCATAATCTGTTATCTATACTTATAATTATTAATATCATCAGAACTGCTGTCCGATCACGAAGTGGAACTGGCTTCCGCCATAGCCGTCATGGTTGTCGAATCCGTATCCCCAGTCAACACCCAGAAGTCCGATCATAGGCAGGAACACTCTGACACCCACACCGGCCGACCTTCTGATCTGGAACGGATTGAAATCCCTGATGTCAGACCAGCAGTTACCTCCTTCAAGGAAGAGCAATGCAAAAATCGTAGACTGCGGCTGGAGGATCACAGGGTAGCGGAGCTCGACTGTGAACTTGTCATAGACATTACCGGCATAATACTGGCCTGTCGAATTATATGACGACATGTTTGTCGGAGTAAGCGAATAATTTTCATAACCGCGGAGCGAGATGATCTCCGAACCGTATGTATCATATCCCGACATACCGTCACCACCTACACGGAAGCCTTCGAAAGGAGAATATCCCCGGTTCCTGTTATAATATCCGAGGTATCCGAACTGTGCGCGGGCCATCAGGACAAGGTCTCCGATAAGCTTGGTGTAGACAGCACCCTTGAATGTCCACTTGTGATACTCGATCCACTTGTATCTGTCCTGAGAGCTCTGCAGATCATAATTGATGTCCTTCCAGCTCGATACCTTGGTAGGATTTCCGGACGCATCCAGAACCCCGTTGTCTTTCTTCCTCAAGAGGGAATATGGAGGAGTCAGCTGGAGGGAGAAGCTGAAGTCAGAACCCATACGCGGATATATCTGCTGGTCTGTCGAATTACGCGACAGGCTCAACGTATAGCTCAGGTTGTGCGATATACCTGTGTTGAACAGGAACTGATATGCCCAGTTCTGGAGCTTGTATGTCTGCCAGCTGAGCTGGTTGTAAAGCACAAAATACCTGTCAGGCCATTTCAGACGCTTTCCGAGACCTGCAGCAAATCCATATACTTCCATATACTCGTCATTATTGAGTATGTTGTAATATATGTATGAGTTGGTCTGGCGGGTATAATAAAGCGACAGATTCAGCGACGTAGGCTTCTTGCCGAAGAGCCATGGCTCAGAGAAGCTGGCCGAAAGGCTGGTATAGTATGTACCGTTAGTCTGGAAACGGACAGCAAGATTCTGTGCGTCTCCCAGAGGGACAGGCCTCCATGCCGACTTGTCAAAGAACCTGCGGGTCGAGAAGTTGTTGAAGCTTACTCCGACCGTCGCCACGAATGTGTTTCCGCCCCATCCGCCGGAAAGCTCAAGCTGGCTTGACGGCTTCTCGGTCACATTGTAGACGAGGTCCACTGTATTGTTCAGCTGGTTCGGGATGATTGAATATCCCTTTCCGTACTCCATGATCGATTCAGGGTCGAACTGTCCCATCGAAGCGATCTCACGGATAGAGCCCTCGAAGTCGGTCTGGCTGAAGAGATAGCCCGGACGAGTGAATATCTGGCGGCGGATGACCCTCTCGTTCGTCAGGTCGTTTCCGTTGATCACGATATTGTTCAATGTCGCAGGCTTGCCTTCCACAACCCTCATTTCGACATCGACGGAATCACCTTCGATGTTCAGTTCGACAGGCTGCACCTGGAAGAAGAGGTATCCGTTGTCCTTATAGAGCTTCGAAATATCGTATTCGCTCTGCTTTCCGCCTCCGAAAAGGCGCTTCTCCATCGTCACGACATCGTAGACGTCACCCTTGTTGATCTTGAGGATCTTATTGAGGTTCTCCGCATCATATACAGAGTTTCCGGTCCATGTGATGTTCCTGAAGAAATACTGTTTTCCTTCATCGATGTCAAAATCTATCTGAAGACGCCCTGGCTCGACATAATACATGGTATCCTTGACGATACGTGCATCCCTGTAGCCGGCCTCGTTGAGCTTGCTTATAAGAGCCCTCTTGTCGTTGTCATACTCGCCTTCATTGAATTTCTTGGAACTGAAGAAGTTCATCAGACGCTTGTCCTTTGTCTTCTTCATCGACCTGACGAGCTTTCCTTCCTTGACACTTTCCACTCCATTGAACGTGATGGTCTTGATCTTGACCTTCTGTCCTCTGTCCACCGCAAACTGGACCCTGATCGCGCTGCGTATCACGGTATCACGCTTGGTGTTCACGTCAACCTTGACATTAAGGAAGCCCTTTTCCTTGTAGTATCTCTTGATGATGTCTGTAGAGGTCTTGGCAACATATTCGGAGAATTCGCCTCCTCGCTTGAGATTGAGCCTTTCGAGGAGTTCCTTTTCCTCTCCGCTCTTCACGCCTGAGAAAGTCCATCTCGAGACACGCGGTCTCTCCACGATACGTATCTTGAAGAAGGCGGTATCGGTGGCCGGTACTATGGAATCGACTACCACAGCCACATCATCAAAATACCTCTGCAGCCACAATCTGTTCACAATAGATGTTATCTCCTCGCTTGGGACGGTTATCTCCATTCCTTTCTGGAGGCCTGTGACCTGAAGTATCTGATCTGGAGAAAGATAGTTGTTTCCTTCCACTCCAACCCCACCTACAATATATTTCTTAGGCCTGTTGTAATCGACGACTACATCACTCCCCTTCTGCTGTCCCCATGCACCGAAGGTCATGAACAGTAGAAGCGAAGCCAAGACTATTTTGCTGATTCTCATCTGTATGCTCTTAAATTCAAAACTGCAAATATAAGCATTTATTTTACTTTTCCATAACGCCTGTCGCGTTTTGAATAGTATTCAAGCGCCGCACGGAATTCATCCTTACGGAAATCCGGCCACAATGTGTCCACAAACAGCAGTTCCGAATAAGCTCCCTGCCAGAGGAGATAGTTGCTCAACCTGCACTCGCCGGATGTCCTCACGATGAGGTCGGGATCCGGAATGCCGGCAGTGGCAAGGTACTTGTCGAATCCGCCGATTCCCATTGAGAGGATCTCATCCTTTCTTTCAGGATGTTCCGCGACCTCGGCCACCATTTTCTGAGCTGCCTGAAGGATATCCCATTTCCCGCTGTAACTGAGGAAGACGATGAGGGTCAGCGTGTCGTTATGGGCAGTCATGGACATGCATTCGTCTATGGTTCTGTTCAGTTCATCGTCCAGACGTGCGCGGTTTCCGATCACCATGAAGCGCACTCCATTGCTGTTCAGTTTCTCCATCTCTGCCGCCATTGCCTTGACCATCAAGCCCATGAGAGCGATCACCTCATCCTGCGGACGGTTCCAGTTCTCTTCCGAGAAGGCATAGATCGACAGATACTTCACTCCTGTCTCGACAGCCGCCTCGACACATGCACGTACACTTTCAACACCTTCAAAATGGCCAAAGACTCTTTCCTTTCCTCTTTCCTTGGCCCAACGCCCGTTTCCGTCCATGATCATCGATACATGGACAGGCACATTGGTCATAGTTTCACTCGCCATATTTATTTACTTGATATTTCTTACATCCTCGCCCCAGAAAAGCTTATCCGTAAGGGCATTTATAAAATTGGAACTGTTGAACTGGACACGTTTAAGCGAAAACTGTGCCACAGATATTCTGACCGCCACATCTTCCGCGACCACGCAGGTCCTGTTATCGGCGGAAAATTCGAATCTGCCGTCACGAGAGTGCATCGTCAGTGATATTTCGGACGAATCCGGAACCACCAGAGGACGCATGTTCAGGTTGTGAGGCGCGATAGGAGAGATTATCAGGACCTTGGAGTCAGGCAGTACGATCGGTCCTCCGACACTAAGAGAATATGCGGTCGATCCGGAACTCGTTGATATCACCAGCCCATCCGCCCAATAGGTCGGGAGACAGATTCCGTCAATGACCACATCCACAGCAAGCATGGCCGCACCGCTCCTTCGTACTGCCATCTCGTTCAGAGCATATGGCCATGAATCTATGTCATCGTGACCGGTCGAAACCTCAGCCTTGAGCATGGTCCTGTTCTCTATGGTATAATCTCCTGAAAGAAGACATCTTGCGACATCTTCCGGACGATTCTCGGAAAGGAAGCCCAGACGTCCCATATTCACGCCCAGCATAGGAAGCCCCCTTTCAGCGGCAAGCACAGACGAAGAAAGGAAGGTGCCGTCACCTCCCGCACTCAGAAGCATCTGCGCTTCTTCAGACGGAACCTCACCAGGTTCAAGGATCTGAAGTCCGCATCCTCCCTTGCGAAGTTCTTCAAAAAGAGAGGTCAGTCTTTCATCTGAAATCAGCTCCCCGTTTCCTAAATATACAGATATTATCATGGCACAAAATTAACACTTATTTACAAAATGTGAACTTTATTATTTATTTTTGTATTCTGAACCAATTCAATACGACAGATTGAAATGACAAAGCTGAGCGTAAACATAAACAAGATCGCGACCATCAGGAATGCCAGAGGCGGCAACATGCCTGATGTGACCAAGGCAGCACTGGACTGCGAAGATTTCGGAGCAGAAGGTATAACAGTACACCCACGCCCCGACGAAAGGCACATAAGATATTCCGACGTACGGACGATACGTCCTCTGATCAGGACAGAATTCAACATAGAAGGCAATCCGATTCCATCATTCATCGACCTTGTGACCGAGGTCGTGCCCGATCAGGTCACCCTCGTACCGGATGCCCACAATGCCATAACATCGAATGCAGGATGGGACACTATAAGGAACCGGGACTTCCTGACGGAAGTCTGCTCCGAGTTCAAGGCCAAGGGCATAAGGACATCGATATTCGTTGACCCCGACCCCCGCATGGCGGAAGCTGCCGCCGCATGCGGATGCGACCGCATCGAGCTATACACTGAATCATACGCCAGCATGTACGCAAAAGACCGCGAAAGTGCCATCGCTCCTTTCATCAGGACAGCAGAAGCTGCCAGAAACGCCGGTCTGGGAGTGAATGCCGGACACGACCTGAATCTTGAGAATCTCGAGTATTTCATCAGGAACATCCCTTGGACTGCAGAGGTCTCGATAGGCCATGCAATCATTTGCGACGCCCTTTATATGGGATTGGAGCAAACAATACAGGCATATCTCTCTAAAGTTAAGATTTTTTAATTAACTTTGCAGGATGTTTTAAAGGTAAAAGCAAAAACAAAAATCAATAAGAAATGAAAAACACATCACTTATCCTCAGCATCATATCACTTGTTGCTGTTGTAGTATTTGGAATCCTCTCGCTTACCAAGGGAGGAAAATCGACTGAGGCACAGGTTGAAGGCGAGGCTGTCGAGACTGCCGCAACAAAAGGCGACATCGTTTATGTCGACCTCGACAGAATCCTTATGGAGTACGACATGGCAAATGACCTCAGGTCTGTAGTCGAGACAAAGGTACAGAACATCCAGGCAGAGGTAAACAGAAGGGGCAAGAAGCTCGAGAACGACGTTGTGGACTTCCAGAACAAGATCGACAAGGGTCTCCTCACACGCACAAACGCTGAAGTACAGAGCCAGAAGCTCCAGCAGCAGGAGATCGAGTTCAACAACTATGCAGCTCAGAAGCAGCAGGAGATCAACGAGGAGAACATCGTGATGATGAACCAGCTTGGTGATGCTATCCAGACTTACCTCACAAAGTACAATGAGGAGAAGCAGTACGCGATGATCCTCACAAACTCAGGCGGAGCTCCTGTCATCACTGCAGACGCAGCCCTTGACATCACAGACGACGTTCTTGCTGGTCTCAACGAAGAGTACATCAAGTCAAAGAACAACAAGTAATAACCATTGAAGATAGCAATACTGTCCTGTTTCTATCCCTATCGAGGAGGAATCTCTCAGTTTAACGCATGCCTTTATGGTGAACTGAGCAAGAAGCATGTTGTCAAGGCATTCAATTTCAAGAGACAATATCCTGAATTCCTTTTCCCGGGAAAGACACAATATGTGACAGAAGACGATGAGGCCGTACCGGTAGAGAGCGAATCTCTGCTGGATACGGCCAATCCTTTTACATACGTCAGCACATACCGGGAGATTCGTGACTGGGAACCGGATGTGCTCATAGTCAGGTACTGGATGTCATACTTCGCTCCTTCCCTTGGCTATATAGCCAGAAGGATGAAGAAGCATTGCAAGGTCATATCCATACTTGACAACGTAATCCCACACGAGCCGCATTTCTTTGACGCACCTCTGACCAGATATTTCCTCAAGGGAAGCACAGGTTGCATAACATTGTGCGAAGCTGTATCCAAGGACCTTCTGAACCTGCAGAAGGACGCCCGATACACTGTGATCCAGCATCCTCTTTACTCGCATTTCGGTCCGAAGAAGGACAGATATGAAACTGAAGAGAAGATTGGTCTGAGGCATGGCATGAAGAACATATTGTTCTTCGGTCTCATACGTACATACAAAGGTCTGGACATACTGCTGGAAGCATTCGGCATGCTCCCGGATGACTACCAGCTGATCGTAGCCGGAGAGCCGTACGGATCATTTGACAAGTATCAGGAAATCATCGACAGGATTCCGGGGAAAGACAGGATACATCTGAACCTGAAATACATAAAGGATTCGGAAGTCTCCGACTGGTTCTCTGCGGCGGATCTTGCGGTGCTTCCTTACAGAAGCGCTACCCAGAGCGGCATAAGCTCGGTGTCGTACCATTTCGAAGTCCCCATGATAGTTACGGATGTGGGAGGTCTGAAGGAAACTATCGGCGACAGAGGCACGGGGCTGGTTGCTGCAGAAGGGACTCCTGAGTGCATATGCAGCGAAATCCTGCGCTATTTCAGCGATCCGTCCCTCAGAGAGGACTGCATCGCTGCCATCAGAGTCGAAAAAGAGCGCCTGTCCTGGAAGACATTTGCAGAAAAGCTTGAGGAATTCATCGGAAAAATATAAGACGAGATATGGAGAGAAACATTTTAAAGAGCCTGATTATGGCTGCAGCGCTGATGCTTGCCGTGCCGGCAGCCATCGATGCGCAGGATTACATAAGCGCCCCCGTTACCGTTTCAAAGGACAAGGTGAAGGTTAACGGCAAGGTATGCTGGTCACATATAGTCCGCGACAAGCAGACATTGTTCTCCATAGCAAAGGCTTATGATGTATCCGTGGATGACATCTATGCCTTCAATCCTTCCCTGAAAGAAACCGGACTCAAGAAGAATTCCATAATCCTGATTCCTTCAAAGGAAGCTCTGGAGTCAAAGAAGGCGGAAGCTGCCGTTCAGACTGAGCCTGCTGTTCAGGCGGAACCGGAGAAGAAGCAGGAACCTGCTGTAAAACCGGAGCCTGAAAGGAAACCGGTTGCTGAAAAGAAAACAGAACCGGAGAAGAAGCCAGAACCGGAGAAGAAGCCAGTCGCAGAGAAGAAAGTGAAGAAGCAGACGATCCATACCGTAAAATGGTTTGAGGATCTCGATGTCATAGCCGAAAGATATGGAGTGACCGTCGAAGAAATCATGAAGGCAAACAATCTCAGAGGCAGAAAGCTTGCAAAAAGACAGAAGCTCATCATACCGGAACCGGGACAGTTTGCCGAAGAAGAACAGGAAGAGGACATTGATATCCCTGAGGAAGAAACAGTTGAAACCGAGCCCGCCGACACTACCGCATCTCCAGTTCCGGAAACGGAACCTGAACTGGCATTTACTCCTAAGGATGAGGTAAAGGTGACGCTGATTCTACCATTGAAGGCGTCTACAGACAATGTTAGCCGCAACAACATGGACTTCTACAGCGGAGTCCTTCTTGCAGTAAGGGATCTGGCTGAAACAGGCGTCAGCACAGACCTCAACGTATATGACTCTTCGGACAGCAGCCATCCTATATCAAGTGAGGACATAACCGGCAGCGACATGGTCATAGGGCCTGTATCATCCGGAGATCTGGGAAGGCTTCTGGATTCTGAACAGGATCCGAAGACATTGATCTCCCCTCTCGACCAGAGAGCGGAGAGTCTGGCATACACCAATGGAAACTTCATACAGGTTCCTACACCTCAGAAGGTACAGTATCAGGACCTCATAGATTGGATAAAGGAAGATGCGGCTCCTGGAGACACTCTTCTGATAATAAGCGAGAAAGGAGCAAGGAATACAGAGGCCATTACCCTGATGACACAGGCTGCGGACTCATCAGGCCTTGATTTCATACCTTTCTCATACAGCATCCTCGAAGGTAGAGACATAACGGAGCCTCTTACCAAGCTAATGACTGCAACCGGCACAAACCGGGTGCTCATCGCTTCCGACAGCGAAGCCTTCGTGAATGACGTGGTGCGCAATCTCAACATCCTCGTATACAACAAACTGAATGTAGCGCTTTATGCTCCTGCAAGAATAAGGAACTTCGAAACCATAGAGGTGGAGAACCTCCACAACACGAACCTGCACGTAAGCCTTGGATATCTGATTGACTACGAAAGCCAGCAGGTGAAGAACTTCCTGCTCAAATACAGGGCATTATACAACACGGAACCTACGCAATACGCATTCCAAGGCTACGACGTGGCCACTTACTTCATAAACATGTGCAGCAGATACGGTGACATGTGGACCATGAAACTTGAAGAATCCCAAAGACAGATGCTCCAGAGCACCATCAGAATGGTTCCGGTCGAAGAAGGGGGATATGTGAATCACGGAATCAGAAGAGTGGTCTACGGCCCGGAATGGTCCGTGACACAGGTCAGATAGATCCTGTCAGAAAGATTCCAGCAAAGATCTGGCATTAGCGACAGCAGCATCCGTAAGAACAGAACCGCTGAGCATGCGGGCGACTTCGAGAACTCTCTCTTCATGGGAGAGTTTCTTTATTGTAGTGACCGCCTTGGAAGTCTGGGGATCAATATCCTTGGAGACAAGGTAATGGGCATTTCCCTTTGCAGCCACCTGCGGAAGATGGGTGATGGCGAAGACCTGCATGAATGCCCCCATGTCGCAGATCATGGTTCCCATCTTGTCGGCAACGCTTCCTGAAACGCCTGTATCGATTTCGTCAAATATCATTGTAGGCATATTGGCATAGCGTGCCTTCATAGCCTTGAGGGCAAGCATTATTCTGGACATTTCACCGCCGGAAGCGCATTTCGCAACATCGACGGCATTACGTCCAGTCGCCGAAAACCGGAACTGGACGGCATCTGCGCCTGACGGCCCTACAGGAACAGAAGTAAGATCAACCTCAAATACGGCATAAGGAAGTTCCAGGTTCCTTACGGAAAGCGTCATGGCCTCTGCAAACGAAGCGGCAGCTGCGGTTCGCTTCTCATGGAGACGTTCTGCAGTCTTATTGAGTTCGGATTCATATGAAGCTATCTCTCCCATAAGTTCCTCACGTTTCTCCTCAAGCAACGTGGAATCAAAAAGAGCTTCCGAAAGACTGTCGCGAAGGGCAATAAGTTCTGCCTCGTCTGCACAATCATGCTTGCGCATCAGTCCGTAGAGCAGGGACATCCTTTCCTCGACCTCGTCAAGGCGCTCCTGTGACAGTTCTATACGTGAGTTCATCTGAACGACATCGGCAAGGATGTCATCCAGCTCCCTGCGGCATTCCTCCACTCTTTCTGAAAGCGAAGAAGCTGCAGGAATGAACCTGCCTACCTTTGCAAGGAGTTTTTCCGCCTCCTTCAGCATCGAATCTGCAGAGAGAGCTTCACCGTCAGACGATGCCGAGGTAAAAAGTTCCTCGACGGCACATAATCCCGTCTTTATTTCTTCAGCATTCGCAAGCTGCTTCTGCTCTTCCTCCAGTTCAGCGAGCTCTCCCTCACGAAGGGAAGCTGCCTCAAGCCGGGCGAACTGCGCCTCATTGTACTCTCTTTCTCCAGCAATCCTGGCGATGCGGGCATCAAGTTCTGCAAGTTCCTTCTTCAGAGCTGCAACCTTATGCCAACAGGTATGGCAGTCCTCGCGAAGCCTGGTCGCATCGGCGAAATAATCGAGGATATCCATCTGAAAGCCCTTATCAGAAAGAAGGAGGGTCTGATGCTGCGAATGTACATCGATCAGATTTGATGAAAGATCCTGAAGGACCTGGACAGATACAGGGGAATCATTCACGAAAGCCCTGGAACGGCCGGAACGGTTCACGACCCTTCTGATGATAAGGTGGCCATTGTCCCATTCCACTCCGTTTTCATCGATAATGTCCAAGATTCCTGCATCGCCCGGCTCTACATCGAATTCAGCCTCGACGACACAGTTCTCCGATCCCTCGGAAAGCATGGAAGCATCGGCCTTGGATCCCATCACAAGCCCCAAGGCTCCCATTAGAATGGACTTTCCGGCTCCGGTCTGTCCCGTAATAATGATCAGACCCTCCGGAAAATCGATTTCCAGAGAGTCTATCAACACGTAATTCTTTACCAGGAGCCGGCTTAGCATAGATTACTCCTCGTCCTGCTTTGCCATTCTGTAAGAGATCTCGCCTTCCTTGAACTCCTCGATAGCAACGAGGCTCGGCTTAGGCTGTCTCTCATAATATTTTGAAATTTCGATCTGCTCGCGATTCTCGAACACTTCCTCCATCGTGTCACGATCGTTCTTGAAATCCTCGAGCTTTCTTGTAAGTTCCTTCTTTTCTGCGATTGCGATCTGGTTTGCTCTCTTTGAAAGTATCACTACTGTCTCATAAATGTTTCCTGTAGGAGCAGCGAGATCGTTAAGGTCTCTTGTAAGGGTGTTAACCGGTGTTTTCTTGTTTGCCATGTCTATAAATAATGTATTAATAACTTCTCTTTCCGAGGGACGGATGAAATCCCTCCATTTAATTATACCCCCGGTTTCAGAGAGAGTTTCAATTTTTTTTCGATTTTCTTTCCTCACGCAGGAGCTTTCTTCTTTCCTTTGCAAAGTCCTTCTCCGTCATCTCATGGTCTTCGCTTTCTGACACATTTCTTCCGAGCGCCTTCTGGGCCTTGTTGTATACGCTGTCAAGCTCCCTTCTGTAATGAGATTCAGGCAGCTCCCCGATGAAGTTATAGTAGTCGTCTATGAATGTAAGATACCTTTCCTTTCTCTTGGAAGGAACGCTGAGGCTTGCGTAATTGTACGATGACATCGCTATGTAATACAGGATATCCTCACGATATGCGTTATCCGAATCCTCCTTCAGCACATTCCTCAACGCCACCCTGGATGCCAGGTAATCTTCCATCCTGTAATAAAGGCGGGCCGACTCGTATGCCTTACGGTCCAGGCGGTCGTTCAGGTCCAGAAGCATATCACGGCACTCCTGCATATGGGTATTTTCCGGGTATTCGAGAATATATTCCGAAATCGCATTGATCGCCTTATATGTAGGAGTCTGGTCCAGCTCATAACGCAACGTAGACCTGTAAAGACAGTCTATGCGGAGATATCTGGCATCCGAAGTGAAAGGACTCTTCGGAAAGCTTGCGATGAAATTGTCGAAATTTGTCTCCGCTGTGTAATAATCCTTGAAGTTATAATTGCTCAGGCCCCAGTAGTATCTGACGGTATCATCACGTTCAGTGCCATCGGTAAGCACTGAAAGGGACTCGAATACTGCTGCCGCCTTGGAAAACTTTCCCTGATCGAAATATTCGAACGCTGTCTTATATTTGAGGTCTGCATCATTGCTGTTGAGCACAAGCTCATACTGCGATTTGCATGATGCCATCGCAAAGACAGCAGTCAGGGCAATAAAAATATATCTGAATTTCATTCTGGAAAAATTATTTCATTTTAAGGAACTTCTCTGCATCAAGGGCCGCACGGCATCCGGAAGCAGCCGCAGTCACACACTGCCTGTACAGAGGATCCTGCACATCACCGGCCGCAAAGACTCCCTCGACATTCGTCTTCGAAGTCTTTCCGTCTGTCACAATGTAACCTTCCTTGTCCACATTCACCCACTGGCTGAACATCTCCGAGTTTGGATGATGTCCGATTGCAAGGAAGAATCCGTCCACTGCTATATCAAAAACCTCGCCATCCTTTCTCACAAGTCTGGCTCCTGTGACACCATATTCGTCACCAAGAACCTCCTGGGTGTTGCAGTTCCAGAGTACCTCGATGTTTTCAGTCGCCATAACTCTTTCCTGCATAGCCTGAGAAGCTCTGAGAACATCCCTTCTGACTATCATATAAACCTTCCTGCAAAGGCCTGCAAGATATGTAGCCTCCTCGCATGCGGTGTCACCGCCACCTACCACTGCAACAGTCTTCTTCCTGTAGAAGAACCCGTCACATGTAGCGCATGCAGATACGCCAAGTCCGCGATACTTCACTTCTGAAGGGAGGCCAAGATACTTTGCTGTAGCTCCTGTGGCAATAATGAGCGACTCTGCGGCGATCTTATGAGAGCCGTCTATCACGATCCTGAAAGGCCTCTTTGAAAGATCCGCTTCAGTAACCGCACCTGTGCGGACATCTGCACCAAGCCTTACAGCCTGGGCTCTCATCGTAGCCATGAGCTCCGGACCGGCGATTCCGTTCTCGAAGCCGGGATAATTCTCTATATCTGTGGTTGTAGTAAGCTGACCTCCAGGCTGGATACCTTCATAAACGACAGGAGAGATATCCGCTCTTGAGGCATAAATCGCGGCAGTATATCCCGCAGGACCTCCGCCGACTATCAGACACTTTACCGATTCCATATTCTTTTCATTTTGTGTAACCTGCAAATATAACAATTTCCATCCACAAACCGCCTATTTTGTCAGACTTTCATCAGATAAGGCTTCGCCTTTCTGTAAATCCAGCCTAAAAGGCAGTCCGGCACAATGACAATCAAAGGAAGGAAGAGCTTGTTCAGAAATCCCGGCATGACTCCCCTTCTCCTGCGGAATGTCGCTCTCAAGGCCCTGTCGACCGCCTTCTCAGGAGTGATCATTACGGCAAGACCCCGCGCAAGCCTGCGAAGACTGTCCTTCAAAGGAATGAGAGGGGTATCTACAGCTCCGAAGTATGCATTTGTGACGCTGACTCCTGTCTTCTGGCACTCTATCCTCAGCTCGCGCGAATAATTTCTGACAAACCTCTTTGTGGCTCCATACATTCCGATGCCCGGCCATGTCATCCATGCCGCCAGGGACGATATGTTGAGAATATATCCGCATCCCCTTTCCTTCATCGGGCCGACATATTTACGGCAAAGCATCAGAGGAGTGTTCATATGGACCATCATGATGACCCTGAGCATCCTTTCGCTGGTCTCCGCCATGCCCTGGCAGAACATCACGCCTGCATTGTTCACCAGCACTTCGACCTCACATCCTTCAGCCTGAGTCTTCTCATATATGATATCTGCCGCATCCGCGACAGAGAGGTCCTGTACGATCTTAAGCACAGGCACTGCCTTGCCGACCATGCCTTCCGTCTCGAGAAGGCCGGTATGATTGATGTCCACGAGTACAAGGCCATAGCCCTTTCCGGCAAGACGGAGGGCATAAATGCGGCCCATGCCTGAGGCCGCCCCTGTTATCAAAGCGTATTTCATAATGATGTGATGCAATTCCTAAACGACTGCAAAATTACCACATTTATGAATAAAACACAATCTTTATGCTTATAATTTAGAAATTCTCTAATTTACTTGGAATTTGCAAAGTAAATGCATACCTTTGCCGCAAACGACATTAAAGTTATGATGACACACAGATGCCCGAACATCGAGGAATTCAAGACCATCCTCAAGAAACACTCATTGAAAGCCACACCCCAGCGTCTTGCCGTCCATGAGGCCATGATGTCATTGGGACATGCATGCGCAGACATGGTAACCGAAGAGATAAAGTCCAGAGGCACGACCAAGGTAACGGTGGCTTCCGTCTATAATATCCTGACACAGATGGCCATGCTGAGAGTCTATCACTACAGGCTCAGCTCCAACAACAAGATGTACTTCGATGTCAACACATTCAAGCACATACACTTCTACGACCATGAGAACCATGTCTACAAGGACGTGATCGACGACGACCTTGTAGCCATGATAGAATCACATCTGGGCAGAAAGAGGTTCAAGGGATATAAGCTGGAAAGCATTGACATCCAGCTCATAGGCCGTCCTACAAGGAAGAAGTATACCGTCTAGCGTAAACGATGCAATAGATGAACAGAGGCAGGGCGACAGCTGCTCCGGCTATGTAGCCGACAGCTGGAGCGAGTCCCAGGCCCAAAGGGGCGGTCACCAGAAAGCTTACACAGATGAATGTAAGGAAAGTTGCAGGAAGAGAGCACATCCAGTGCGCTCTTCCTTTGCTTATAAGATATGCCGCACCTGTCCAAAGGACTATTGCCGCAAGTATCTGATTAGCTATTCCGAGGTAATTCCACGCAGTCGAGAAATCCACCTTGCAGAAGAAGAATGCCACAATGAATATAGGAAGGCATACGATCAGACGCTTGACTATCGGTTTCTGATCGAACCTGAACAGGTCGGCTATCGAAAGGCGAAGACTTCTGAAGGCCGTATCCCCGGAAGTGATCGGACAGATGACAACACCCAATATGGCAATTACCGCTCCTGCCTTTCCAAGCCAGCTCTTGCAGATCATATCGACAATATCTGCCGCCTGCGCGTTCTTTACAAGCACTCCGTTTACCATTGTGCCTGTCTCCGACATGGCTGCATTCAGCCCATCCGGGCCTCCGAAATAAGTCATGGCTGCTGTCGCCCATATCATTGCGACAATACCCTCGGCTATCATCGCTCCGTAAAAGACAGGGCGCGCGTACTTCTCATTCTTCAGACATCTCGCCATCATAGGAGACTGCGTGGCATGAAAACCGGATATCGCTCCGCATGATATCACGATGAACATCATCGGGAAGATCAGATTGCTTTCCGGATCCGAATGCCAGTTCTTGATAACTGAAGGAGTAAGTTCCATCATCTCGTAAGAGCCGCTGATATCCCCGGCGACAAGCATGATTCCCACTCCCAAAGCCATGAAAAGCAGGACAGCACCCATATAAGGATATATGCTGCCTATTATCTTGTCGACAGGCAGAAGGGTTGCAAGGATATAATATCCGAAAATTATATAAAGCCATATCGACTTGTCTATTCCTGTAAGATTCTGCATGAGGCCGGACGGTCCTATCACGAATGAAACACCTACGGCCATAAGAAGGAAGACAAGAACGACATTCACGACTCCCTTCATCCGCCTGCCAAGATATCTTGCCGCAAGATCGGGCATGTTCACTCCTCCATTGTGTACCGACATCATTCCAGCAAAGAAATCATGGACGGCACCCATGAATATGCATCCTACCACAATCCATATATATGCCGCAGGTCCGAAGGCAGCACCTGTCACAGCACCGAAGATCGGTCCTAATCCGGCAATGTTCAGGAACTGTATTATGAAGACCTTCCATGTCGCAAGCGGTTGATAATCAACACCATCACTCTTTTCATAAGCTGGAGTCCTCCTGGACGGATCCACATCAAGATACTTCTCCACGATCTTGCCGTAAACGAAATATGCCGCAACAAGCAGCAGAATGGAAACAACGAACGTAATCATCTTTATATCGCTTTGTCGAACAAATTTACCAAGTTCCGGAATCAAATGCAACGATTTCATCAAAGAATGCATCTTATATGTCGGTTAACGATTGTAGTGTAAAACAATTAAAGATTCATAGACATGATAAATATCAGAAAAGCATTGATCTGCGTAGCTGCAGCAGCGATTGCAGCAGTTTCATGCCAGAAAGACGACACGCTTTCCTACAACAACATGACGATGGGAAACATCGTGAACGGAAAGTTCGTAAGCGACCAGGGCAACACATTCAATATCGTAGAACAGTTGTGCACAGGCAAGCTCGAGGATGAGAAAAGAGCCATGGTGATCTGCGATGTACTCAATGAAACCGAAGGGACCAGCGGAGAATATGACATACGTCTCACCAACTTCGCGCACGTGCTCGACAAGGATGCAGTAAGACTGGAAGACGCAGTTGAAGGAGACATCATTACCCAGAATCCTATCAACATAGAGCAGCTCTGGTTCTCCGGCGGATATGCAAACATGCTGATAAGCTACTATGTCAAACCGGGAAGCGAGACAAAGCACCTTGTCAACCTCGTATATTCAAAGGACGAAAAGGGAAGATATGTCCTGAATTTCCGCCACAATGGTTTCGGAGAGGTTCTGACAGCGGAGAACGCTTCACAGATGATGCTTGGAAGCGCATATGTCAGCTTCCCTTTGAGCAAGTTCATAGAAGAAGAAAACGCAAATCTGGTATTGAGCTGGAAATGGTACAAGAGCATCGACTCACGACTTGACCTGAATACAGTGACGGATTACACATTCGAGTACGAATGGAAGCGTTCTGGATTCGAACACAAATTCTAACCCAACCATATTAACAACGCCAGAGCGGCCGGCTGAATTCAGCCGGCCGCTCTATTTATACAGGATCAAAACTATTTCTGTTCAACAAAGGCGACTATCTCGCCCTTGACCACCATTTCTCCCTGCCTTGCACAAACGGCAACCACGCGTCCGTCCACTGCAGGAACGACCTCTTCCATGCCATAGTATGCCTGGACATATCCCATGGATTCTCCAGCCTTGACCTCAGTACCGGCAACCGGAGCGGACGAAGCATCGTCAACATCAACCTGCCAGAGCATCTGGCCTTTCACAGGAGCCTGCACAGGAACGGCTGAAGGATATTTGCGTGCTATCTCATCGACATCATACTTCGGCATCTCCACAACAGGTCTGGTCACCACTATCGGAGCCCCTGCCTTTGCTCTTGCCGCCTCAAGATCCTTGTTGAAACGGTCTTTTGCAACACCGCTCTTATAGTCGCGGTACTGTCTCTCATGCATAGCCAGTTCGAAGAGTTCTTCGTCATCCTGTCCGCAGTCCCAGCCTTCTTCCTTCATCATAGCGCGGAACTTGTCAAGCTCGTCCGGGAACGCATCCTGAGGATTTCCGGTATAGAACTCAAGCCCCTTTTCCTTTGCAAGAGCGACGATCTCAGGAGCAAGCTCTCCAGGAAGGGTACCCATCTTGCCGAGGATCATGTTCCATGTATCCTTGTCTATTGTGGTCCAGCGTGGCTGGCCCTTGAGGATGTTCATGAGATTCATCAGGGCAGTGTTCTTCACATACTGGCTGAAAGGTGTCACAAGAGGCGGATATCCGAGACGAGGCCATACATACTCGACCTCCTGGAAGAGCATCACCATCAGCTGGTCAAGAGTCAGTTCTGGTTTTCCCTGAGCTCTGAGAGAAGCGTTGATCGCTCCATGGAAGCCCTTGAGGTCGGCCATCATCGAGCCCATCATTCCTCCCGGGAGTCCGCAGCCCACCAGCAGCGAGCTCATATGAGAATTGTTCGGATCTATCCAGTATCCCAGGAACTCATCTATGAACTTCTGCGTCAAGGCACGTACATCCATATATGCATTCATATTCAGGTCCTTGACCTGGAACCCGTCCGCCTTGAGCATTTCACGGATGGTTATCACGTCCGGATGGACCTTTCCCCAAGAAAGAGGCTCGACGGCCACATCGAGATAGTCAGCACCTGCACGTGCTACCTCCAGCATCGATGCTGGGGAGAAGCCGGGGCCGCAATGGCCATGGTACTGCACCTTTATATGAGGATATTTCTTCTTTATCTGGCTGGTCAGCTCGGCAAGGAAGGTAGGACGGCCGATGCCGGCCATATCCTTCAGACAGATCTCGTCGCATCCGTATTCGACCACATGGTCCACAACGCCCATATAATACTCGACGGTGTGTACCGGAGAGTTCGTAATCGATAGGGCCACCTGGGAAATCATTCCCGCCTTCTTGGCGTATTCGACGCTCAGACGGAGGTTCCTGTGGTCATTCAGTCCGCAGAAAGAACGGGAAATGTCGGTTCCTTGCGCCTTCTTGACCTTGTACATGAGTTCACGCACGTCGGCAGGAACCGGATTCATACGGAGGGCATTAAGACCGCGCTCGAGCATATGGGTCTGAATGCCTGCAGCATGGAAAGGCGCTGTCCATTCGCGGACAGCCTTGTTAGGATTCTCACCGAAAAGAAGATTTACCTGCTCAAAGGCACCTCCGTTTGTTTCGACACGGTCGAAGCATCCCATATCAATTATCGCAGGAGCAACTTCCTTAAGTTGGGCGACAGTCGGAACATATTTTCCCGAAGACTGCCACATATCCCTGTAAACCAGAGAAAATTTTATTTCACGTCCCATAATTTCAAATATTACACATCCACAAAAATACTAAATAATTGCCACAAATGACAAGCCGGAGAAAAATTTGATAAAATATTGCAGATATAAAAAATTTACGTATCTTTGCAGTCCTTAAAACCAACATGGTGCCCATAGTTCAGTTGGTTAGAGCGTCAGATTGTGGTTCTGAATGTCGTGGGTTCGAATCCCACTGGGCACCCTGAAAGCAGGAAGTCAAAAGGCTTCCTGTTTTTTTGTGCCCACATGTGGGAGAGAACCCTGTCAGGTTACTGGTATATACATACAATCCGGATGTGGTCGAGCGAAGCATATTCCCATGCTTCTGCGAAGCGAGCCACATCCGGATTGTATGTTATCTATTTCTTTTCACCGAAAGCGAGATCGCCGGCATCTCCCAGGCCTGGGACGATGTAAGAATGACTGGTCAGTTCCTCATCGACGGTAGCCACCCAAAGAGTCACCTTGTCAGCCGGAAGGTTCTTCTGGAGATACTCCACAGCATATGCGCTGGCTATAGGGCAAACAAGATGGGTATGGGCAGGCTCTCCTTCATCCCAAAGCTTCCTGAGGGCGATTTCAAGGGAAGCGCCCGTTGCAAGCATTGTATCTGCAAGGATAAGGACCTTGCCTGTGAGGTCAGGCGTGCTGGCATACTCGATCTCTATATGGAAGCCTTCTCCCTTGTCATACTTTCTGTATGCAGCGACAAATGCATTCTGTGCATCGTCGAAATAATTCAGGATTCCCTGATGGAGAGGCAGTCCGGCACGAAGAATGGTCGCCACCACGAGCTTGTCGTCATAGGTAGGGACATTTGCTATTCCCAAAGGAGTCACCACCTCTTTAGGAGAGGCATTCAAAGTCTGGCTGATTTCATAAGCGAAGATTTCGCCCAATCTTTCCAGATTCCTTCGGAAACGCATGCTGTCCTTCTGTAAATCCTTATCGCGCATCTGCGACACAAACTTATTGAGAACCGAGTTCTTCTGACCGAGATTGACAATTTTCATGATTAATAGCTTTAGATGTTCATGCAAATATATCCTTATTTTTCTCCATGTCAAAATTTTTCAGTCACAAGGCGTTCATCTGCAAAGCTATACCAGTTGTCCTCAGCTATCACCACATGGTCAATCAAGGATATCTCACATGTCTGAAGCGCTTTCTTAAGGATTCCGGTCTGCCTGATGTCGGCTTGCCCAGGCAGGGCACTGCCGGAAGGATGATTATGGACAAGTATCACCCCTGCCGCCTTCCTGTCCAAGGCGCGGCGGAGTATGGCCTTGACGTCCATGACAGTCGACTCAAGGCCGCCGACGCTCATCCTCTCCTTTCCCAGGACATAGTTCGCCCTGTTGAGGAACATCACCCAGCACTCCTCATGGTCCAGCCCCTTCAGAAGTGGGAGCATCATACGGAACACGGTCTTTGGCGAAGAAACCGCCACCTTTTCACGAACCGTCATTTCGAGCGCGCATCTGCGGCCAAGTTCAAAAGCCGCAGATATGGACACAGCCTTGCTCGGGCCTATACCGCAGACGGAACAAAGCTTCTCGACAGACATGTCGGCCACCTCATTCAGCCTCCCGTCCGCCTTCTGAAGCAGCGTCCTTGCGACATCGACGGCATTCATCTTTCCTGTTCCGGTACGTATCATTATCGCCAGAAGTTCGGCGTTGCTCAGGGCAGAAGGCCCTTTATCCAGCATCTTCTCCCTCGGCCTGTCATCCAGGCATAATTCCTTCATCTTCATAAGGACAAAAGTAACGGCAGACAAAAGAAAAGGCGTTGTTTTAACCTAAAACAACGCCAGATTTTTCTTTTTTTTATAATTCCTTCCTCAAACGGGCCTTCGGGATGCCCAGCTGGTCGCGATATTTCGCTATCGTTCGACGCGCCACCTTATATCCCTTTTCAGTCATCTTCTCCACAAGTTCGTCGTCAGTCAGAGGCTTATGCTTATCCTCATTGTCCACACATTCCTGAAGAGCCTTCTTGAGTTCGCGTGTCGAAACTTCCTCACCCTCCTGGTTCTCCAAGCCTTCGGAGAAGAAGTACTTGAGCGAGTAAATGCCGAAATGGGTCTCGATATACTTGCTGTTCACAACCCTTGATATCGTCGAGATGTCGAATCCTGTCTTTTCCGCAATATCCTTAAGTACCATCGGCTTGAGACGTGTCTCGTCACCGTCTATGAAATATTCATGCTGATAGTCCACTATGGCCTGCATCGTGGTTGAAAGAGTATTATGCCTCTGCTTTATCGCCTCAACGAACCATTTCGCTGAATCCAGCTTCTTCTTGACGAAGGCTGCAGCCTCCTTCTTTTCCCTCTCAGAAGAATTGGCGGCATCGATGAGGATATCTGCATACTTTCTGTTCACACGAAGCTCTGGAATAGAGAAACGCGGCATCGACAGGATGAGCTCGCCATCCTTGTATTCGAGAAGGAAATCGGGCACTATCTGCTGAGCCTGATCCGAATACGAGTCATCTATCTGACCTCCTGGAGAAGGATTGAGTTTCAGGATTTTTGCCATCGCAGCCCTGAGTTCATCCTCCGTAATGTTCATCCTGGTCATGATCTTCTGGAAATGCTTGCTGGTAAACTCGTTGAAATAGTTCTTGAGTATCTTTACCGCATGCTCTACCTCCGGCGTCCTCTTACAATGTCTTATCTGAAGGAGAAGACACTCGCGAAGGTCACGTGCTCCGACACCTGCAGGGTCGAATTCCTGGACAATCTTCAACATTTCCAGCACCTCATCCTCATCCGTCTCCACATTGGCACGGAATGAGAGATCGTCAACTATGCTGTCGATACTTCTGCGGAGATAGCCGTCATCATCCAGACTGCCTATTATGAATGATGCTACAGCATACTGGTGTTCTGTAAGATTGCGGTAGCCCAGCTGGTCCTGGAGACTCTGGGTAAAGCTTTCCTTGACGGAGAAAGTGCTGTATTGAGGACGCTCATCCTTTGAACTGTACAAATCCGAGCGAAGGCGGTAACTTGGAATCGAGTCGTCCTCCTTATAGTCGGACAGGGATACTTCCCTCGGTGCCTCGCCTTCTTCGGATTCCTTCGGAGAGTCCTCGTCAAGAACCGGATTCTCTTCCAGTTCCTTACGTATCCTCTGCTCAAGCTCCTGGATCGGGAGTTCGATCAGCTTGATGGTCTGGATCTGAAGCGGAGACAGCTTCTGCTGCTGCTTCAGTTCTAATCCTTGTTTCAACATAATTCTACTACACTAATGACTGACGGATTTCGGACGGAGAACCTTCACTGTATCGGCCACGTATGCGTTATCCTTATCCACTACCGGGAACTCTATGTTCTCCTTCACCACGAAGGCACTCGGAAACGAGCCCTTTATCCTCTCAAGAAGCTTGACAGCTTCCGATCTTGTCCTGAAATCACCTACGGTCACCTTGAAATACGGGTTGGCATATGTCCTGTATGCCACCACATCATGATACAGACTTTCAAACCTTTTCAAAGTCTCTTCAGATTCTACCCTTGCGGACTGCTTGTTGTCAAAAAAGATCCTGACCCTGTATCCGCTCAATGTCCTCTCCCCGTTCTCCGCAACCTGCCTGCGCATAGCAGACGCCACCATATCGGTCTGCGTGATCTTCACACCGGCCTTATCCCCCATTTCACGTGAGGGCATCAGAAGGAAGACATCCGTTCCAACAAGCGTCGTATCGACAGCCGCAACCGGCCTGTATACTACAGAATCCACGAGAACATAACCTTCAGGAATGCTCTGCGCGCAAAGAGACTTGCCGGTCATCAGGAGAACAAGAGAAGCGAATAAAATAAAAATATAAGGTCTTTTCATCGTCAGTCTTTACAATAATTTCTTCAACGGAATATCATCAAGCTTTATCGGGGCACCCAGTCCGCTCTTCAGCCTTGGCGTGGCCGACACGTCTATCATGCATTCCTGGAGCTTTGCCATATCAGTAAGCATCAGGAGATCCTTTATCGTGGCGTCTTCACCTATAGTGACAAAGGCTCGAAGATGATAGATTTCAGCCGACCTGGCTTGAACCGTGAACGGGTCCACAGCCACTCTACCAAGAACCTTGCCAGAATGTTTCAGCGCACCCTGAATATTCTCCAGGGATATCTGCATGGCAGGATTGTCAATCCCGACGGCAAGGAAAACATTGACTCCCTGAAGTCCCTGAGGGGCAATCGCTTCCACCTTCACAGAGGTCACGCTGATATCCTTTATCTTCCTGCAGCCGCCCAGCGCAAGAAGCATGACAGTCAATATGACCAGCAGCAGCTTATGTGTTGACTTTCCCACGACACGTTGTTTTACATCTTTGCAAAGATAACGATATTCGTCGAAAAATCCTATCTTTGCATCATGAACAGAATCAGACCGATAACAGACCCTTCGAGACCGAAGGTGTATATAGAGACATACGGATGCCAGATGAACGTGAATGACAGCGAGGTCATCCTTTCCATCCTTCAGGATGCAGGATATGCCCTCACCGACGACATCGAGGAGGCATCAGTCATACTTGCAAACACTTGTTCCATCCGCGACAATGCAGAGCAGAGGATATGGGGCAGGATAGACCAGTTCAAGCTTCAGAAGCGCAAGAGGGATGGTGTTGTAATAGGAATCGTGGGATGCATGGCGGAAAGACTCAAGGACAAGCTTCTTGAAGCCGTCGACATCGTCGCAGGTCCGGACGCATACAGAAGCCTTCCCGAACTTCTCGAGGCGGTGGCTCCCGACAGTCCGCAGATGAACGTGATGCTTTCGCATGAAGAGACATATGCCGACATCACCCCTGTCAGGATGGACAGGAACGGCATATCGGGATTCATCTCCATCATGCGCGGATGCAACAATGTATGCTCATACTGCATCGTTCCTTACACAAGAGGTGCTGAACGAAGCAGGGATCCTTACACTATCGTCCAGGAAGCGAAGACCCTGTTCGAGAACGGATACAAGGAAGTCACCCTTCTCGGCCAGAACGTAGACTCGTACTTCTGGAAGGACGCTGAGAAGGCCGACAGGAATGTGAATTTCGCCCAGCTTCTGGAAATGGTGGCAAAGATCAGCCCAGAGCTCAGGGTAAGATTCTCGACATCCCACCCTAAAGACATCAGTGACGAGGTGATATACACCATGGCCATGTATGAGAACATCTGCAAGCACATCCACCTCCCGGTGCAGTCAGGAAGCAGCATCATGCTTGAAAAGATGCGCAGGAAATACGATCGCGAGTGGTATCTGGAGAGGGTAAGGAAGATCCGGAGCGTGATTCCAGACTGCGGCATCACAACCGACGTGATTGCCGGCTTCAGCGGTGAGACAGCCCAGGACCACCAGGATACGCTGAGCCTGATGGAGCAGGTGGTCTTCGACTCCGCCTTCATGTTCGCATATTCGGAGCGTCCCGGAACACTGGCCTCAAGAAAGTACCCTGACGACATCCCATACGGACTCAAGACAGAGAGGCTGAACGAGATCATCGCGCTTCAGGGAAGGATGAGCCTCAAGAGCAATGAAAAGGAGATCGGAAAGACTCTCAAGGTACTCGTGGAAGGTCCGTCGAAGAAGAATCCTGACGAGCTTTGCGGAAGAGCCAGCAGCAACAAGATGTGCGTATTCCCAAGCCGTGGGGAAAAGGCCGGAGACTACTGCGAGGTAGAGGTAGTATCCGTAACATCCGCAACCCTTCTCTGTAAAAGAATAGACTGATGAAGAAATACATACTGGCCCTGGACCAGGGCACCAGCAGCTCCAGAGCCATACTTTTCGACAAGGACGGCCGGCCAAGGGCTGTGGCCCAGAAGGAATTCACACAGATATTTCCTAAACCGGGCTGGGTGGAACACAATCCGAAGGAAATATGGTCGTCGCAGGCTTCCGTGATAGCGGAAGCCATCTCTTCCGAAGGCATAAACGGAAGTGACATTGCCGCCATAGGAATCACAAACCAGAGGGAAACGACCGTCGTCTGGGACGCCGAGTCCGGCGAACCGGTATATAACGCCATTGTGTGGCAGGACAGGAGGACATCCGCATACTGCGACAGTCTCAAGAGGGACGGTCGTGCCGACCTGATACGCAGCAAGACCGGACTGATCATCGATGCATATTTCAGCGCGACGAAAGTAAGATGGATACTGGACAATGTTCCTGGAGCACGCCGCAAGGCGGAAGAAGGCCGGTTGCGTTTCGGCACCGTTGACACATGGCTCATATGGAAGCTGACCAGAGGAGAAGTGCATGTCACTGATGTCAGCAACGCTTCCAGAACCATGCTGTTCAACATCCACACCCTCGACTGGGATGACGAACTTCTGAAGCTTTTCAATGTGCCGAGGTCAATGATGCCTCAGGTAAGATCCTCGAGCGAGGTCTACGGAAAGACAAAAGGTACCATATTCGCATACGAAGTTCCGATAGCTGGAATCGCAGGAGACCAGCAGGCAGCGCTGTTCGGTCAGATGTGTACAGAACCCGGATCCGTAAAGAACACATACGGAACAGGCTGCTTCATGCTGATGAACAGCGGAGAAAGACCGATAATGTCAGCGAACAAGCTCCTTACAACGATAGCATGGAAGATAGGTGACAGGGTCACATATGCCCTTGAAGGCAGCATATTCGTTGCAGGATCCGTCGTTCAGTGGCTCAGGGACGGGCTGGGAATCATACGTTCGTCTTCGGAAGTCGAGGCCCTCGCCGCCAGCGTTCCTGATAATGGAGGAGTTTACTTCGTACCGGCCCTGACAGGTCTCGGGGCCCCGTATTGGGACCAGTACGCAACCGGCAACCTGTCCGGCATCACCAGAGGCACAAAGGCAGGCCACATCGCACGGGCAGCTCTTGAAGGCATAGCATTCCAGACCATGGACATAGTGAACGCCATGCAGAAGGATGCCGGCATTACGCTTAAAGAACTGAAAGTCGACGGAGGGGCATCCAGAAACAATCTTCTGATGCAGTTCCAGGCAGACATACTCGGAACTTCCGTAATAAGGCCGCAGGTGACGGAAACAACAGCTCTTGGCGCCGCATATCTTGCAGGACTCGCCATCGGATACTGGGACAGCATCGAACATATCAAGAGTCTCTGGGCCATGGATAAGGAATTCACCCCATCATCAGACGATGATGAGGTGATAAGATTAAAGGCCGGATGGAAGAACGCGGTAGAGCGTACCCTTACCGGACGATAGACTATCTTACTCGCAGACGCTTGCCTATGCGCAGGGTCGCATTCTGGCTGATGCCGTTCAGACGGCAGAGTTCCTTGACCGTAGTGCCGTTATTGCGGGCAATCCTGCTGAGGGTATCGCCGGAACGCACGGTATAGAACTTCATCGCAGCTCTTTCGGCATCTTCAGCCTGATCTTCCTCATGGTTCTTGATCTCGTCTTCAAAATCCTGCTCATAGTTGCTGTAGATATTGAAGTACTTCTTCTTAAGCACGAAGAGGCGGTGGCGTAGTTCGCCAGTCTTGAAGTCGATAAGCCACTGAGGGTCAAACGCGAAGCCGTTGTATCGGGTCTCGAAATGGAGGTGCGGGCCGGTAGACCTTCCTGAAGAACCTCCAAGGCCTATGACATCACCTGCATTTACCCAGTCGCCCACTTCCACATTCCTCTTCGAGAGATGGGCATAGAAGGTTTCTATGCCGTTCTCATGCCTTATCACCACCAGATTTCCGAACCCTCCGAAATATTTCGACATCCTCACCTTTCCGGTAAATGCAGCATATATAGGATCTCCTGTCTTGAGCGGGAGGTCCACACCCTGGTGGCGACGGCCACGGCGAGGCCCGAACTTGCCACGGGGATGGATGTCGCCGATGAAAGGGCAATGGTACTGGTCAAGACTGTCCACAAGCCAGATGGACCATGATGCAGGCAGATCGGACTGCTGGATAGAATAAGGATTCGTCACATTCTCGACCCAGTGGTCTTCGAACACGTTAGAAACCTTCTGATATTCAGGAGTCTTGTAGTACTGCCATGTATTATCTCCATAGAGAATCACCTTGATATACTCGTTTACGGTATCCAATGTATCTATCGGATCCGAAGGCGACTTCACCAATGGTGTCGGCAACGATTCCAGAGCCGGACGAGGAATCACAAGGTGAGCCCTGGTCGTGTCTATGCGTACAGGGTTCACAGCGAAAAGCCTGCCTGCAGACAGAAGTCCCGCCATACATACAAGCAACAGGATCAGAAGGGTCTTATTCGTCGTACCTTTCATTTATTCCGCTCCAAACTGTTCTTTAAGAATCTTCCTTACGGCAGCAACCTTCTCGTCGAGAAGTTCCTTCGACGTTGCCTCACAGAGGAATCTCAGGTACGGCTCCGTATTCGACGGGCGGATGTTAAGCCACCAGTCAGGGAACTCCACACGATATCCGTCGAAATCCATATAAGCGGTTGCCTTCTCTGCAGCCATGAAATGATCACGGACAGCATCCATCGCTCCCTTCTTGTCTTCGACACGGAAGTTGATCTCTCCGGAATTCTGATATTTCTCTATGCGCGCGATCAGCTGGCTGAGGCTTACTCCCTGCCTCTTCATCTTTGCCACCACATTGACGATCAGGATAGCGGCAAGCATTCCGCTGTCCGAATAGAAGAAGTCGCGGAAATAATAGTGTCCGGCAAGTTCGCCGCCATATACGCCGTCGATCTCGCGAAGCTTCAGAGCCGCATATGCACGTCCGACCCTCCATGTGTTCATGACTCCGCCCATAGGAGCGAGATATTCTCCTACTGCCTTCGAACTGCGGATATCCTGATGTATATAGCCCTTCTCTCCCCTCTCCTCAAGGAAATAATGGCCCAGGACAGCGATCATCAGGTCCGGAGAAATGAAACGGCTGTTCTCGTCCACGAACATGACGCGGTCCGCATCTCCGTCGAAGATAACGCCTATGTCGGCTTTTGTATCCGCAACAAGCTTCTTCAGGTCTTCGACATTCTTCTGCACCAGCGGGTTAGGCTCATGGTTAGGGAAGCTTCCGTCCATGTCCTCATAGATATAAGCCGGATCATCACCGAAAATGTCACGGACAAAAAGCGAAGCCATTCCGTTCGACACATCCATCGCGATCTTCAGTCCGCTCCAGTCTCCCTTGTACTTCAGGAGGAAGGAAAGATAATCAGCCTTGATATCCATAGGATGGACCTGTCCTCTGACTGCTGCCGGAGGGCACTCGCGTCCGCTCTCGATCCATTCCTTGATCTGTCCTAGACCGGTATCAAGACCTACAGGAAGAGCGTTCTCGCGTGAAACCTTGAGGCCGTTGTACTCTGCAGGATTATGGGAGGCAGTAATCTGAACAGAAGCCTTGAACCCGTAGTTGGCTGTACCGAAATATACCATAGGAGTGGTACTCAGACCGATGTCATAGACATCAGCGCCGGCATCGGTAATACCTTTAAGCAGGTACTCATGTATCTCCGGAGAAGACACCCTGTCGTCCCTTCCCACAAGGACCTTGTCTGCAGAAAGAAGTTCAGGAAGGAAATAACCCACCTTGTAGGCCGTCTCCTTGTCGAAGTCCACATTGTAGACTCCCCTTATGTCATATGCATGAAACGCTCCCATAACACTATCTTTTTGACTTGTATCTTGTCTGGACCGCACCCTTCGATATGGCCTGCAGCTTGCGTGCAAGCATCTTGCGGCGGATCGGAGAGACGTTGTCCACGAATAGGTTTCCTTCAAGATGGGACAGCTCATGCTGGACCATACGGCATGCGAAACGGTCAAACTCCTCGACAACCTTCTCGAAGTTCTCGTTGTAATACTCCACCTTGATCTTCGACGGCCTCGTCACCTCGGCATAGATGCCCGGCACGCTGAGACATCCCTCCGAAAACTCGCAGACCTCCTTGCTTTCCTCCAGGACCACAGGGTTTATCATGACCCTGAAGAAGTCTTGGAGATAATCGTATGTGTCGGTCAGTTCGCGTCCGTCCACGATGACCAGATTCCTGTTCACACCTACTTGAGGGGCTGCCAGGCCACAGCCGTCGGCAACCTTGAGGGTGTCCTTCATGTCCTCGATAAGCTTGAGGACTCCTTCCTTGTCATTGAGGTCTACATCGACGTTCTCGCGTCTGAGGACCTCTGATCCGTATAAATATATTGGTAATATCATATTCCTTTTATTTATTCCTGTCCATCCAGCTCTGCAGGATGATTGCTGCGCTTATCTTGTCTACCGATTCCTTCTTCATGCGGTCCTGCTTCTTCATGCCCCCGTCTATCATCGCACGATGGGCAAGCACGGAAGTAAAACGCTCGTCCTCCAGTTCCACAGGGGTGTCGGGAAAGGCCTTCCTGAGGTGCTTGAGGAACACATCCACATCCTTTGCCGCTTCCGAAAGGGCACCGTTCATATTGACCGGATATCCTACCACGAAGCGCACTACATTCTCATTTTCAGCATATTTTTTAAGATAATCTATTATCTTTGCAGAATGTACCGTCTCAAGCGCAGACGCAAAGATGCCGAGAGGATCGCTCACAGCGACTCCTACCCGCTTCCTACCGTAATCTATGCCTACAATTCTTTCCATTGAAGGGCAAAGTTACTAATAAAAACTTATTTATGGCACATCGTAGCAGAGAAAAGAAAAGCAGGACCTTCCGCCTGGCCTTCATAGACGACAAGACACACGAACATCTTGTCAGCATCCATTTTACCAGAACCTCGATATTTGTGACTGCAGTTACAGTACTTGTGGTTCTGTGCGCCGCCATCTTCTCGATCATTGCATACACTCCGGTCAGGACGTTCATACCGGGATATCCCGACGCAAGGTCCAAAAGAGCGGCCATCCAGAACGCCATCACGATCGACTCCCTGGAGAACGTGATCTTCCGTTGGGAACTCTATTCCGAGAACCTGAGAAGAGCCGTGGAGGGAGAAGAGCCGATAAAGATAGACAGCCTGATAAAGGCCCAGAGCGGCAGCAGATCGGAAACCGCAGACATGGATGCAATCGCACGCCAGGATTCGATGCTCAGGGAGCATGTCAAGGAAGAGGAGCAGTTCGGCATCACGGACAGAGGACGCCGCGACCTTCCTATCGAAGGCCTTCATTTCTTCGCACCGCTCAAAGGAGTGATCTCACAGGGCTATGACCCGGCCATCCACCCTTACATAGACATAGCCGCACCCGAAGGATCGGTGGTAAAGGCCACTCTGGACGGCACGGTGATATTCGCCGGATGGAGCGACGAGGCCGGCCACACTATCCAGATCCAGCATGACGGAGACATCGTCTCGATATATAAGCATAATGAAAAGCTCCTGAAGAAGGCTGGAGACAAGGTCACTGCCGGTTCTCCGATCGCCTTGGTCGGAAACACAGGAGAACTCACCACCGGAGACCACCTGCACTTCGAGCTTTGGCATAAGGGACAGACGGTCGACCCTGCATTATACATAAAATTCTAGAGAATGGAAAAAAGACATATAGCCATACTGGGATCGACCGGATCCATAGGAAGGCAGGCGCTTGACGTCATCAGCCAGCACCGCGACCTCTTCGATGTTGAACTTCTTACCGCCAACAACAGCACGGACCTGCTTATAAGGCAGGCCATTGAGTTTGACGTCAATGCCGTAGTAATCTGCAACGAAGAAAGATATCAGGAAGTCAAGGAAGCCCTTGATCCTCACGACATAAAGGTCTTTGCAGGAATGCAGTCAGTATGCGACCTGGTGACAGGCAGCAACATCGACATTGTCCTGACATCCATGGTCGGATTCAGCGGTCTCTCCTCGACAGTAGCAGCCGTAAAGGCAGGAAAGACCATAGCTCTGGCCAATAAGGAGACCCTGGTGGCGGCAGGAAGGATCGTAATGGACCTGGCGGCAAAGACCGGAGCGCGCATCCTTCCGGTTGACTCGGAACATTCGGCGATTTTCCAATGCCTCATGGGATCGGCTGGCGCACCGATCGAAAAGATCCATCTCACGGCATCAGGCGGCCCTTTCCGCACATGGAACAGAGAGGATATAGCGAAGGCCACACGCGCCCAGGCCCTGAATCATCCGAACTGGAGCATGGGAAGCAAGATCACCATCGATTCCGCCACCATGATGAACAAAGGTCTTGAGATAATCGAGGCAAGATGGCTTTTCGGGACCCCGGGAGACAAGATCGAAGTCGTAATTCATCCGGAGTCGATCATCCATTCGATGATCGAATATGCAGACGGTTCCGTAATCGCCCAGATGGGCCATCCAGACATGCGCGAGGCGATCCAGTTCGCCTTCAGCTATCCGTTCCGCCTGCCTCTGAACAACCGCAAGCTAAACTTCGCAGAGCTGGGAGGACTGTCTTTCTTCGCTCCTGACGCGGAGAAGTTCCCTGCTCTCGGACTTGCCTACGAGTCCCTGGAGAAGGGAGGCAACATGGCCTGCATCATGAATGCAGCAAATGAAGCCGCCGTCGCAGCCTTCCTTCAGGACAGGATCGGATTCTATGACATCACTTCTGTAGTACGCGACTGCATGGATGGTGTGGATTTTGTAGCAGACCCGGATCTGGATACAATTTTCGCCACCAACTCGGAGGCCCTCATCAAGGCCGGTGAACTCATAGACAAGATATCATGACCGTACTTATAAAGATAGTTCAGCTGATACTCGCCTTGTCCGTGCTCATACTTGTGCACGAACTGGGTCATTTCACATTCGCCAAGATGTTCGGCATCAGGGTGGACAAGTTCTTCCTTTTCTTTGACGCCAGCGGGATAAAGCTCCTCAGCACGAAGACCGGATGGTTCTCGAAGCTGTTCCCGAAAGGAAAGGAATGGGAAACGGAATACGGAATAGGATGGCTTCCGCTCGGAGGATACTGCAAGATCGCAGGCATGGTCGACGAATCTCTGGACACGGAATACCTGAAGAACGAACCTCAGCCCTGGGAATTCAGGACAAAGCCGGCATGGCAGAGACTTCTGGTCATGGCCGGAGGAGTCCTGTTCAACTTCATCCTTGCCATCGTCCTTTACACTGGCATTCTCGCAGGATGGGGAGAAAGCTATATAGGCAATGAAGGCAGCCGCATATATGTCAACGAACTGGCCCATGACATGGGATTCCGTAACGGAGACCACATAATCAGCTTCGACGGCTACGAGCCGGAAAACTTCGCCATGCTCCAGATAGATCTCGCAAGAAGAGAAGTAGAGAAGGCTGTCGTTATGCGTGACGGCGACACCCTGGACATATACATAGATCACGCGAGAATCGGGGACATCCTGAACAGTCCCGGAATGTTCGACCTCGCACGTCCCTTCATAGTCCATTCGGTAGCCGATGGATCCGCGAACACGGAAAGCGGATTCGAGACCGGAGACAGGATAATCAGCATCGAGGGAATTCCGGTTCAATTCGTCCAGGACGCATGGCCTGTGCTTGAGGAACATGCCGGAGAGGCTGTCTTTGCAGACATAATCAGAGGCGCCGACACGTTAAGCCTGCCGCTGCAGGTCGACACGACAGGAAGACTGGGAGTATTTCTTGAAGCTCCGGAGATAAAGACAATGGAATACAGCTTCATTTCAGCGATTCCAGCAGGATTCAGGAAGACCTTCTCTTCGATCGGAGGATATCTCAAGGACCTGAAGCTTGTGTTCACTCCAAGCACGGAAGCATACAAGTCCGTCGGAAGCTTCATAGCGATCGGTCAGGTCTTCCCCTCGGCTTGGGACTGGCTGAGTTTCCTTAGCATAACAGCCATGCTGTCCATCATGCTGGCGGTGATGAACCTCCTTCCTATCCCCGCACTGGACGGAGGACATATCGTCTTCACGATATATGAAATGATAACAGGACGAAAGCCTAGCGACAACTTCCTGTACGCGACCCAGCTCATAGGCCTGTTCCTCATACTCGGACTTATGTTCCTTGCGTTCGGCAACGATATTGCAAGAATAATTCGATTATTATAAATAACTTCATATGAAAAGGTTTCTGAAATACATTGCGGTTGTAATCGCTGCTGCACTTACTCTTGCTTCATGCAGCGAAGAAAAGAAAAGACAGGTACTTCTCCCTAACATCAGCGGAAAGGCAGGTGAAGTGGTAGTGGTCATCGACAAGGGCAACTGGGAAGGTGCCGTCGGTACCGTGCTCCGCGACTCTCTTGCACAGGAAGCTCCGTTCCTCCCGCAGAGGGAGCCGTTGTTCAGCCTTGTGAATGTGCCGCAGGGTGCATTCACAAGCATGTTCCAGGTCCATAGGAATATCATAGTAGTAAACATCAGCAGCTCTGTGACAGAACCCGGCATCGTGATAAGAAAGGATGTCTGGGCAGCCCCACAGACCGTCATATACATAAATGCAGCGGACAGTGAAGCTGCAGTCAGGATCATTGAGGAAAACAGCGCAATAATGATCGCTACGATAGAGCAGGCGGAAAGAGACCGCATCATCAGAAACACCAGGAAATACGAGGAACTCAAGCTCGCCTCAGTCGTATCCCAGATGATAGGAGGCTCACCTCACTTCCCATCCGGATACAAGCTCAAGAAGATGACAAGCGACTTCATCTGGATAGAATACGCCACTCAGGATGTGACCCAGGGCATACTTGTCTACAAATACCCTGTTGTGGAAGGAGAGCAGATGCTGGATCTCGACAGCATTCTTGAAAACTGCAACGAAATGTTGAAGAACAATGTTCCGGGAATGTTCGACAACACTTACATGATGATCAGCGAAGCAGCAAGGCCAGGAATCGAATACAAGCGTTACAAAGGCCTGGAATTCGCAGAAGTAAGAGGTTTCTGGGAAGTATACAAGGACTACATGGGAGGACCTTTTGTTTCACACGCATTCTACAGCCAGGACGGAAAGGATGTGATCGTGCTTCAGGCGTTCGTCTATGCTCCTAAATACGATAAGCGCCAATATCTCAGGCAGGTGGAATCCGTGATATACTCTTTCGAATGGGCTAAGGACGCAAAAGAAAGCGATAAAGATTAACAAATGTTTTGGTAGTTTAAAAATTTTTGCTACCTTTGCACTCCCATTTGTTAAAAGTGGTCAGTTTGGTCGGTTCGTCTATCGGTTAGGACTCAAGATTTTCATTCTTGCAAGAGGGGTTCGATTCCCCTACCGACTACAAGAAAAAATAAAAAAAAGAATAACAATGGCAAACCACGCTTCAGCAGACAAGCGCTATCGCCAGAGCGAGAGGCGCAGATTGCATAATAAGTATTATGCAAAGACAACAAGAAACGCAATCCGTGCGATTCGTAACACAACCGACAAGGCAGCAGCAGAGGCTAACGCTCCTAAGGTCTACGCAATGATCGACAAGCTCGCAAAGATCGGTGTTATCCACAAGAACAAGGCTGCAAACCTCAAGAGCGGTATCGCAGTCTACATCAATAAACTTTCATAAAGAAAGCTTTCCCTTTTAAAGGGTTTTCTTATAGCCTAAGAGAGATGGTCGCAAGATCATCTCTTTTATTTTGCATACATCAGTGAATTTTTTTTAAGGACCAATTGTGTCTATCCTGTCCACACATAGGCATGATAGCCGCCGCAGATCTTATAAGTATCGGACAGTCAATGCATTACAAAGCCCCACGTGTCTATCCCGCCACTAATAAGACAGGATAGACACAGTTAGAGCGCTTTTGCACATTTATCAACCGACTATTTCATTTGATCCGGTATCAGCAGTAAAAAAGAGGCCGGTTCCTTCACAGGGACCGACCACTTGCCAATATTTATGTAAATAACCAGAAGGGTTCTTTCTAGAAGCTGTATCCGAGAGATACAAGCATTGAGTTTGACAGGACTTCGGATCCGAAGATATACGCAAAATTCAGCTGTGCTCCGAATAACTTGACACCAAGTCCGGCTGAAGCATAAGAAGGTACTGCGCCGGCAGAATTGCCATAATGATATCCGACCCTAGCAAAAGCCATATCCTTGAATGCATACTCACATCCGGCTCCTGCCATCACTCCCCCGGCAAACAGTACATCTGCTTCAGCATTGAATGCAAGAGAAGATGTTCCGAGGTCGAGATCATATCCTGCACCGACTTTTGCCATCATAGGCTGGGCATATGCCGTTTCAGAATATTTCACTTTAGTTCCGATATTGTTCAGGGATAATCCGGCCCTTATTCCGTCTTTCTTGAAGTATACGGCCACGTCTGCGCCGAATACTGACGCAGATGCTTCTGGAGCGAGTTTTGAGTCTGCGTAACGTAGAGTGACTCCGGCAGAAAGGAAATCCATGAACGCATAGGAAAAACCCGCTGCAAGATTCATTTCACTCGGGGTGAACTCGCTGTCCCTTATCTCAGAACCGCTGCCGGAAACACCGCTGTATGCAGGCATCTTAAGCATCTTCAGATCAAGAGCAAATCCTAGCTTTCCAAGTCTGTACATAGCGCCTGCGCCTACTGTCTTGAGATCAGCATAATCAGGCTGCCACATCGCGATGCCTACCTGCGCATCAAATGCACTTTGAGCCATGGAAACAGCTGCGACATTGTTCTGCAAAGCATAGGCACCTGGATCGGATGCTACGCCGGCCATACCCATCGCCACAGCTGCCGGGTCCTGATCAAGCATCAGGGACGGAAGCGTCTGAGCATAAGAGACATATGACGATACGGATAGCAGCAGAGCCGCTGTCATCGCAATGATATTCCTATATGTATCTTTCATGATCATAACTTGACAATCTGTTGTTTATACTCCACTCCATCCATCACGACAACAGCTGTATAGCTGCCCGGCACAAGAGCCGAAAGATCTGCGACAGCAGGAGCAAACGGCGACACATTCGTATACTCAGCTTCGAACGCAGTCGAACCGGTCGCAGAAATCATCTTGAGAGCCAGCTGTGCGACATCGCTGCCAACCCGTATGTTCATCTTGTCCAGTACTGGGTTAGGATACAGGCTCAACGCCTTGGAATCGCTGCGGACAAGCACTTTAAGAGCCTGGGAAACTGTCTCTCCCCTGATATCTGTACCAGTTACCGTTATATCCGATACTCCATAGTTCATGGATGTAATCTGGAACTTGCCGCCGGAATATGTCATGTTCGCGACATCCGGCTGACTGAATTCAAAACTGTATGCCAGTTCCTCTCCATCCTCATCGCTGAAGAACTCCGTCGCAATCAGTTCCTTGACCTCTGCAGCCTTGGAATTGAAGATAAGATTGTCAAAAGGTTTCGCAACGACAGGCTTATGGTTAGGAAGCACTTCATACTTATAGGTAGCAGTAGTCGCAAGTCCATAGATATCTGTAACTGTAAGCACTGCAGTATAGCTTCCGGTCGGAACCAAGGACGGGGTCAGCCTGATCCTAGGGCTGTTGCGTACCAATGTATCAAGGACAGCAGCTTCCGAACCAGGTTCGAGATCTATCAGATAGAAATGTCCGTCCGGTTCAACGATATCGAAATCGGCAGATGTCTTCTCATGAGGTCTGATCTTTATTTCAAGATCCGAAGAAGTGTTCAGTACAGGAGCCGAATTAGGACCTGTCGTAACCGTTATCCTTGATGACAGAGAAGACTTGTTGGCTGCAAGGTCACCTGCAACGGCAGCAAGATAATACTTTGTTTCGAATTCCACTCCGCTGATCGTGCCCGAAAGAACGTCACCAGCCTTCAGGTCCTCGACATAAAACATTCCGAAAGATTTGTTCTTGGTGGATGTAAAGTCAGAAGTCGAGTAATAGATGTAGATCGAACTCGGAACACCATCGTCAGCATCCCTTGGGACATTTACAGTAAAGCTGATATTGTTTGACTGGGCTGTAGCAGAAAGTCCTGTCGGAACATCCGGAGCCTTTCCGCCGGACGCACCCATGGTCTTATAGGCATTGACCAGGCCCTTGCCAAGTTCATATCCGGTATTGAATGAAGATATGTCTGTCACATTGTCTTCAAGCTGCTTGCGGAGAGCGGCCGGCGTATAGCCGTCGCCGCCGTGGCGGGCAAGAGCAAGTGCTGCAACGCCGCTGACATGCGGACAAGCCATAGATGTACCCTGCATCTTTCCGTACTTGTTTCCGGGAATCGTGCTGAGTACCTGATTTCCTTTCTTTGCATCTCCACCCGGAGCTATGATATCGGCCCAGCTTCCATAACAGGTATAATATGCCCTCTTATAGTCAGCTCCTACAGAAGTCACGGACAAAATCTTCTCATAATCGCTGCTCGAAGTATTCTTCGCCTCGTTACCGGCAGCGAAGATTACCAGACCGCCCTTCATAGGGCCGACCTGTCTGCCGTTCTCATCCACTCCTGCGTATTTCTCGAAATAGTCTACAGCGCTCTTTACAGAAGACGGCGTAGCATCCAGAGTAGGATATCCCCAGCTGTTCTGAGAGATGACGGCACCATTATCCGCACTCCATTTGATAGCCTCGGCACCGGGTCCGGAGTTCTTTCCCTCGAAGATCTGGCATGACATCAGCTTCACTCCCGGAATCCTCTTCTTTTTATCTCCTCCCGCAATACCGGCTACGCCAATACCATTATTATTGACAGCAGCGATGGTACCTGCAACATGGGTTCCATGATCGTCGGGAGTAACTACGAATGAATTGGAAACAAAGTTATATCCATAGACATTTTCACCTGTCTTATCTGGATTCTTCCACATATTTTCAGCAAGGTCCTCGTGCTTATAGTCTATACCCCCGTCAACAATGCCAACGATGATATCACCTTTGTATTTGTTGTATGTAGAATAGTTGCGCCATACAGGAACGACATTGATGTCGCATCCGCTGACTGATGAACTTGCTTTACCATTGTTGTAGTAATGCCATTGCTGGTCGAGCATCGGATCGTCAAAGACTCCTGACGAAGATGCCTTTGTAGCTGCAGAAACGACCTCTACTACTTCAGGGTTGCCGACGATCGCGATCTTAGGACAATACTCGATGAGCTCGACACCTTCGATAAGCAATCCATCCGAAGCCTTGGTCATTGAATGGCCCTCCTCGTATGAGAGGATATACCACTTGTGAAGACCTTCAGCCCTGGTACGCTCTTCGAACTTGCCTGCATGAGGAAAAAGACGGCGCATCTTCACTACACCCTGCTGCGTAAGGCTCTTGAACGGACGAAGATTGACTTCGCCATTAGACTTGGTCGACTCCTCAAGCTTTGCTGCCAGATCGTCAGACACATAAATGTTCATGGATGACAACAGATCCTCGTCTGATAGTGAGGAGCCGAAGACCTGTTCCTGTGGAGCAAGATCTCTTTCCACTTCAAATACATCATCCTCCTTCACACACGAAACGCATGCTAGAAGAGAAGCTGTCAGAATGATATATAGATACTTATTCATTGACATGCAGATTATTCAGCGAGAAAATCAACCATAGGAAGCAGTCCCTGAGGATTCTTCCACTTCACCTTATGTTCCTTGACATAAGCCTTGAGCTGCGCGGCCTTATCGGCAGGTACAGCCTCTTCAATGTCCTTGCGGGTCGCCTTTACCTTATGCTTAGGCGTCACAATATAATAAGCCGTCACGAGCTCAAGATCCATGCCCTCACTCTTCTCATTCAGGATATTCATATAATTCTGATTGATCTGGCTGTCGGTCTGGACTGAAGTAAGTTTCATGGTAGCTGAGGACGAGGCGCTTGTACCATATGCCCCGCTGCCTGAAATAGCGCCTTCAAAATCACCGATCTGTTCCATCACGACACATCCATTGTCATTCTTTGCTACGACCTGCATGACAGATGTGAAGACAGGAAGAAAGACATCATTGCCTATTTCCACGGCAGCGACATCAGTAAGATATGCTTCCTTGATTATTCCGTTGTCGATATAATGGAGTCTGCCCTCACGCAGATGGACATTCATCTGTCTGGCTTCCCTGCTTCCGTCGTCCATTACGACTGTGCCGTTTATGAAAGTATCATAAAGATACGGATATGTGGTGGTCGGAGACTGGGCAAAAGCTCCGGCTGCAGACAAAAACAACATTGCTGCAAAATACACGATGCGTTTCATGTCTCTTCTGGTTTATGTATTATTGGAAGCCACAGGGCGCTTCACCGCCCTATGACCTTATAAGATTAAAGAAATTATTTCTTTGTAGCTACGAAGTTGGCAAGACCGATATTGTTTCCGTCCTTATCCTTTGCATAGCCTGTAAGAGAATTACCCTCAACTGTAGCAACTATGACATATGCTGTTGATGAAGAAAGTCTTCCGGGAGCATAGTCGAACACCTGATCTCCTGCCTGGTTGAACCAAGAAGCATATCCAGGTGCAAAGATCACTCCTTCAGGAATTGTAAACTGTCCTGCATGAACATTGAAGTCGCAGTAAAGCTTGCCTTCTATTCCGAAATAGTTGGTGATCATCACATTTCCAGATTCCGGATTGTCAGAAACAGCAACTGCCATAGGGTATGTGAGAGGAGCACCTGTCCAAAGGTTGATACCTGAAATAGTATACTCACCGACAACATCATTTACTGAATATCCATATGAGCAGTAGTACTCATCTTCAGCAGTAAACGCATTGTTAACATTACCGAAGATATCTGCAAATGATCCTTCAGCGATTGTATACGAAATTGACGATCCGAAAGCAGGAGCCTCAGAAAGCATCATTCCGATGACATTGCTGCCTATTGCTGCAAAATTGCTTGCAGGAAGAGAGTAAGTCACAGTCTTGCCTCCCATCTCGACAACCTTGATCTGGATGTCTGTATCATCAGTATCTGTTACGATATCATACTTTGAAGAGCCGTATGCCCTCATTACAAGGCTTGTCCAGTCCTGGAAGAATTCAGGCCCCTTCACCTCTTCCTCTTCTTCCTCTTCACCTTCCATTTCGCCTTCACCTTCTTCTGGTTCGTCAGGAAGAGTTGATGGATCAACAAGAGAGAAGTCCCAGTTTGCATAGTCGTAGTAGCCTACAATACCGTCCCTCTTGACTGAGCTACCCTCATACCAGAGAGAATGCTTGTCGAACGCCACATTGGTAGCTCCGGCAGCGTTGACAACAATGTCAGCGGAATAAGTCATAGAAACGTAAGCACCAGGAATGCACTCTGAAGCAGGAACTGCGAGGATAAGGCTCTTGCCGTTTGCAGCCATATGAGTTGCTGGGATTTCAACTTCTTTGTAAAGGACGAGGTTTCCCTCTGCATCGATATAATTCTCAGCATAAAAGTATGCCTTTGCAGTACCATTGCCAGTAAGCGCGATAGGATCGTTGAAAGGAATAGAGAACATAAGCATACCTTCTGACTCCTGGAAAGCAGCTCCTGCAGGATTTGCCACAGGCTCTGTTCCGTCAGTAGTCTTGACAGTCATTTCTGCAACCTCGCTGGTAACGCCCATCGCGGTAACAGCAGCCGCATATACGGTATAGTCAGTATATGGCGTAAGTCCTGTAAGATTCAAAGTAACAGTCTTGGTTTCTTCTGAATACTTCAGCTGTGCTGCCTGAGGAGTCTTTGCCTCACCCTGTACAACCACAGCGCCATCCTTTGCATAACCGTTGGCAACAAGCTTGTCAGCAGTCGCACCAGGAGCACCTGTCATAACAGCATAGCCCCAGAAGTTGGTACCGGCACCGGCCGTAACGGTAACGGTAATCTCTGTATCAGAAACTACAGTTGCGCTGACCTCCGGCTTTGCAGCAGTATCGTAAGCAGGAGCATTGTCCTCTTCGAACTGGGTGCAGGCGGCAGACATTGCTGCCGCTGCAAGTATTGCGAATAATATCTTCTTCATAATGATTCAGCATTTAGTTTTTAACGGCTGTTATACCAGGGAGGATGATACCGAGGTTACCTGTATCCTTGATTCTTACCCAGAAACCACTTTCGTCACCAAAGTCGAGAGATACCTTCGAATCTTCAACAATGATAGCAACATCCATAGATCCGGTTTCAATAGAGTACAAATCTGAAGTCAATCCCCAAAGAACCACAGGCATACCATTGCTGTACTTATACTCGGTCTCCTGTCCGAATGGAATGTTGATTGAAGTCTTATCATCATTTACAACACCATAGAATCTAGTATCAGGAGCTACCCAACCAGGGTTATTATAAAGATTGTCAAACCATACCTTATGATCGTCCTCGGCATCCTTGTGAATAGTGATTGTCCAAGTCGCAGGGCCATCCCAATAGTCTGTTCCAGATGCAGTGAAATCACCCAGGATGAATGTAAGAGGGTGGTCGATATCAGAGATAGTGACAGTACACTCTGACTCAGAACCTACAGGAAGAGTCTCGCTTGGGAGAAGCTTCACAGAGAATTTGAGGTCTCCGGTGTACTCACCATCTGGCATGGTCTTGAACTCGATATACTGGGTACGGTTCTCTGCATTGAAAGAGAGAACACCGGTAGTTGAAAGAAGCTCGTAGTTTACACCTGCTACGGCACCTTTCTGCTCTGGAGTAACAACTTCAAACTTCACTGTCTCCTCAAGTCCCTTTACAGAAGCGAGGGTAACAGGAATCTTGAATGTAGCGCCATCCTTTGAATAATCCTCAGCATAAGTTACAGACACAGCGTCAAACGCTACGAAAGCATCCTTATCGTCAAATACATTCGGCTCATTCTTGTCGCAGGAAGCCAATGCCACGGCTCCG